>NZ_JBIUVJ010000059.1:0-29523 GCF_044742875.1 Pseudomonas sp. NPDC087817
ATCCTGCAACCGGACGGCACCACGTCCTACACCCGTGACGGTACTTTCCACCTCGACTCCAACGGCCAGATCGTCAACGCCAGCGGTTTCGCTCTGGAACCGGCCATCGTCATTCCGAACGATGCCCAGACCTTCACCGTGGGTCGCGACGGCACCGTGTCGATCTCCGTTGCCGGCAACCCTGCCGCTCAGGTGATCGGCAACCTGCAAACCGCCGACTTCATCAACCCGGCCGGTCTGCAAGCCGTGGGTAACAACCTGTTCCTAGAAACCGCTGCTTCCGGCGCGCCGCAAGTCGGTACTCCGGGCTTGAACGGTTTCGGCACCACGCTGCAGAACACCCTGGAAACCTCCAACGTCAGCACCGTTGAAGAGATGGTCAACATGATCACCACTCAGCGCGCTTACGAGATGAACTCCAAGGTGATTTCCACCGCCGACCAGATGCTCTCGTTCGTAACGCAGAATCTGTAATCAAGTCTATGAGGCGGCCATGAGGTCGCCTGCAACACCGTGAGGTAGGGTCATGAATCGCTTCGTATCTGTTCTGGCATTGAGTGGAGTCGTCTCGCTCGCGGGCTGCGTCGCTCCGACGCCCAAGCCCAATGACCCTTACTACGCCCCGGTGTTGCCGCGCACGCCGTTGCCGGCTGCGGCCAATAACGGCTCGATCTATCAGGCCGGGTTCGAACAGAACCTGTACAGCGACCGCAAGGCGTTCCGGGTCGGTGACATCATCACCATCACCCTGAACGAGAAGACCCAGGCGAGCAAAAACGCCAACTCGCAAGTGGCCAAGAACAGCAAGACCGGCATCGGCCTGACTTCGTTGTTCGGCGGCAGCGCGGTGACCAACAACCCGTTGGGTGGCAATGACCTGAGCCTGGACGTCGGCTACAGCGGCGACCGTGCGACCAAGGGTGACAGCAAGGCTGCGCAGGGCAACACCCTGACCGGTTCGATCACTGTGACCGTGGCTGACGTATTGCCCAACGGCATCATCGCCGTGCGCGGTGAGAAGTGGATGACCCTCAACACCGGTGATGAGCTGGTGCGGATCGCCGGTCTGGTGCGCGCGGATGACATCGCCACCGACAATACCGTGTCGTCGACCCGTGTCGCCGATGCACGCATCACCTACTCGGGCACCGGTTCGTTCGCCGATGCGAGTCAGCCAGGCTGGTTCGACCGTTTCTTCCTCAGCCCGCTGTTCCCTTTCTAGGTGGCTACGTTGAATTTCAAGAGCCTTATGGTGGCCGCGCTGTTGATGTCGGCGGCCTTCACAGCACAAGCCGAGCGGCTGAAAGATATCGCCAGCATTTCCGGCGTGCGCTCCAACCAGTTGATCGGATACGGCCTGGTGGTCGGGCTTAACGGCACCGGTGACCAGACGACGCAAACTCCGTTCACCCTGCAGACCTTCAACAACATGCTTTCGCAGTTCGGCATCAAAGTGCCGCCGGGCTCGGGCAACGTGCAGTTGAAAAACGTCGCGGCGGTGTCGGTGAGTGCCGATCTGCCGGCGTTCGCCAAACCGGGTCAGCAGGTCGATATCACCGTTTCCTCGATCGGTAACTCCAAGAGCCTGCGCGGCGGCACCCTGTTGCTGACCCCGCTGAAGGGTATCGACGGCAACGTCTACGCCATCGCTCAGGGCAACCTGGTGGTCGGCGGTTTCGATGCCGAGGGTCGTGATGGTTCGAAGATCACCGTTAACGTGCCGTCGGCCGGTCGTATCCCTGGCGGTGCCTCGGTGGAGCGTTCGGTGCCGAGCGGTTTCAACCAGGGCAACAGCCTGACGCTGAACCTCAACCGTTCCGACTTCACCACGGCCAAGCGCATCGTCGACAAGATCAACGACATGCTCGGCCCTGGCGTCGCGCAAGCCATCGACGGCGGTTCGATCCGTGTGACTGCGCCGCTCGATCCGAGCCAGCGCGTCGACTATCTGTCGATCCTGGAAAACCTCGAAGTCGATCCGGGGCAGGCGGTGGCGAAAGTCATCATCAACTCGCGGACCGGCACCATTGTCATCGGCCAGAACGTGAAAGTGTCGCCGGCCGCCGTGACTCACGGCAGCCTGACCGTGACCATCACCGAAGACCCGATCGTCAGCCAGCCCGGCCCTCTGTCCAATGGTCAGACTGCGGTCGTGCCGCGCTCGCGGGTGAATGCCGAGCAGGAAGCCAAGCCGATGTTCAAGTTCGGCCCTGGCACCACACTCGACGAGATCGTCCGTGCGGTGAACCAGGTCGGCGCGGCACCGGGTGACCTGATGGCGATTCTTGAAGCATTGAAGCAGGCCGGCGCGTTGCAAGCCGACCTGATTGTGATCTGAGGCCGACCACCATGGATATGCGCAAGAGCGGTCTGGTCAGCAGCAGCGATTCGGGTTCTTACTCTGACCTCAATCGTCTGAACCAGCTCAAGGTTGGCGACAAGGACAGCGATGCGAACATGCGCAAGGTGGCGCAAGAGTTCGAATCGCTGTTCCTCGGCGAGATGCTCAAGTCGATGCGTTCGGCCACCGAAGCGCTGGGCCAGGACAATCCGCTGAACACGCCGGCGGCCAAGCAGTATCAGGAAATGTACGACCAGCAACTGGCCGTTTCCATGTCTCGCGAGGGCGGTGGTATCGGTCTGGCTGACGTGCTGATGCGGCAGATGTCGAAGAACAAGCCGATGGCGCCGGGCGAGGCAGCCGCAGCCTCCGCCGCCAAACAGGAAGAAGCCAAGGCCAAGGCGCTGGCCGTGGCCACGCCGGTTGCCGCAGGCACCGTCGCCACCAACGGCCCGTTGTCGCGCCTCAATGGCGAGCGCCCGTTGTGGGCGTCGCGCTCGGTCAATGCGCCGAACACGCAACTGGCGCACCGCAACGACATGGAAATGATCAACCAGCGTCGACTGGCCTTGCCGCCGAAACTCGCCGATCGTTTGCTCGCAGGTCTGGTGCCGTCCGCGATGCCGACAGCCGCCAGCCAATTGCCGCAACGCGCCACGACGGCTGCCACCACTGGCGCCGGTCCGCTGTACAACGGCGACTGGCTGGCCCGCGCCGAGTCGGACAAGGCGGCTGGTGGGCAGATGCAGATTTACGGTCGGGCGATGGCGCAGATTCCGCTGGCGCCCGCGAAGAAAGCCTTCAGCTCCGCCGACGAATTCGTCAACACCATGTTGCCGATGGCCAAGGAAGCTGCCGCGCGTATCGGCGTCGATCCGCGTTACCTGGTGGCGCAGGCCGCGCTGGAAACCGGCTGGGGCAAATCGGTCATGCGCGCGCAGGATGGCAGCAGCAGCCACAACCTGTTCGGCATCAAGGCCAGCAGTAACTGGAAGGGCGATTCGGCCCGGGCAATCACCAGCGAGTTCCGCAATGGCGCGATGGTCAAGGAGACGGCCGAGTTCCGTTCCTACGCCTCGTACAAGGATAGTTTCCACGATCTGGTGACTTTGCTGCAGAGCAACAATCGCTATCAAGATGTCGTGAAGTCTGCCGATAACCCAGAACAGTTTGTACGCGAGTTGCAAAAGGCCGGTTACGCAACCGACCCGAACTACGCGACGAAGATTTCGCAGATAGCCAAGCAGATGAACAGTTTTGAAAACTACGCTGCGGCGGGCGTTTCCACCACGCCTTTATAAGGCACAAGGTATAAGGTCTGAACCATGAGTTTGCTCAATATCGGGATGTCGGGGCTGTCGGCTAGCCAGTCCTCTCTGGCTACGACAGGCAACAACATTGCCAACGTCGATACCGCCGGTTATTCACGCCAGCAAACCGTGCAAGGCACCAAGGCCTCGCAGCAAGTCGGCAACGTTTTCATCGGCACGGGGACCACCCTGGCCGACGTGCGCCGGGTCTACAACTCGTACCTGGAAACCCAGTTGCACACGGCGACCTCGCTCAACAGCGAAGCAGCGTCGTATCTGGCGCAAGCCAAGCCACTGGACGGCACGCTGTCGGACGTCAACACCGGCCTGACCGGTGTGCTGCAAAAATTCTTCACCTCGATGCAGAGCGTATCGACCTCGGCCACCGATGACACTTCCCGTCAAACGGTGCTGACCGGCGCACAGGCACTGACCGGCCGTTTCAACTCCATCGCCAAGCAGTTGAACGACCAGAACACCACCATCAACGGCAACCTGACCGACATGACGGCCCAGGTGAACAAGCTGGCCAACTCGATTGCCGGCCTGAACCAGAAGATCGGTGAGATTTCTACCAGTGGCGGTCAGCCAAACGATCTGCTCGACAGCCGTAACGAAGCCGTACGCCAGTTGTCCGAACTGACCGGCGCGCAGGTCGTTGAGCGTGGCACCAGTTTCGACGTGTATATCGGCACCGGCCAGCCGCTGGTGATCGGCAACACCACCAACACCCTGAGCACCGTTGCGAGCAAGGATGACCCGACGCGCATGGCGATCCAGATGGATCGCGGTTCGAGTGTCATCGATATCACCTCGGCGATGAGCGGTGGTGAAATCGGTGGTCTGCTGACCTATCGCAAAGAAGTCCTCGATCCGTCGCTGAACGAACTGGGGCGCGTGGCCCTGGTTATCGCCGATCAGATCAACAGCCAGCAAGCCCAGGGCATCGACAAGAACGGTGACTTCGGCGCGGCGATTTTCAACAACATCAACAGTGCGGCGCTGATCAGTCAGCGCAGTATCGCGCAGTCGGGCAACAGCGCAGGCTCGGGCAACCTTGACGTTACCATCAAGGACACCGGCAAGCTGACCACCAGCGATTACCAGGTCACGTTCACCAGCGCTACCGACTACACCGTCAAGCGCTCGGACGGCACCGCCATGGGCGCCTTCAGCACGACGACCAATCCGCCACCGGTGATCGACGGTTTCACGCTGGCACTCAAGGGCGGCGCGTTGAGCGCGGGCGACACCTTCAAGGTGACCCCGACCCGTAACGCTGCAGCGAGCATTCAGACCGTACTCACCGATCCGAAGAAAATCGCTGCAGCCGGTCCATTGACCGGTGTGGCCAGCGCTGCCGGTTTGGGCACCTACACCCAGCCGACGCTCAGCGACAGCATCAACATCTACAACCCGACTGCTCAGGCCGATATGCAGGCGGCGTTGAAGAATTCGACACCGGTAAAACTGGTGTTCGGCGATCCGAGCGGCGGCAGTCAGTCTTACAAGTTCGTCGACGCGAAGGGCGGAACCATCAGCTCCGGCACCATCGTTCCGGGGCAGGCCAACACCCTGAACCTGAAAGTAGGCATCGTCGATGCCAGCGGCAACCCGGTGCTGGACACGAGCGTCACGCCTAACGTGCAGAAAACCTTCACCGTGCAAACCACGGTTGGCGGTACGCCGAAACCGGGCGAAACCTTCACCATGAACCTGACCGGTGCGGCGTCTTCGGATAACCGCAACGCCCAGGCGCTGGTCGGCCTGCAAACCAAGCAGACCGTCGACACCGGCTCGGCGAGCAAGGGCATCAGCCTGACCGACGCCTACAACAAACTGGTGACCAATGTCGGCACCAAGACCGCGCAAGGCATCTCCGACGGTGAAGCCACCTCGGCAATCCTGAAGCAGGCCGCCGACTCGCGCGATTCGTTGTCCGGGGTCAACCTGGATGAAGAAACCGGCAATCTGGTCAAATACCAGCAGTACTACACAGCGTCTTCGCAGATCATCAAAGCTGCGCAGGAAACTTTCGCCACGCTGATCAACAGCCTTTAAGGAGTCGTAATTCATGCGCATTTCCACCGCTCAGTATTACGGAACGCAAGCTTCGGATTATCAGCGTAACTTCAATAAGGCGCTGGCCACTGCCAGCGAGGCGAGCAGCCTGCAACGCATCAACACCGCAGCCGATGATCCGGTTGGCGCCGGTCGCTTGCTGCAACTGGGTCAGCAGGCAGCGATGCTGGATCAGTACAAGACCAACGTCGACACCACCACAAATTCGTTGAATGTGCAGGAGTCCACGCTGGATTCCATCACCACCGCACTGGCGCGTGCCAAGGAACTCGCCCTGGCCGCCAACACCGGCACGCGCACCGACAAGGATCGCCAGGCTTACGCTTCGGAACTGAATCAGATCCAGCAACAAGTGCTGGGCTTGATGAACTCCAAGGATGCCAACGGCAACTACATGTTCTCCGGTTCGAAGACCGATACCGCGCCTTACTCGCAGAATGCCGACGGCACTTACACCTACAACGGTGACCAGACCACGATCAACCTGGGCATCGGCGACGGTATGACGGTCGGCACCAACACCACCGGTTGGGATGCCTTTCAGCAGACCATCAACACCGGCCGCACCAGCACCAACATGACGGCTCCTGCAGTGGATGACGGCCGTGTCGTGCTGTCCAGCGGTACCGTTGGCAATGTTGCCACCTACAACTCCAAGTTCTCCGGTGGTCAGCCGTACACCGTCAGCTTCGTCAGCAGCACCCAACTGCAAATCACCGATGCGCTGGGTAACGACGTGACGGCCGAAGCCAGCCAGAACGGCGCGATCGTCAACACCACCGGCACCAACCAGTCGGTCAGTTTCCGTGGCGTCGACCTGAAGCTGAACATCAACCTGAAAGCGGGGGACACCAACCCGGACGCGGTCATTGCCGGGCACAGCTTCCAGCTGTCGACCCAGCCTGACTCGTTCACCACCGCGCGCAGCCCGGGTAACCCGTCTACTGCGGTGATTACCGGTTCGACCATCACCGACCAGTCGGCCTATACAAACGCCTTCCCGCAAGGCGGCGCGGTGCTCAAGTTCACCAGCGCCACGGCGTTCGATCTGTATGCGGCGCCAGTCACTGCGGACAGCAAACCCGTGTCGTCCGGCACCGTGGCTGGCGGCAACGCGACCGCTGCGGGCGTGACTTTCGCGCTGGGCAACACTCCGGCCGCTGGCGATCAGTTCTCGATCCAGCCGAACAATCACCAGACCCAGAACGTGCTCGACACGCTGGGCCAGATGATTACGGCATTGAATACGCCGATCGACGGTGATGATGTTGCCAAGCAGAAGTTTCAGGGTGTCATGGAGTCGGGTCTCGGCAACATCGACGCCGCTACCAACCAGATTGGCGCTTCTGTCACCACCATTGGTGCCCGTGGCCAAGCGCTGGAAATGCAAACCGCGACTAACCTGAGCCTGAGTACGGCGAACACCACGACCCAAGGCTCGATCCGCGATTCCGATCCGGCCGAAGTCATGACCCGTCTGACCTTGCAGCAGACCATGCTGCAGGCCGCGCAACTGGCGTTCAGCAAGATCAGCCAGTTGGGACTGTTCAACAAGATCTGATGATTAACGGGCGCGTGAGCGCCCGTTCGCTCTATCCCCAAGTAATGTTTTTTAGCGGTTTCAAGGGCTCGCTGTACCCGGCGGGCTTTTGCCGCCTGTGAGCCCGCCGTGAAGTCACTCCCTCTCGTCAGCCTTGTCATTCCCGCCTTCAATCCACGCTTTTTCGAGCGAGCTTTGCGTAGCGCTGTCGGCCAAGGTTATGGCCATCTGGAGATCATCGTTTGCGATGACAGCCGTGGCGTCGAGATCGAAAACATCGTCTCGACTGTCGGCGAGGAGACCGGCGTCGCCGTCCGTTATGTACGCAACCCGCGCACGTTGGGTCTGGTCGGCAACCTGAAAGCTTGCCTGGATCAGGCGCAGGGCGAGTTCATCAAGTTTCTGTGTGACGACGATTTGCTCTATTCCGCCTGTATCGAGCAGCAGGCGCACGAGATGCACCGTGCCGAGGTCAGCCTGGTGCTGGCGCAGCGACTGCTCTGGGACGCGAACGACATCATCCTGCCTGCGCGTCTGGAAAACACCTCGCTGTCGCCGGTCAGTGGCCTGTTCAAGGGCGACGATTTGCTGGCGATATTTGAAAAATTCCCGGTCAACGTTCTGGGCGGATTCAGCAACGCGCTGTTTCGCCGCGCGGACGTCGTCGAGCTGCTACCGGCACTGACCGAGGAGGGCAGTTGCTTCGTCGCGTCCCTGGATTTCGCCTTGTATATCTGCCTGCTGCGACGCGGCAATCTGGCGGTGTCCAACAACGTGTTGAGCGCCGAGCGTCTTTATCCGGAGCGGCTGAGCGCGCAGCAACCGATGAAGGATGCGATGGACGTCGAGCGCGAGTGGCTCTCGCAAATGCTCAAGGCCCGCAACGGTGAGTCGGCGCCTGCGCCAGGCTGGGTGCGTTATATCCCGCTGGCAAAGGCTGATGAATCACCCAGGATTTGGGAAGAGCTGCCGTTGAGCCGTACCCTGGGCTCCAGGCAGAGCCGTCAGGAGTGTGGCGTCGGGGTAGACAGCCTGAGTTTCGGCGAACTCTACGCGCAATGGCTGGAATGCCGGGTGCTCACCGAAGGACAGCGCAAGTTGCTCCCGGAAACCATCGCCGCTTGGTCACACCAGCCACGGATCGTGCCGATCATCATCGACGGCAAAGGCAGTCGCGATGGTGTGGAGCGCACGCTGGAGGCCCTCGCCAATCAGGATTACCCGGCGGAACTGGTGCTGGTCCTGTCCGCGTCCTGTTCCGAAGCGGAGCTGGATGGCCGCGTGTTTCGCCTGCCGCTACAAGACGACGGGCTGGAGCAGCTCAACACCTTGCTGCCGCAACTGGAAGGCGCCGACTGGTTCTACCTGCTGCAACCCGGTGATCGCCCGGTGGCCACGGCGTTGCTGATCATGGCTGACCGGATTGCCCATTCGCGGTCTTTCACATGCCTGTACAGCGACGAAGGCAGTCTGCGCAATGGCGAGTCGGCAGAACCTGCGTTCAAGCCGGACTTCAACCTCGACCTCATGCGCAGCTATCCCTACGTCGGGCGGGCTCTGGCGTTCAAGCGCGAGCGGGTTCTGGCGCTGGGAGGCCTTGCGCCTGACTTCGCACAACTGGCGCCTCACGACCTGCTGTGGCGCATGGTCGAGAGTGACGGCACTCAGGTGATCGGGCATATCGCTGAAGTGTTGCTCGAATCGAAATTCGATCTGTCCCAGTGGCTCACCGACCCGGGTGTCCTGGAGCAGAATCCGCGGGTGCTCAATGCGCATCTGCAGCGCCTGGGGATTGCCTACGAGACCCGACGCGAGGGCAGCGAGCTGCTCAATCGGGTCGACTATCGCCATGCCCGCCGCCCGTTGGTGTCGGTGATCATCGTCGCTCAGGATCAGACGGCTGCCTTGCAGCGGTGTGTCGAAACGCTGCTGGAAAAGACCGCTTACACCGCCTACGAAATTCTCTTGGTCGACAGCGGCAGCGAAAGCGCCGAGGCCCAGGCCTGGCTCGACGGTATGGGGCAGTTGGGCGGTGAGCGGATTCGGGTGTTGCGCTACCCGCAAAAGAACAACCTCGCTGCCATTCACAACTTTGCCGTTGGTCAGGCGCGCGGCGAGTATGTGGTGCTGCTCAATGCTTTTGCGGTGATTACTCAAGCCGACTGGCTCGACGAATTGCTCAATCATGCGCAGCGTCCCGAAGTCGGGGTGGTCGGCGCCAAGTTGTACGACCCGGACGGCGGTGTGCTGCATGCCGGTCTGATTCTCGGTTTGCAAGGGCCGGCCGGGCTGCCGTTCTTTGGTCAGCCGATGCAGTCGGAGGGCTATATGTTCCGGTTGCAGGCGGTGCAGGATCTGAGTGCCGTCGGCGGTGACTGCCTGATGGTGCGCAAGTCGGTCTTCGAGGAGGTTGCGGGGCTCGACGAACAGGACTTGAAGGTCACGTACAACGTCGTGGATCTGTGCCTGCGTGTCGGCCGCGAAGGTTATCTGGTGGTGTGGAATCCGCATGCCAGGCTGGCTGTGGGCGCCCGCCCGATTATCGAGGCCACGCGCGAAGATCAGCAACAGCACGAGCGCGAGCAGGATACGTTTTATCAGCGCTGGTTACCGCAGATCGCCCGCGATCCGGCATACAACGTCAACCTCGCCCTGCATGGCGTCGGTGCCAGCAACTTCAGCCTCGAACCGGGTCTGCTGACCGGCTGGACTGCGTTTTCCAAGTCGCAGCTGCCCAATGTACTGTCGGTGCCGATCAATGCTTCTGCGATTGGTCATTACCGCATGAGCCAGCCGATGATCGAGCTGGTGGCGGCCAATCGGGTCGAAGGGCGCATCTGCTACGGCTTGCCGTCGATCGTTGAAATCGAGCGTCAGGCCCCCGACGTGATCGTGCTGCAAGGGCGCTACTCGGAGCACGCCATCGATGAAATCCCGCCACTGAAGAAGTACTTCAGTGCCCGGCGGATCTTCGAACTGGATGACTATGTGATTGACGTTCCCCATCGCAACGCGCACATCCGCAACATGCCGAGCAAGCAGGACATGGAGCGCATGGTACGCCGGGCGATCGGCCTGTGTGATCGGGTGGTCGTGTCGACTCAACCCTTGGCCAATGCGCTCTCGGACATGCACCACGACATTCGTGTGGTGCCGAACATGCTTGCCAAGGACCTCTGGAGCAACCTGCGCAGCCGCCGCCGCACCTCGAAGAAACCCCGTGTCGGCTGGGGCGGCGGCACCAGTCACCACGGTGATCTGGCGGTGATCGCGGATGTCGTGCGCGAACTGGCCAACGAAGTCGACTGGGTGTTTTTCGGCATGTGCCCGGATGACCTGCGGCCGTACATGCATGAATTCCATGGTGTGATCGGCCTGGACGTGTATCCGGCCAAACTGGCCAGCCTCAACCTGGATCTGGCCCTTGCACCGCTGGAGTTCCACATCTTCAACGACTGCAAGAGCAACCTGCGTCTGCTGGAGTACGGCGCCTGCGGCTACCCGGTGATCTGCACCGACACCGAGGCCTATCGCGGCTACCTGCCGTGCACGCGGATCAAGACCAACACCACCGATGAGTGGCTGCAGGCGATTCGCATGCACCTGGCCGATCCTGATGCCAGCTACCGCATGGGCGACGAGTTGCGTGAGGTGGTGCTGCGCGATTACGTGCTGCGTGGCGATAACCTGCGCTACTGGGAAAATGGCTGGCTGGCGGACTGATCGGTTCGCGCAATACCCTCCCCAAAAAACAGGCGACTTTCGAGTCGCCTGTTTTTTTTCGTCTGCAACAAATGTGAAGGCGTTGGTTTGACGTTCGGGAAGGGACTGATCCGGTTTGCATGAACCGGATCAGGCCGTTTTTTTGCGCTCGCCGATTGGCTCTGCGAGCTGGCGCGTTTCCTGCAAGTCCCCCTTAAATCGCCATAAAACGAGCGCTCGCGGTCATTGCCCCTGCGCCCGGCACGGCAGAAAGGTTTAGCCAGAAGGCCGCGACGCGCAAGAAAGCGACGCGCAGCCCTGTGACGAGCGAGAGGGGAGAGGATGAAGGCAGTAATTTTGGCGGGTGGTCTGGGCACACGCATCAGTGAAGAGTCGCACCTCAAGCCCAAGCCGATGATCGAGATTGGCGGCAAGCCAATTCTCTGGCACATCATGAAGCAGTACTCCGCCCACGGGATTCACGATTTCGTGATTTGCCTGGGCTACAAGGGGTACGCGATCAAGGACTTCTTCGCCAACTACTTCCTGCACACCTCCGATGTGACCTTCGACATGCGTGAAAACCGCATGGATGTACACCAGAATTACAGCGAACCATGGCGTGTGACGCTGATCGATACCGGTGAAGAGACCATGACCGGTGGCCGCCTGGGGCGAGCCGCGCGCTATCTGGAAAATGAGGAAGCCTTCTGCTTCACCTATGGCGACGGCGTTTCCGATTTGAACATCGGCGCGTTGGTTGATTTCCACCTGACCCACGGCAAACTGGCCACCGTTACCGCCGTACAACCGCCGGGACGCTACGGTGCGCTTGATCGCGAAGGTGATCGGGTCTTGGGTTTCACCGAGAAGCCACGCGGCGACGGTGGCTGGATCAACGGCGGCTTTTTCGTGTTGTCGCCCAAAGTCCTGCCGCTGATCGAGGGCGATTCGACGTCGTGGGAGTCGGGTCCGCTGGACGGTCTGGCCGCACGCGGTGAGTTGATGGCGTTCCAGCACGACGGTTTCTGGCAGCCCATGGACACCCTGCGCGACAAGAATCATCTCGAAGCGCTGTGGCAGAGCGGGGAGGCCCCATGGAAACAATGGGACTGAGCGCGGATTTCTGGCGCGGCAAACGTGTACTGGTCACCGGCCACACCGGTTTCAAAGGCAGTTGGCTGACCCTGTGGCTGCAAAGCCTCGGCGCGCAAGTCAGCGGCTTTGCCCTGGAGCCGTCGACCGAGCCGAGCCTGTTCGAACTGGCGCGCGTGCACGAAGGCATCAATGATCAGCGCGGTGATCTGCGCGATCTCGGCGCTCTGTTGGAAATCATCGCCGACACCGAGCCTGAGATCGTTCTGCATCTGGCTGCACAACCGTTGGTGCGCGAAGGCTATCGCGATCCGCTCGGTACCTACTCCAGCAACGTCATGGGCACGTTGAACCTGCTTGAAGCGATTCGTCAGGTCGGCTGCGTGCGCGCCTGCGTGCTGGTGACCACCGACAAGGTCTACGCCAACAAAGAGTGGCTATGGCCCTACCGCGAAGACGAAGCCCTCGGTGGTCACGATCCTTACAGCAGCAGCAAAGCCTGCTGCGAGTTGCTTGCACAATCCTATGCCGCGTCGTTCTTTCCGGCGGACAAGTACGCCGAACACGGTCTGGCCCTGGCCACCGCGCGCGCCGGCAACGTCTTGGGCGGCGGCGATTTTGCACCGGAGCGACTGATTCCCGACGTGCTCAAAGCCTGGACGGCCGACGAGCCGGTGACTCTGCGCTATCCGCAAGCCGTTCGCCCATGGCAGCACGCGCTGGAGCCGCTGGCCGGTTATCTGCAACTGGCCGCCGGCCTTTACGAAGAGGGCCCGGAGTACGCCGGTGCCTGGAACTTCGGCCCGGGCGAGGCGGACATGTGCAGCGTTGGCGAGGTGGTCGAATTGCTCGGCAGCCGCTGGCCGCAGGCGCGTGGCTTGCGCATCGAACCGAGTGAATTGCACGAGGCCGGCCTGCTGCGTCTGGACAGCAGCCGCGCACGCCAGGTACTCGGCTGGCAACCACGCTGGACCTTGCAGCAATGCCTGACCCAGACCCTCGACTGGCATCTGGCGTGGCAGAACGGCGATGACATGCGCAACGTGACACTCGGCCAATTGAACCTGTACCGAGGCGCGCTGTGAGCGAGTTTTCCCTGAAGGCATTGCCGCTGGCCGGCCTGTTCAGCGTCCAGCACAAACGTTTCGAAGACCAGCGCGGGCACTTCGCCCGGCTGTTCTGCGAAGGCAGTCTGAGTGCGTTCGGCAGCGAATTCCATATCCGCCAGATCAACCATTCCTGCACCCGCGAGAAGGGCAGTGTGCGTGGTCTGCATTATCAGAATGCCAATGCGCCGGAAGCCAAACTGATCACCTGCCTGCGTGGTGAAGTGTGGGATGTGGCGGTCGATCTGCGCCCCGATTCCGCAACCTTTTTGCACTGGCACGCTGAGCATCTCAAGGCCGGTGACGGTCGCAGCCTGTTGATCCCGGCCGGCTTCGCCCACGGTTTCCAGACGCTCACCGAAGACGCCGAATTGCTCTACCTGCACAGCGCCGATTACGCGCCGGAGCATGAGGGCGGTCTGTCGGTGAACGATCCACGGCTGGCGATTGCCTGGCCGTTGCCTGTCAATAATTTGTCAGCGCGTGATTCCAGCCATCCCGCGCTCGATCAACACTTTGCTGGAGTGCGTCTATGAACTGCCGTGGGTGCGCCGCACCGCTGAGCCTGCCGCTGATCGACCTCGGCACCTCGCCGCCGTCCAACGCCTATGTGCATGCCGATCGCCTGGATCAGGCTGAGCAATGGGTGCCGTTGAAGGTCGCCGTGTGTCAGCAATGCTGGCTGGTGCAGACCGAGGATTACACCCGCGCCGACAGCTTGTTCGATGCCGAGTACGCTTACTTCAGTTCGTTTTCCAGCACCTGGCTCGCGCATGCCGAGCGTTATGTGGCAGAGATGGTCGAGCGTTTTGGCCTGACTGCCGACAGCCGCGTGGTTGAAGTCGCCGCCAACGACGGTTATCTGCTGCAGTACGTGGCCGCTCGCGGCATTGCGTGTCTGGGCGTTGAGCCGACGCGCAGCACCGCACAGGCAGCACGCGAGAAGGGCCTGGAAATCCGCGAACTGTTCTTCGGTCGCGACACCGCCTCGCAGTTGCACAGCGAAGGCTGGGGCGCTGACCTGATGGCGGCCAACAACGTGCTCGCGCATGTGCCGGACATCAACGATTTCCTCGCTGGTTTCGCCACTTTGCTCAAACCGGCCGGCGTCGCCACCTTCGAATTTCCACAACTGCTGACGCTGATGGCTGGCGCGCAGTTCGACACGCTGTACCACGAACATTATTCCTACCTGTCGCTGACCGCCGTGCAAGCCCTGTGCGAGCGCAATGGCCTGGAAGTGTTCGACGTCAGCCAGTTGACCACCCACGGTGGATCGCTGCGGGTGTTCGTGCAGCGCAAGGATGGCGAACGTCGTCCGGTGCAGGCAGCAGTGCATCAACAGTTGCAGGCGGAACTCGAGGCCGGGGTGAAAACTACCGAGTACTACGCGACCCTCGCGCCCGCCGCTGAACGCATCAAGCATGAACTGCTGCGCTTTTTGTTACAGGCCAAGGCCGACGGCAAGCGTGTGGTTGGCTACGGTGCGGCAGCCAAGGGCAATACCTTGCTCAACTACGCCGGGGTCAAACCTGACCTGCTCGCCTGGGTGGCGGATGCCAATCCGCACAAGCAGGGCAAGTTTCTGCCGGGCAGCCGTATCCCGATTGTCGCGCCTGAGCGTATTGCCCAGGAACAGCCTGACTACATTCTGGTTTTGCCGTGGAACCTGTTGAGCGAAGTGACGCAGCAACTGTCGGCGGCCAAGGCATGGGGCGCACGCTTTGTCGTCGCCGTTCCGGAGTTGATCATCCAATGAGCAGAATTCATTACACCAAACCCAGCGTTGGCGAACTTGAAGCGCAGTATGCCCTGGACGCCGTGCAGAACGGTTGGGGCGCACGTTGCTACGAATACCTGACACGTTTTGAGCACGGCTTTGCCGAGCATCTGGGCGCAACCTACGCCATCGCCACCTCCAGTTGCACTGGCGCGCTGCACATGGGCATGGCAGCCCTGGGCGTTGGCGCTGGCGACGAAGTGATCCTGGCCAACACCAACTGGATTGCCTCGGCGGCGCCGATCACTTACCTCGGTGCTACGCCGGTGTTTGTCGATGTGCTGGCCGACAGCTGGTGCCTGGATCCGCAACGGGTCAGAAGCGCGATCACCCCGCGCACCAAGGCGATTCTGGCAGTGCACCTGTACGGCAATCTGTGTGACATGGACGCGCTGCTCGCCATCGGTCGCGAATTCGGCATCCCGGTGATCGAAGACGCGGCGGAAGCCATCGGCTCGCAATGGCGCGGCAAGGCTGCCGGCTCGCTGGGGGCTTTCGGCGCTTTTTCGTTTCATGGCACCAAGACCATGACCACCGGTGAAGGTGGCATGTTCGTCACCTCGGACAAAGCCTTGTATGAGCGGGTCCTGACCCTGTCCAACCATGGTCGTGTGGCCGGTTGCACCAAGCAGTTCTGGCCGGAGTTTGTCGGCTTCAAATACAAGATGAGTAACCTGCAAGCGGCTGTCGGCTGTGCGCAGGTCGAGCGCATCGACGAGTTGATCGAGCGCAAACGGGCGATTTTTGCCAACTACGCGCGAGCGCTCGAAGGTGTGCCGGGGGTATCGCTCAATCCCGAGCCAGCCCATGGCCGCAATGGCTACTGGATGCCGACCGTGGTGTTCGATGCCGACACCGGCATCCACCGCGAGCAAATGATCGCTGCCTTCCAGGCCGCCGACATCGACGCCCGGGTGTTTTTCTGGCCGCTGTCGTCGCTGCCGATGTTCAGCGAATACGTGGTCGATACGCCGCTGGCGTTCGCACTCCCTGAGCGCGCCTTCAACCTGCCGAGTTATCACGACATGACCGACGCCGATCAGCAGCGGGTGGTGCAAGTGGTGCTCGATCTGCTGGCGCGCAGGCACGCATTGTGAAGATGTATCTGCTGGGGGCGGCCAACCCGGAAGCGGTGCGCATGCTGCACGCCGTCAAGCGCAGCACGCCGAACATCGAATTCGCTTTTCTGGACAACGATCCGCGCAAGCACGGCACGCTGTTTCACGGGGTGCCGGTGCTCGGCGGGTCCGAACTCGTCGGCGAACTTAATGGCGAGGACGTGCGCTTCGTCAATCTGATCACCGGCAGTACCCGGTTACGCTACGAAACCACCTGCCAGTTGGTCGACGCCGGTGCGCGACTCGGCCAGTTCGTTCATCCGGGTATCGACCTGAGCATGATCCGCATGGGGCAGGGCAGTTACCTGCAGGAAGGCGTGCTGATGCAGGCCGAAGTGACACTGGGCGACAACACCAGCATCAGCGCCGGCAGTGTCGTGGGGCATGAAGGGCAGATCGGCCACTCGGTGTTCATGGCGCCGGGCGTGTGTATCGCAGGTTGCGTGGAAATCGGTGACGGGACCTTTATCGGCACCAACGCCACGATCCTGCCGCGCTTGCGCATCGGGCGCTGGGTGACCATCGGTGCCGGTGCGGTCGTGACCAGGGATGTTCCGGATTTTTCGGTCGTGGTGGGCAATCCCGCCAGGATCATCAAGACCAACGCAGTGCCTTACCCGGACGCCAGAGTGTTCAGGTAAGCCGTTTCCCGAATTTTTGGAGAGTTGCAATGAATCCGCATGAACAGTTTCGCGAAGAAGTAAAAGCCAACATCGAAGGCCTGCAGCAAGACAAGGCCTTGCAGACCGAGTCCCTGGACTGGGTCGGCACCACGGCCAGACACAAGTACACCTACAACTTCAGCTGGATGGGCCGGCCGATCATTCAGTTCCCGCAGGACATGGTTGCGATGCAGGAAATCATCTGGAACCTGCGTCCGGACGTGATCGTCGAGACGGGCATCGCCCACGGCGGTTCGCTGGTGTTCTATGCCTCGATTCTGGAACTGATCGGGCATGGCGAAGTGTTGGGCATCGACATCGATATCCGCGAGCACAATCGCGAAGCGATCGAAGCGCACCCGATGTTCAAACGCATCAGCATGATCCAGGGTTCGAGCATCGACACCGCGATCGTCGATCAGGTGCGCGAGCGTGTGCAGGGCAAAAAAGTCCTGGTGGTGCTGGACTCCAACCACACCCACGAGCACGTCCTCGAAGAGCTGCGCCTGTATGCACCACTGGTTTCGGTGGGCAGTTATTGCGTGGTCATGGACACCGTGGTCGAAGACATGCCGGCCGATGCTTTCCCGGATCGTCCGTGGGGCAAGGGTGACAACCCGAAAACCGCAGTGTGGGCTTACCTGGAAGAAAACACCGATTTCGAGATCGATCAGTCGATTCACAGCAAATTGCTGATCACAGTCGCGCCGGATGGTTATCTGCGTCGCGTGCGTTAATCGACAAACAACGATGAGTTTTCGGCGACTCGCCGCGTGTGGGGAATATATGCAAGGCAAGAACACTTCTGAAACCGGTCTGGCACTCAACGAACAGTTGACCATTGTGCTGATCTCTCACGAACGCCCGGCGTTTCTGCGTAGAGCCATTCGCTTCTACAGCAGCCTGCCGTGCAGGATTCTGGTGCTGGATTCGTCGGCGGTGGCGCTGGCGGGCATCCCTGCCGAATTCACCAACGTGGATTATCAGCACTTGCCGCAGTTCGGCTACTGGGGCATTCGCGCCAAGCTCGCCTACGGTGTCGAGCAGTTGCAGACGCCTTACATGGTGTTCGCCGCCGACGATGATTTCCTTGTGCATGACGCCCTGCATGAAGCCGTGGCGTTCATGGAAGCCAACCCCGATTACAGCCTGTGCCATGGCTACAGCATGATGTATCTGGCGTTGGCCAACAGCGTCAATTACTACCGCCGCGACAAGAAAGTCTGCGAGGACTACTCGGCCGATCAGGCCGAGGATCGCCTGCTCGATTACATGCATCAGTACCTGCCGCCGTTCTATGCGGTGCAGCGTACGGCGATCTTGCGCGACTGGTACAACGCGATGCCGCAAGACACGATCTTCCAGTGGCAGGAAGTCGGTCACACCTATTACATGCTGGCTCGGGGCAAGGCGCGGATTCTGCCGATTCCTTATGTCGTGCGCGAAATCAACTACGAACAGTCTGATCACAACACCGAGATCTATCACTCTCTGGCCTATATGGACGCCAAGAGCGTGGCCGGACGTGAAGCGTTTGCCGAGTTCCTTGCCGGGCTGCCGACCCAGCTTGGGCATCAGGATCCACAGCAGGGCAAACAGTTTGTTCTGAAGAGTTTTGCCACGCTCGCCGAAAGCCTGCAGACCAACCGGGCACTCACCGCCGAGCTGATCTTCGAGTCGACATGGATCGATATCGAGGCCGGGCCACAGCGTCGCTTCGGTCCCAAGCAATACGTTGAAATGCCGTTCTACAACCAGGTGTTTTTCGATCAACTGACTCAATTCGAGTTTCTGTTGCACGCGATGCCGGCCGGACGCGTTCAGCTCAAGGAGCTGGAGGGTATCTGGGCTCGCCAGCAGAGCCTGATGCTGGCACGCAACAATGACACCCCGGAAAGCGTGCTCGACCGCTTGTGGCAGGCGCACGACCTTAACGTGTTCAATCGCACGGTGATCAAGCAACTGATCGCGCAATTGCAACCGCTGGACGAGGAAGACGACGCGCCAGTGCTGCGTGACTGGGTCGCGCGCCTGGACGCAGCGTTGCTCGAAGGGCATCAGCCTGTATTCGAGAAAATGCTGACCGGCCGCCTGCTCAAGTGGCTCGCTGCGCGTACGCCGGATACCGAACAGGCTGCGGCGATTGCCCGGCACCTGGCCGACAATGGCGGTGGTCCGCAGTTCGGCATTTTCCTGCTCGATCTGGACAACGACCTCGACAAGTTGCAGATCTCCCTGGACAGCTTGCTCGAAGGCCACAGCAAAGCCTTCAAGGTCGTGGTCTTCACCACGGGTGAGCCGCCAGCTGCAACCACTGCACAAAATACGCTGCACTTTGTGCGAGTGACCCAAAGCAACTTCGTCGACAAGCTCAACCAGAGCGTCAATCAATCGACCAGCGACTGGCTGCTGCTGGCGGAAGCGGGTGAAGAGTTCACGGCTGCCGGCCTGTTGCGTGCCAGCCTGGAATTGATGGCGGCGCCAGGTGTGCGTGCGGTGGCCACGGATGAAATCCAGCGCCAGGAAAATGGTGCGCTGGTAAATATGTTCCGCCCGGGCTTCAACCTGGATCTGCTGCAGAGTGTCCCGTCACTGATGGCGCGGCACTGGTTGATTCGTCGCGAAGTGCTGACTGAACTCGGTGGTTATCAGGTCGATTTCAGCAAGGCGCTGGAACTCGATGTGCTGCTGCGCATCATCGAGCAGGGCGGCCTCGACGGCCTGGCCCATCTCGACGAACCGTTGCTGATCACCCGCGCGCCGGAACTGACAGAAAATGCTCACGAGCGGCAGGCGCTGCTGCGCCATTTGGGTAATCGCGGTTACAAGGCTCAGGTCACCTCGACGCAGCCTGGCACCTGGCAGATCGACTATCGCCATGCCGAGCGGCCGCTGGTCTCGGTGATCGTGCCTGCCGGCGACGATCTTGGCGCCTTGCAACGCTGCCTGGATGGCGTGCTGCTCAGAACCCGTTACACCCGCTATGAGCTGTTGATTGCGGTCAACCCGAACCAGTCGGCCGAGATCAATGACTGGTTGGGAACGCTGCGCAACGCCAAGGTGCAGGTGCTGCATGCAGATCGCCCGCTTGATCAAGTGGCGCTGTACAACGCGGCCAGCCAGCAGGCGCAGGGCGAATATCTGGTGCTGCTGGCCACCGACAGTGAAGTGGTCAACCCGAACTGGATCGAGTCGTTGCTCAATCACGCCCAGCGTCCTGAGGTCGGCATCGTCGGTGCCAAACTGGTGGACCGCGACGGCAAGATCTCCCAGGCAGGTTTGATTCTCGGGTTGAACGGCGGGGTGGCTTCGGCCTTCATCGGCGAGAAACACGCGAGCGAAGGTTACATGCAGCGCCTGGCGGTCGAGCAGAACTATTCGGCGGTGTCGAAGGTGTGCCTGATGGTGCGCAAAGAATTGTTCAACGCACTGGGTGGCCTGGACGAAGTGACCTTCGCCGACGGCTTCAGCGATGTTGATCTGTGTCTCAAGGCCGGGCAGGCCGGTTACCTCACGGTGTGGACGCCGCTGGTGCAGGTATTGCACACCGGCGAGTTGCCGCAAGCCCCTGACGCATTGTCTGCATTGCGTGAGAAGTGGAGCGCGGCCTTTGCACAGGATCCGGCGTACAACGCCAACCTGGCGCTGACCGGCAAAGGTTTTACCCTGGGTGAAAGTGCCCCGATCAATTGGGCGCAATTGCTCGGCTAAGCCTGGCGAACAGGACACAGGAATTCAGATATGTTCAACGGCAAATCAATCTTCATCTCCGGCGGCACCGGCTCGTTCGGGCGCAAATTCATCGCCCGTCTGCTGGAGCAATACCAGCCCAAGCGCGTGGTGGTGTTCTCCCGTGACGAGTTGAAGCAGTACGAAATGCAGCAGACGTTCAACGCACCGTGCATGCGCTATTTCATTGGTGATGTGCGCGATGCCGAGCGTTTGCGTCAGGCCATGCGCGGCATCGACTACGTGGTACATGCCGCTGCGTTGAAGCAAGTGCCTGCGGCGGAATACAACCCGACCGAATGCATCCGCACCAACGTCAATGGCGCGGAGAACATCATTGCCGCCGCCATCGACAACGGCGTGAAAAAGGTTGTGGCGTTGTCTACCGACAAAGCGGCCAGCCCGATCAACCTGTACGGTGCGACCAAGTTGCTCTCGGACAAGTTGTTCGTCGCCGCCAACAACATTGCCGGCGAGCAGGAAACCCGTTTTGCCGTTGTGCGCTATGGCAATGTGGCCGGCTCGCGGGGTTCGGTGGTGCCGTTCTTCAGCAAGCTGATCGCCGACGGCGCAGAGCATTTGCCGATCACTGACGAGCGCATGACGCGGTTCTGGATCACCCTCGACCACGGCGTGCAGTTCGTGCTCGACAGCTTCGCGCGGATGCACGGTGGTGAAGTGTTCGTGCCGAAGATCCCGTCGATCCGCATCGTCGATCTGGCGCACGGCATGGCTGAACATCTGCCGCACAAGAACGTCGGCATTCGTCCCGGCGAAAAACTCCATGAGTTGATGGTGCCGCTGGACGATGCACGGATGACCCTTGAGTTTGCGGATCACTACACCATCCAGCCATCGATTCGCTTTACCAGTGTCGATGTCGATTTTGCCGTCGACAAACTCGGCGAACGGGGTCATGCCGTGAGCGAAGATTTCGAATATCGCTCCGACACCAATCCGCATTTCCTCTCGGTCGGGCAGATCGCCGACCTGCACGCGAAGCTCTCGGCATGATCCCCTATGGTCGGCAAAGCCTCGATCAGGCAGACATCGATGCCGTCGTCGAAGTGCTGCAGTCGGACTGGCTGACCCAGGGGCCGAGCATCGAGCGTTTCGAGCAGGCCATGGCCGAGCGTTGCCAGGCCGATTACGCCGTCGCGGTGAGCAACGCCACGGCGGCTCTGCACATTGCCTGCCTGGCGGCTGGCCTGGGGCCGGGTGATCGGTTGTGGACGACGCCGAACACCTTTCTCGCGTCGGCCAATTGTGGGCGGTACTGCGGGGCTGAAGTTGATTTCGTCGACATCGATCCACTGACCTGGAACCTCGACGCTGTCGCCCTCCAGGCGAAGCTCGAGCAGGCCGAGCACGACGGCACATTACCGAAAGTCCTGATCGCGGTGGCGTTCTCCGGGCAGAGCTGCGATATGCGCAAGATTGCCGAACTGGCCGAGCGCTACAACTTCACCGTGATCGAGGATGCCTCGCACGCGGTGGGCGCCAGCTACGCCGGGCGTCCGGTGGGTTGCGGTGAATTTGCGGCGATGACCGTATTCAGTTTTCACCCGGTGAAGATCATCACCTCGGGTGAGGGCGGCATGGTGCTGACCAATCGTGCGCAGCTGGCCGAGCGCTTGCAGCGTCTGCGCAGCCACGGCATGACCCGTGATCCGCAGCAGATGACCGAGCCCAGCCACGGTCCCTGGTATTACCAGCAGATCGAGCTGGGTTTCAATTACCGGATCACCGATTTGCAGGCTGCGCTGGGCCTGTCGCAACTGGCCAAGCTGGACGACTTCATCGCGCGTCGTCGTGAACTGGCGGCGCGCTATGAGCGTTTGCTGGCCTATCTGCCGCTGACTTTGCCCAGTGCGCAGCCGGAGGCGGAGTCGGCGTGGCATCTGTACGTGGTGCGACTGCAGACCGAGCGCGTCGGCCTGACGCATCGGCAGGTATTCGAAGGTTTGCGTGCAGCCGGTATCGGAGTGAATCTTCACTATATTCCCGTGCATTTGCAGCCGTACTATCGCGACCTGGGTTTTGCCGAGGGCGACTTCCCCGAAGCCGAGCGTTATTACGCCGAGGCGATCAGCCTGCCGCTGTATCCGTTGCTCAGCGAGGAACAGCAGGACCATGTGATCGAGCAGTTACGTCGGCTGACCGAATGAATCCCGCTGCGGCGGTGGATGGGGCTGTGCAATGCGTGAGCTGAGTGAGCAGGAAAAATTCTGGCAGGGCGATTTCGGCAATCAGTACGTTGACCGCAACATCGGTAAGCCACTGGTGGCGGCCAATCTGGCGCTGTTCGACAGGGCTCTGAGCCGCGCCGCACGCATCGCCAGCGTGGTGGAACTGGGCACCAATGCCGGCAACAACCTGCAGGCGTTGCATCAATTGCTGCCGCAAAGTGAACTGTTCGGGGTCGAGATCAATGAATGCGCCTGCGCCCAGGCGCGGGCGTTGGACATTGCGCAGATCTGGCACGGCTCGCTGTTCGACTTTCCCCGCGAGCGCACCTACGACCTGAGCCTGAGCAAAGGCGTGCTGATCCATCTGGCGCCGGAGCTTTTGGCGAGCGCGTATGCGCAGTTGTATGCTCTGAGCCGGCGCTACATCCTGATCGCCGAGTATTACAGTCCGGTCCCGATGGAAGTGTCCTATCGCGGCAACAGCGGCAAACTGTTCAAACGCGATTTTGCTGGCGAAATGCTCGATCGCTATGCCGATCTGCAGTTGCTCGATTACGGCTTCGTGTATCACCGCGATGCGCAATTCCCGGCAGATGATGTCACCTGGTTTTTACTGGAAAAGCGCCCTTGAGCAACGTCGCAATCATCCCGGCCCGTGGCGGCAGCAAACGCATCCCGCGCAAGAATCTTGCGCTGTTTGACGGCGTGCCGATGATTGTCCGCTCGATCCGCACGGCACTGGATTCAGGCGTGTTCGATCAGGTCGTGGTCAGTACCGACGACGCGCAGATCGCCGATGTCGCGCGGGCGCATGGCGCGCAGGTGCCGTTCCTGCGCCCGGCGGAGTTGGCCGATGATTTCACCGGCACCGCAGCCGTGATCGTGCACGCCTTACAGCAACTGCCAGCCTTCGATTACGCCTGTTGCGTGTACGCCACGGCGCCGCTGTTGCAGGCGCGTTATCTGCGCGAGGGATTCGAGTTGCTGAAGCTGCATCCGGACAAGTCCTTTGCCTTCTCGGTTTGCAGTTTCGGCTTTCCGGTGCAGCGAGCGCTGACGCTGGACGGGCAGGGCGCGCTCACGGCGTTGTACCCGGAGTTTCGCAACACCCGCTCGCAGGATTTGCCCGAAGCGTTTCAGGATGCCGGCCAGTTTTACTGGGGGCGCAGCGACGCCTGGTTGCGCAGCGAAGTGGTTTATTCGTCGGCGAGTCTTCCAGTGATTTTGCCGCGACATCTGGTGCAGGACATCGATACGCCTGAAGACTGGAAGCGCGCCGAATACCTTTACGCCGCGCTCAAGGCTGGCGGAGAGCTGCGATGAGAGTGCTGATTCGCGCCGACGCCTCGCCGACCATTGGCAGCGGCCACATTGCCCGGTGTCTGACCTTGGCTCGCGTGCTGCGCGAGCAGGGCAGTCATGTCGCGTTTGCTTGTCGGCGCTTGCCGGGGCATCGGCTCGACGTCCTGAGCGAGGAGGGTTTCGAGACCTTCGCGCTACCGGATTTCTACCCCGATGAAGACCCGCAACAAGCCATCGAATCGATGCTGCCGTGGCAGGCCGACATCGATGCATTGGGCGCGTTGCTGCAAGGTCATGGCGAATTCGACTGGATCATCGTCGATCACTACGGCCTCGATCATCACTGGCAAACCGCCGCGCGTCGTTGGGCGCCGCACATCGCTGCGGTCGACGATCTCGCCACTCGGCGCTACAGCATTGATCTGCTGCTTAATCAGAATCTCTCGGGGCTCAGCGAAAACTACGCTGCGCTAGTGCCTGATGGCTGCCGCACCCTGCTCGGTCCGCGTTATGCGATGTTGCGTGAAGAGTTCAACGGCCCGGCGATCGAAATCAAAGCCAGGGCGCGACGGGTATTGGTCAATTTCGGTGGTTTCGACGCAGCGATGCAGACTCATCATGCGATGCTCGCGTTGGTGGGTTTTCCCGAACTGGAAGTGGACTTTGTTGCCGGTGCCGACAATCCGGCGTGGGCGCAAATGCAAGCCCTGAGCGATACGCGACCGAATTGGCGTCTGCACAGCTTTGTCAGTGATTTCCATCAGCGCATGACCGAGGCCGACCTGTTTATCGGCGCTGGCGGCGGTACCAGTTGGGAGCGTGCGGCGCTGGGCCTGCCGACCATCTGTATCGCGGTGTCGAACAACCAGCAAGTCAATGGCGAAGTCATGGCGGCAGCCGGCGCCCATGTGTTCATGGGCGCGCGGGAGCAGGTCAGTGTCGAGCAGTTGCGCGATGCGATTGGTTTCGTCGCGGGAAATCAGTATTTGCGGCAGAGCCTGGCAGAACGTTCGCGGCAACTGGTCGATGGGCGTGGAGCGTTGCGAGTCGCTGCGGCGTTGGCCGGCGCCGTGCTCAAGGTTCGTCCGGCGACGCAGGACGACACGCCGCTGCTACTCGACGGAATGCGCGCCAGTCTGCGTAATCCGCAGCACTTGTTGTTGATCGCCGAGGCCGACGACGGCCCGGTCGGGGTGTTGCGTTACGACCTGCGCGGCTTCGAAGCCGACGTTTCGCTGCATCTGTTTGCAGGGCGAATCGACCTTGGCTGGGGCAGGGCGCTGCTGGCGCGGGGCGAGTCATTTGTCCGCGCACACTGGCCGCAATTGACCGCCATTACCGCCCAGGTGCAGCCGGATAATCACGCTTCATTGAATGTATTTCGCGACGCGGGCTTCAATCAAAATGCCTGCGCGTTCACCAAGGTTTTGAAGGAACACCACACATGAGCAGTTTCAAGATTGGCGACCGTCTGATCGGTGCCGATGCGCCGCCGTTCATCATTGCCGAGATGAGCGGCAACCATAATCAGTCGCTCGATGTGGCCCTGCAAATTGTCGAAGCCGCCGCCAAGGCCGGCGCGCATGCCTTGAAATTGCAAACCTACACCGCTGAAACGATGACGCTGGATCTGGCCGAAGGCGAGTTCTTCATCAAGGATCCGGGCAGTCTGTGGGCGGGGACTTCACTCTACGATCTGTATGAGAAAGCCCATACGCCTTGGGAATGGCATGCACCGATTTTCGCCCGGGCCAAAGAGCTGGGGATGCTCGCGTTCTCGACGCCGTTCGATGACACGGCCGTGGACTTTCTCGAAAGTCTCGACGTGCCGGCCTACAAGATCGCCAGTTTCGAAAACACCGACCTGCCGTTGATTCGCCGTGTCGCCGCCACCGGCAAACCGCTGATCATTTCCACCGGCATGGCCAGCATCGCCGAACTCGACGAAACCGTGCGCGCTGCCCGCGCGGCGGGTTGCAAGGATCTGGTGCTGCTCAAATGCACCAGCACGTATCCGGCGACACCGCTCAACAGCAACGTGCGCACGATCCCTCATCTGCGTGAATTGTTCGGTTGCGAGGTGGGGCTGTCCGACCACTCGATGGGCGTCGGTGTGTCGGTGGCAGCCGTGGCGCTTGGCGCGACGGTGGTGGAAAAACACTTCACCCTTGACCGTTCGGCAGGTGGGGTTGATGCGAGTTTCTCGCTGGAACCTGCAGAAATGGCCAGTCTGGTGCTGGAAACCGAACGTGCCTGGCAGGCTTTGGGGCACGTGCAATACGGCGCCACCGAAGCTGAACTGAAATCGGTGGTCTATCGCCGTTCGCTGTACGTGACCGCCGACATGGCCGCGGGTGAGCCCTTTACTCGGGACAATCTGCGGGCCATTCGTCCCGGCCTCGGTCTGCCGCCCAAGCACACCGACGCCGTTCTCGGCCGCCGCGCTCGCACGCCGATCAAGCGCGGCACGCCGCTGGATTGGTCGTTGGTCGAATAAGCCGATCTGCACCGATTCGGCAAAATAGCGTGACCTGCGAGTCATAACGCGCATCTTCACTGTATTGTATTGATCGGGGAGATGGCGCCTGGCCCGTTTTCGGTTCCAGTGATAGCCCTTTGCGCTCCCCCTGGCCGCCCTTCGTGGCGGCCAATTTCTGTTTGTCGGCGCCCCTCGAATCCTTGCGAGCGGTGGTCTTGGGCTGTTTTTTATTGGGAAGCCGTAATGATTGGCATAAAAAGCATTGCGAGCTACGTTCCTGTAGCCGGCGTGGACAATTACGCACAAGGTGCAAAATTCGAGAAGGATGAAGAGTTCATCCTTGGCAAGATCGGTTCGGCTTTTCTGCCGCGCAAAGACGCTGAACAAGAAACCTCCGATCTGTGCGTGGAAGCGGCCAATGCGCTGTTTGCCAGCAACCCTGATCTGAAGCGTGAATCGATTGACGTGTTGATTGTCGTCACCCAGAACGGTGATGAAGAAGGCCTGCCACACACTGCCGCGATCGTGCAGGACAAGCTCGGTCTGCCGACCAACGTTGCGGCGTTCGACATTTCCCTGGGCTGCTCCGGTTATGTCTACGGCATCTACGCGATCAAGGGCTTCATGGAAGCCGCCGGGCTGAAGAACGGCCTGCTGATCACCGCTGATCCGTATTCGAAAATCGTTGATCCGGAAGACCGCAACACCACCATGCTGTTCGGCGATGCCGCCACCGCTACCTGGATGGGCGAAGATCCGAGCTGGGCGCTGGGCAAGGCCAAGTTCGGCACTGACGGCTCCGGCGCTCCGCACCTGAAAGTCACCGATGGCGTGTTCTTCATGAACGGTCGTCAGGTGTTCAACTTTGCGCTGCTGAAAGTTCCGGCGCACCTGCATGAGCTGCTCGATGATTCAGGCCTCAAGGCTGACGACATTGATGCGTTCTGCATTCACCAGGGCAGCGCGGCGATTGTCGACGCGGTGGCACGACGTTTCGAAGGCGAGCCGGAGAAGTTCATCAAGGACATGGTCGAGACCGGCAACACCGTGTCGTCGAGCATTCCGTTGCTGCTGGAAAAACACGTACTCGATTCCGATTGGCAGCGTATTGCGTTGAGCGGTTTTGGTGTCGGTCTGTCGTGGGGCTCGGCGATTATTTATCGTCCTTGAGCCGGATAAAAAACGGCGGATACAAAAATAGCGTTCAAGGTTAACCTTGAGCGCTATTTTTTTGCCTAAACGGAGCGCGAGCCGGCATGAGCGAGTTTTTCCAAGCCAACGCCCAGGTGATCCAGCTGCGCTGGCCGGCGTTGTTTGCACGATTGGTGACTGAAGACAGTTCGGCCATTCAAGCCGAGCTGGTACAAGGCTTGGGCTCTACGCTGAGCGTGGACGGGATCCAGCTGACCAGTCGCCATGACCGGATTCACGAGGCCCGGGTCCAGGCGGCCAGCCTGCCGGAAAAACCGCGATTGCATGTCTATGGCACCGGCCTTGGCGACTTGCCAGCGGTTTTGCTGGAGCGTGCCGGGCTTGAACGCTTGTACGTGCACGTCCTTAACGGCGCCCTGTTTGCGCTGGTGTTGCAACTGCTCGATCAGCGGCAATGGCTTGAAGACCCCAGGGTGGAACTGATGTATGCCGGCGATCACGCCGATATCTTCACACCGTTTTTTGCCCTTCCCGCGGAAATGCTCCTGGCCGATGACTTCAATGCCAAGGTGCGTGATCGGCTGGTCAATGAAGTTCACCTGAGTTTCAACAATCGCGAGTTCGATCCGCAATTGCCGGCGATTCAGCAGCGCTTGCGCGATAGCCTGGAGGTGCTGCTTGCGGATGATGACGTGGCGCAACTGTTTGGCACTTGCATCGGCCGCGAAATCTATGTGATCGGCACCGGACCGAGCCTGGAAGGACATTTTGAACGGCTGGCGTCGGTGCGTGGCCAGGCCGAGCGGCCGCTGTTCATTTGTGTCGACACGGCTTATCGACCTTTGCGTCAGCACGGGATCATCCCCGATCTGGTGGTGACGATCGATCAGTTGATCAGCTTTCGGCATCTGCCTTTCGAGGAGTCCGACGGCATCCCGCTGGTGTACCTGCCCATGAGCTCCCCGACGGTGTTGAAGGCCTGGAGAGGCAAGCGCTATGGCGCTTATACCGCCAGCCCGGTCTACGCCACGTTGCGTCAGCAGCACCCTCGGGCCGAATTGCATGCCGGCGGCAGCGTGATTCACCCCGCCGTGGACCTGGCCGTGAAAATGGGCGGCACGCGCATCACGCTGTTCGGCGCCGACTTTGCCTTCCCGATGAACAAGACACATGCCGGATGGGACGATGGCGATCTGGGGCCACCCGTGGAGCAGGCGCGACACTGGGTTCGTGACGGGTATGGCGAACGGGTCAGGACGCAGCTGAATTTTCGTGGCTACCTGTGCGTGCTGGAGCGGTATATCGCTCTGCACCCAGAGGTCAGCTTCCTTAACAGCAGTCGGGTAGGGGCGATGATCGTGGGCACGCAATTCAATTCGGAGTTTGTGCAATGAGTGCGCAGGTGATGTGCATCAGCGCATGTCGGCAATGCGCTGGGTTGTTTCGTTTGGGCCGTGATGTCGAAGCGGCGCTGACCATGGTCGATGTATTTGACGAGGCACAACGGTTTTTTGCGCTCGCCTCTGAGGATGTCCAGCAGTCGTGGGCACAGGTACTGACACACATCCTGGCGTGTCAGGAGCGCCAGGACTGGTTGGGACTTGCCGATTTCATGGAGTATGAACTGATTGAATTGCTGGACAGTGCGCAGCGCTGACGGGGAACCGACGGCTCTGGCACAAGGGTTGGTGGTGTGGGCAGTTTTATGGCGTCATTTTTTCGTGGGAGGGGGCGCGCTAAGCCCTTGTTTTCTCGGGGGTGGCAGGGTGATGGCAAATTTTTTTCAAAAAGCCCTCAAGCAACCTGATTACCCGACGATAACTATTACGAAGGTTCTCTAGGCCATACCCGGCGGTTGCCAGGGCCGGAAGCCGCAGTACCCAACCAACGAGGAAGTCGTCATGGCTTTAACAGTAAACCCCAACACCACGTCGTT
>NZ_JBIUVJ010000059.1:29533-33228 GCF_044742875.1 Pseudomonas sp. NPDC087817
GTTCAGAAAAACCTGAACCGCGCTTCCGACGCTCTGTCGACTTCGATGCAGCGCCTGTCTTCCGGCCTGAAAATCAACAGCGCTAAAGACGACGCCGCTGGCCTGCAGATCGCTACCCGTATGACTTCCCAGATCCGTGGTGGCAACCAGGCGATCCAGAACGCCAACGACGGTATCTCCGTTGCTCAGACCGCTGAAGGCGCTCTGCAAGCTTCGACCGACATTCTGCAGCGTATGCGTGAACTGGCTGTTAAAGCCCGTACCGGTACCAACGGCAGCATCGACCAGAAAGCAACCAACGACGAATTCGCCCAGATGTCGGACGAACTGACTCGTATCTCTGCTTCCACCAACCTGAACGGCAAAAACCTGCTGGACGGTTCGGCTGGTACTGTGACCCTGCAAGTGGGCGCAAACACCGGTTCGGCTAACCACATCGACCTGGTACTGAGCTCCAAGTTCGACGCCGTCAGCCTGTCCGTAGGTAGCGGTACTGTAGTTCTGACCGGTGCAAGCGTATCGGGCGCTGCTGCCAACATCGACAACGCAATCACCGCGATCGACGCTGCAATTGCAACGATCAACAGCACTCGTTCGAGCCTGGGTGCTTCGCAAAACCGTCTGACCAGCACCATCTCCAACCTGCAAAACATCGTTGAGAACACCACTGCTGCACAGGGTCGTGTACAAGACACCGACTTCGCCGCAGAAACTGCTAACCTGACCAAGCAGCAAACTCTGCAGCAGGCTTCGACCTCCGTACTGGCTCAAGCCAACCAACTGCCTTCCGCTGTACTGAAGCTGCTTCAGTAATTTCGGAATGAGTTCGGGCGAGGGAGTGCGCTAGTCGCGCTCTCTCGCCTTTTTTCGTTAGGAGGTGATGAGCATGGACATGAGCGTCAAGCTTAACCAGTCTTATCCGGCTCCCAAGCCAGTAACGCCGGTTGCTGACAAACCGTCAGAGACGCCTAAGGTCGTGAAGGCTGAAGCTCCGGCCGCTGCCAAGAGTCAGGATACGGACGATGCCAAGTTGAAGCTGGCGGTGCAGGAGATCGAGAAGTTCGTTCAATCGATCAAGCGCAATCTGGAGTTCTCCATCGACGAACATTCCGGAAAGGTCATCGTCAAGGTGATCGCAAGCGAGACGGGTGAGGTTGTTCGACAGATTCCCTCCGCGGAAGCCCTCAAGCTGGCAGACAGTCTCGCGAACGCGAGTCACGTATTGTTCGACGCCAAAGTCTGATAGCTGGCATGAATAGTGTTTGTCCGTTCTCAGGACGCGTGTAACGGTCAAAAGAATGGCAACAATCTGAAGGGAGATGCACATGGCAAGTCCAATTCTACCGGGTTCCGGACTGGGTTCCGGCCTGGACATCGGTGCGATCGTCACTGCGCTGGTCAATGCCGACAAGGCGCCGAAGCAGACGCAGATCGATACCGCGACCAAAGTCAACACGCTGAAGATTTCCGGTGTCGGCTCGCTGAAGAGTGCATTGACCGCGTTCCAGACGGCGATGACCAACCTGGGCAGCAAGACCAATCCTGCATTTGCCGGTTTCACCGCGACTTCGAACAATGCCACTCTGAGCGCGACGTCCGACAGCACCGCTGTGACGGGCAATTACAACGTTGTTGTCAGTCAATTGGCCACTGGCTCGAAAATCGCCAGCGCCTCTTTCGCCGGCGGTGCCGCCAGTGCCATTCCGAGTGGTACCCTGAAAATCAGTCAGAATGGCACTGATTACAATGTCGACATTCCTGCCAATGCCACGTTGCAGACCACCCGCGACGCCATCAACAAGGCTCAGGGCGCAAACGGGATTTCCGCCAACATCGTGACCGACAGCTCTGGTGCTTCGCGCCTGGTGATCAGTTCGAGCAAGACCGGCGAAGGTTCTGACCTTAAGGTGAGCGGCATTGCCGGTCTGGAAATCGATGGTACCCAGCCGATGGGCCTTAACCCGGCCGCAGGCGCTTCAGGGGCCGTCAATGATGTTGCGAAAAACGCCAAGCTGACCATCGATGGCCTTGCGGTCACCAGCAAAAGCAACACGGTGAGCGGTGCAATCAGTGGTCTGACCCTGAATCTGACGACTGTCAGCCCTGTCACCGGTGCCGTTGCGACTCCGACTGTTGTCACCGTGGATGCCAACACCAAAGGGTTGCAGACATCGATTCAGTCGTTCGTCGACGCTTACAACACGTTGAAGACGACCATCGACACGCTGTCCAAGGCGACGCCGGATGCGGATGGCAAGCTGACTGTGCAAGCAGCATTCACAGGTGACGCGATGCCGCGCTCGCTGATTGCCGATATTCGTGGTCAGTTGACTGCGGAAGGCGCCGGCGGTCCGTTGGCGGTGCTGTCCCAGTTGGGTGTGATGACTGACCGCAACACCGGCAACCTGACGTTCGATACCAATGCCTTCAACAAAACCATGGCGCAGCCAGGCATGACCGGCCAGGTTCAGCAGTTGTTCAACGGCACCAACGACACCAATGGTTTGCTGGCGCGTATGAACAAGGCTGTTGATCCGTATCTCAAGCCACCGGCGGGAGAGCTCAAAGGTGTCAGTCTGCTTGATCAGCGCATGGCCATTCTCACCAAAAACACCCGAAACCTGACCGACCAGCAAGCGGCGCTGGACTTGCGTGTCGCCAACCTGACCAAGACGTTGACTGCCAAGTACAACGCCATGGACTTGCTGGTAGGGCAGATGAAGGCGACGGCGAGCAACATTACGTCGTTCTTCAGCTCGCTGACCGCTCAGCAGTCTGCGAAGTAACAGGCAGGCACGACAAAAACCCGGCTACGCTTTATCGGCGTGTGCCGGGTTTTTGTCTTTTGATCTAAAGTTCTCTGATTCGTTGGCGATACACTGGATATACGAGTCATTGTGGCAATGAGGTAGAACATGAATCCGATGTTAGCCCTTCGGCAATACCAGAAAGTCGGCGCGCATGCACAGACGTCCGAAGCGAGCCCGCACCGTTTGGTGCAAATGTTGATGGAAGGTGGCCTGGGGCGTATTGCCGAGGCCAAGGGCGCCATCGAGCGCAAGGATATTGCTGCCAAATGCACGGCCATCAGCAAGGCCGTGGGCATTATCGGTGGCCTGTGTGAAGGCCTGGATCTGGAAAACAGCGCGGATTCGGTAGGTGAGCTTAACCAGCTCTACATCTACATGATGAAGCGACTCGCCGAAGCCAACGCCAAGAGTGATCCACGGATTCTCGACGAAGTTGCCGGCCTGCTGCGCACCGTAAAAGAAGGCTGGGACGGCATTGCTCCACCAGGCCCGCAGTTTTAAGGAGAGCACCATGAGTCTTGTATTGCAGCGAATTGCCGATACCCGTGAAGCGTTGGTCGGTGCCTTGGCCGAGCGCAACTGGGAAGCCATTGGCGAGCTGGATCTGGCTTGCCGTTCCTGCATGGAAGACGTCATGGCCGAGGCCTCGCTGGACGAGGTCGCGTTGCGCGATAACCTTGAGGAGTTGCTCCATGTCTACAAGGAGCTTCTTGAGGCGGCCATGGGTGAGCGGCAAGCGATAGCCAACGAGATGTCGCAGATCACCCAAGCGCAAAAGGCGGCAAAGGTTTACCATCTGTTTGGTTAATTAACCTCCAGTTAATCCAGACATGTGCGCCATAAATTTGACTGTGCACGGTTTTTTGACTTAACTAGTGGCTGTTT
>NZ_JBIUVJ010000060.1:0-32542 GCF_044742875.1 Pseudomonas sp. NPDC087817
ATCGGCCTGTTCCCGAACATGACCATCGAAGAGAACATCGTCGTCGTGCCAAAACTGCTCGGCTGGGACAAACAGAAATGCCACGACCGCGCCCGCGAACTGATGAGCATGATCAAGCTGGAGCCCAAGCAGTATCTGCATCGTTATCCGCGTGAATTGTCCGGCGGCCAGCAACAGCGCATCGGCGTAATCCGCGCACTGGCGGCGGATGCCCCGCTGTTGCTGATGGACGAACCATTCGGCGCGGTCGACCCGATCAACCGCGAGATGATCCAGAACGAGTTCTTCGAGATGCAACGGGCGCTGAACAAGACCGTGATCATGGTCAGCCACGACATCGACGAGGCGATCAAACTCGGTGACAAGATTGCGATCTTCCGTGCCGGCAAACTGTTGCAGATCGATCACCCGGACACCCTGCTCGCGCATCCGGCGGACGACTTTGTCAGCAACTTCGTCGGCCAGGACAGCACGTTGAAACGTTTGTTGTTGGTCAAGGCTGAAGACGCGGCGGATAACGCGCCGTCGGTAAGCCCGGAAACCCCGGTGGCCGATGCGCTGGAGTTGATGGACGAGCATGACCGTCGTTACGTGGTGGTCACCTGTGCCGAGAACAAGGCGCTGGGTTACGTGCGTCGTCGCGACCTGCACCGCCAGACCGGCACCTGCGCGCAGTACCTGCGTGAGTTCAACGCCACGGCGGCGTATGACGAGCATTTGCGCATCCTGTTGTCGCGCATGTACGAGTTCAACCGTTCGTGGCTGCCGGTCATGGATGCCGAGCGGGTATTCCTCGGTGAGGTGACGCAGGAGTCGATTGCGGCTTATCTGAGCTCGGGGCGTTCGCGGGGGATGAAGACCAGTATCGTTTCGCCGGCAGAGGCAGTCGTCGCCTGATTAATCGGTAAAAACGCAAAACCCTGTAGGAGTGAGCCTGCTCGCGATAGCGCAATATCAGTCAATGAAGATGTCGGCTGAAAAAAAGTCATCGCGAGCAGGCTCACTCCTACAGGATCGGGGGTGTTACCAAGTCATTCACAAGGCGGAAAAGAATCTCAACACCTGATAACCAGGCAGCTCGTCTCGGCTACCTTATTCAATAGGCAAAATCCCCCACACACCCACCTCTCGCGGGCAACGTCGCCGATGTTGCGCCTATCACACTTACCCACGACTTAGCCGACAAAAGCTGCGAACGTGCAGGTATGTTTAACACTCGAAAATTCCCGGGGAACATCTGCCCGTCATCTCGGTCGGCTACAAAGAGTGATGAACGCGACGCACGTCAGAAGCGTGCAAAAACGCGACATTTTTAGTTGATCTCAGGCCCCTCACGCCCTAAAGTTCGCGCCGAACGTCCATGCTGGAAACGATCCATCCGGCTCAAGTACTGACGACGAGACAGCAAGGCCAAGGGCAGATAGCCCATGGCCTTTTTGCTTTCGGCGACATGCCTTGGGAAGTAGGCGAACCAAAGTGGGGATACGGAGGGCGTTCATTTGCACCCATTGATTATTAACGTTTGCCAGTAGGAGTTCCCAAGTATGTCGATCCAGGTCGAAGACTATTTCGCGCGCGCTACATTCGACAAAATGAAGGCGTTCGCCGACAAACAGGAAACCCCGTTCGTGGTGATCGACACCGCGATGATCGCTCAGGCCTACGATGACCTGCGCGCCGGTTTCGAATTCGCCAAGGTCTACTACGCGGTCAAGGCCAACCCGGCCGTCGAGATCATCGACCTGCTCAAAGAGAAAGGTTCGAGCTTCGACATCGCCTCTATCTATGAGCTGGACAAGGTGATGGATCGCGGCGTCAGCCCGGACCGTATCAGCTACGGCAACACCATCAAGAAATCCAAGGACATCCGCTACTTCTATGAGAAGGGCGTGCGTCTGTTCTCCACCGACTCCGAAGCCGACCTGCGCAACATCGCCAAGGCTGCGCCGGGTTCGAAAGTCTATGTGCGCATCCTCACCGAAGGCTCGACCACCGCTGACTGGCCACTGTCGCGCAAATTCGGCTGCCAGACCGACATGGCCATGGACCTGCTGATTCTCGCCCGCGACCTCGGCCTGGTGCCTTACGGCATCTCGTTCCACGTCGGCTCGCAACAGCGCGATATCAGCGTCTGGGACGCGGCGATTGCCAAGGTCAAAGTGATCTTCGAGCGTTTGAAAGAAGAAGACGGCATTCACCTGAAGCTGATCAACATGGGCGGCGGCTTCCCGGCCAACTACATCACCCGCACCAACAGCCTGGAAACCTACGCCGAAGAGATCATCCGCTTCCTCAAAGAAGATTTCGGTGATGACCTGCCGGAAATCATTCTGGAGCCGGGTCGTTCGTTGATCGCCAACGCCGGCATTCTGGTCAGCGAAGTGGTGCTGGTTGCACGTAAATCCCGCACCGCCGTCGAGCGTTGGGTGTACACCGATGTGGGCAAGTTCTCCGGCCTGATCGAAACCATGGACGAAGCGATCAAGTTCCCGATCTGGACCGAGAAGAAAGGCGAGATGGAAGAAGTCGTGATCGCCGGCCCGACCTGCGACAGCGCCGACATCATGTACGAGAACTACAAGTACGGCCTGCCGCTGAATCTGGCAATTGGTGATCGTCTGTACTGGTTGTCGACCGGTGCGTACACCACCAGCTATAGCGCCGTTGAGTTCAATGGCTTCCCGCCGCTGAAATCGTTCTACGTGTAAAGCGTCGTCAAATGAAAAGGCCCATGCATTCATGGGCCTTTTTTATTCGCTCAACCAGGTATCGAGATGGCTGATCATCGCGAGAGATTCGTCAGCCTCCTCTTTCGCGGCAGCCAGATGGAAATTCAATTCCCCGAGCTTCCACACACGCTCTGCCCGTAACAGCTCATAAATTGCAGTGTCTATGCGTAATCGTAACTCCTCGATAAATACGCTGACTTGCGCGGCCACGGCCCCTAATCCGTTAAACAAATCGGCAACACCCTTCTTGTATTCGGCGGCGCGCACCACGGGATCGGCTGAAGAATAGGCGATGTCCCAAGCCGGCGCAGTACGAGCGTCGCGAAACAACTCCTGGATAACGGTCGGCAGGCTATGACACTGGCAGGAACGATGATCCATTGCCCTGAAACAAACCGATCCCAGCCCGAACGAAGTCTCATGCACTTCGGCGATTGTATATTTGAGTTGTCCTGCCTCTGATCCGAGTTCGTAGAATCGAAGCGTCAACTCGTGAATCAGATGCGGCAAATCCGTTGGCGGAAACAACTTCCAGGTTTTTGATCGGGACAAACTGTACAACCTGAAATCCACCTGATTGATGGGTTCATTCCTTGAAGTACGCCTGCTTATTTCCAGGGATTCGCTGATAAACGTGGTGAGATCCGCAACATAACCTCTGCACCGGCGTTGTGCTTCGTTGATGCGTCCCCGGAAGTCTCGCAAACAACGCTCATTGAACGGCACGCTGTTCAGGCGCGAATCGCCAGCCAGTACCGTAGCTACATGACCGCTGGCTCTGCGACGTTCAAATACCAGGGGAATATTGTTGAAGGTCTGTGGAACCGACCCTAGATACGCCGTGTAGCGATCCAGCACGAGCCGCTGTGCGTCGGAAAATTCATAGGCAAGTCTATTCATGGCTATTCAGGAGGCGATGGGCGCATTGCCCACCGCCCCGACTCCTTACTGTTGAACAGCCTTCAGGTACTTGACCACGTCGCTGATCCGGGCAACCGCATCAGCAGCTCGCGCCTCGACCGGCACTGCCTTGTCCTGCCTGAAATCGCGGCTGAAGGACTCGAACCCGGCCACCAGATTCGAAAACTCGTTCACATAGCTCCAGCGCCCGTCATCCAACTGGTCGAGAACCTCGACCAGTTGAATTTTCCCCTCAGTCTGGGCGATGTCATTTGCGTATTTCTTCACTTGCGCGCGCAAGTCTGCCGCTTTGTCCTTGAGCCTGTTGTAACCCGCCAACATGTTCAGGAACGAAATCGATTCACCGATGCCGGAGACGATTTTTTTCAGGGTGTCGATCGCCAGCAGTGCAACGGCAACCTGCGGCGGTGCCATACCCAGAGCTTTCAGACTGTCCAGGGATAACTTCGCTTCCTTGCCGATCTTCTCCACACCGGCTTTAGTGATCAAGTCGATGCCTTCGGCCACCGATTTCATCTCTGCTCCCAGAGCGGTCACTTTCTCTTCAGCTTTGATTTTCAGCGTTCGCGTAGCGTCCAGGTCCTGTTGCAGTGTCGCAATCCATTCCTGCGAAGTTTCCCGGTCATAAGCGGTGTTCATGCCATTGCGGGTACTCTTCAGATCTTCGGCGCACTCGGCGATTTTTTTGAAAACCAACTTGAGCTCGCCCTCCATGTCCTCTCGAACCTCATCGGCATCCTCTGGATAAGCAAGTTCAGCCTGATAACCCTTCAATTTGGTCTGGGCACGTTCCAGGTGGATGATATTGGCCTGGGACTGGTTACGCATATCAAACGTCGTTTTCTGGATAGCCACCGCCAGCTCATTCATGGTGCGGACAGTGCCAGGCAAATAATTGAACTGTTCAAACAGCATTTGCGCCGTGGTGTTGCTTTCCTGAACCGCTGCGGCATGAACACGCAAGGCCACTACATTGAAATCCTGACTGCTGGAATTATTGCGCATCGATAACATGACCTTTTTACTCCTGAATGTTTGAAAGTTGCTTCCATACTCTTTTTCAGCCGCGGCAAACACGCCCAGGAGCTGATCGGAACTTGATTTGATTTGTTCCCAAGGTTCGATAATGCCAACAATCTGGTTTTTGAACCTTCGCAGGGAGGTGGCCTCCTGAAGTTGATCAACTTCTTTGGCGGATGCACTGACGTAAGTACTGAGCGCATTCCATACCAGCATCAGGTTCTGAGTCGCCACTTCAGCTTCAATCGCCACATAAGTCAGGTTTTGCAAGTCATCGCGAACTTTGTTCAACGACTTCAGCGTCTGGCTTTTACTGGCCATCTTCTGATTGGCAAGCTGTTGCTCTTCTTTCAGCATGTTCCGTTCCTTGCGGATCGACTCAGCTTTTACGCCCTGATAAATACCCAGAATCAAGCCACCGATATTCAGGGTCGCGGCAGACTTGATGGCTTCCTGCACAAGTTGATCATATTGCTTGTTGAGCCCATCGATCTCTTTCGAGCGCTGATCGATGTCGTTCTGCAGCAATTTAATGTCCGCTTGATAGGTATTCTTCAGCACAAACTCCATACGCAGCCGGATTTCCGGCAATACTTTCTCGCGCATATCAATGCCAAAGCTGTCGAGTTCAGCGCGGACTCGCTCGGCTTTCTGGTGGCACTGCCTGACTTTTGCCAGCATGTCGTTGAGGTAGCCCTTGATGTCCGGAACATCGTCAGCCGACAAAGTGAGAGCAGGAAGATCGGGGATCTGTCGCTTGAGCGCCAGGTACTGCTCCGGCGTGGTGATATCGTGCTCTTCCAGATACCTCGAGGCTTTCAGATCATCATAGATCTCGACGATGCCCCGGCCCGTGCGCAGGATGCTGCCGGCAAAAATCTTCAGGTCGGTACCCGTGAGCATGATTTGCTCACGCAATGGCGACCAGCGCCTGGCATGGTCATACGTCATTGTGAATGTACGCAGAAAGTCCGCAGGCTTGAGGCCTACGCCACCGACATCACCGGCACCGTAGTTCAGATAGGAAATGACATCCTGAATCCGGACGGGCAATGAAAGCCCAAGAACTTCATACTTCCTTAAACTGATAATTTGCTCTTTGGTCAACTGGATACCGGTACCCCGGTTATATTCCTCACCCTCTCCCAGCGATGCATTGACAAATATTTGAGGCGCTTTGGCGGCAGCCTCGACAATCTTGCTGTCGATCTTCGACTCCATGAAAGACTCCTTGTCTTCTTCGGATAATGGTTTGATTTAGTTTGCAGACGATGCCAGCGAGATAATTAATCCAACTTGCTTATAGCCATCGACAAACAGAACCTAGAGCATCAGAAGGAAGAACAACAAGTTCTAAAATATTAGAATTCAAGACAACGGAGAGAAAAACACTAACTTCAACAAGTACAAACAACAACATTCAAAGCCAATAACCTAGTTCAACCCTTACAAGGCAACCAGCTCGTTCAAGCGCAATCGGTAGGCATCTGCAAGTTCACGAAACTGCGGGTGCTGCGTATTCATCAATGATTCACTGGCGACCCGCAAGAAGTTCACGTTACCCCCGGCCAGCGCCTTGCGCAGCCAGCCAAGTGCTTCTTCGACATGCCCCGCGTCCGCCAGTACCGCCGCATGGCTGAACTGCCCGCGAAAATCCCCGCCCTCGGCGGAGCGCCGATACCAGTCTCGCGCGGTTGCCCGATCTTGTGGACAGAACTGACCTTCTTCCAGGTAGCGGCCGAGCAGATTCATCGATTTGGCGTGACCTGCTTCAGCCGCACGTCGATATAACGCCAACGCCTGACGCTGATCCACCGCAACACCGCGCCCGGTCGCCAGCAGATTGGCCAGGTTATACATCGCCCAGTCCAGCCCCGACTCGGCGGCGATCCGATAATGCGAGGCCGCCACCGAAGCATCAGCCACACAACCCCAACCCTGCTCATGACAACGGCCGAGCATGTTGCGCGCCATCAAATGCCCGCGCCCGGCCGCGATGCCGAACCAGCGCAGGGCCAGTGGTGGATCCTGCGCAATGCCTCGGCCATCGAGCAGGATCTGTCCGAGCAACGCCTGCGCTTCTACCTCACCCTCGCCCGCCGCCAGCAGAATCGCCTGCGCCGCGCGAGCCGGACTTTCCTCAAGCATCGCTGCCAGCCCCGAGGCGTCGAGGATTTCTTCGCGGCGCAGTTGAAAACTCATACCTCGACCCAGCGGCGCAGCAGATTGTGATACGTACCGGTCAGGCGAATCAGCGACGGGTGATCAGGCATGTCCTGGGTGAGCTGTTGAATCGCGCCGTCCATTTCGAACAGCAACGCGCGCTGGCTGTCTTCGCGCACCAGGCTTTGCGTCCAGAAAAACGACGCATAACGCGCACCGCGAGTGACCGCATTGACCTTGTGCAGGCTGGTGCCGGGGTACAGCACCATGTCGCCGGCCGGCAGCTTCACCCGTTGCGTGCCGTAGGTATCGTGGATTTCCAGTTCGCCGCCGTCGTAATCCTCAGGCTCACTGAAAAACAGCGTGGCCGACAAATCCGTGCGCACGCGCTCGATGCTGCCTTTGGGTTGGCGCACCGCATTGTCGATATGGAAATCGAAACTGCCCCCCGCCGTGTAGCAGTTCACTAACGGCGGGAACACTTTGTGCGGCAGCGCGGCGGACATGAACAGCGGATTTTTCCACAGCCGCTCCAGCATCGCCGCGCCGATTTCCTTGGCCAGCGGATGACCTTCAGGCAGTTGCAGATTGTGCTTGGCCTTAGCCGATTGATAGCCAGCGGTGATCTTGCCATCGGCCCAATCGGTCTGCTCCAGCGCCAGGCGAATGCGCTGCACTTCGTCTTTTTCAAACAGAGCGGGAATGTGCAGCAGCATGGCAATGTCACCTGATGGCAAAGAGGCGGCAATGGTATTGATTCTTATTGGCTGTGTACAACCCGCAAGACGAATGAACTGGCAAAAACCGTAAGGATAAATTGTAAAGAATGTAAATTCAGTGCGAATAACAATGTTTCGCAATTGATACGAATACCTGTTTACCCTATATTCCGCCGCCTCAAATCCTTGGGGAGGGGAATAAAAATGGCACGTCAACACGCACAATTACCGGTCAGTTCACCACGTCTGCTCGCCTCTGCAATCGGCGTGGCTATCACCGCTGGCTCCGCCGGCCACATGGTGTTCGCCGCCGAAAAGACCGACAGCAAAGCTTCCGGCAATGCCATCGCCCTGGACGCTACCGCCATCACCGGCGAAGCGCAGGACTCGACGTCCTACCAGGTCGAGAAAGCCTCCTCGCCCAAGTACACCGCGCCGCTGGTCGACACGCCGCGCGCGGTCACCGTTATTCCGCAACAAGTCCTCAAAGACACTGGCGCCCTGAACATGCAGGACGCGCTGCGCACCGTGCCGGGCATCACCTTCGGTGCCGGTGAAGGCGGCAACCCGCAGGGCGACCGTCCGTTCATCCGTGGCTTCGACGCTCAGGGCGACACTTACCTGGACGGCGTGCGCGACACCGGTTCGCAGAGCCGCGAGATCTTCGCCGTAGAGAACATCGAAGTCAGCAAGGGCCCGAACTCCGCCATCGGTGGTCGCGGCGCAGCGGGCGGCAGCATCAACCTGGTGAGCAAGAAAGCACACCTGGGCAACTCGTTCGACGGTGGTTTCACCTGGGGTTCCGATCAGACCCAGCGCTACACCCTCGACGGCAACTACCAGTTCAGCGACACCGCCGCTGGCCGTCTGAACCTGATGAGCCACGAAAGCAACGTCGCCGGTCGCGACAAAGTCGATTACGACCGCTGGGGCATCGCGCCGTCGCTGGCGTTCGGCCTGGGCACCGACACCCGCGTCAACCTCGATTACTACCATCTGGAAAGCAACGATACTCCGGATTCGGGCATCCCTTACACCATCCCGGCCGGCGGTTCGGCTGCACGCACCAAGTCCAACCCGGACAAGCCGTACGCCGGCGGTGACCACAGCAATTTCTACGGTCTGGATCGCGACTTCCGCAAGGGCCGCACCGACACCGCGACCTTCGCCATCGAGCACGATTTGAGCGACTCGCTGACGATCAAGAACACCCTGCGCCACGGCACCAGCATGCAGGATTACATCCTGACCCAGCCGGACGACAGCAAGGGCAACGTCAACAATGGCAGCCTCTGGCGCCGGGCGAATACTCGGGTGAGCAACACCGAGACCACCACCAACCAGACTGACCTGTTCGGTAACTTCTACGTCGCCGGCTTCAAGAACAGCTTCTCCACCGGTGTCGAATACACCCGTGAGGAAAGCCAGAAGTCTTCGTACAACGTCAACACCGACACCACGCCGCGCACCACCAACGTCGCGTCGAGCAGCAATTGCACCCCGTCGATGATCGGCGCGTCGAGCGGCTACAACTGCACCTCGCTGTCCAATCCGAACCCGAACGATCCGTGGAACGGCGCGATCTCGCGCAACTACGCCGGCACCGACACCAAGGCCAACACTTACGCGCTGTATGTGTTCGACACCCTGGAGTTGAACGAGCAATGGCTGGTGAACATGGGTCTGCGTTACGACCACTTCGACACCGATTACAAGACCTACAACGCTGCCGGCGCCACCACGTCCAAGGGTGATGACACCAGCGAGTTCGTCACCGGTCAGTTCGGCGTCGTCTACAAGCCTGCGGAAAACGGCAGCATCTACGCCTCCTATGCCACCTCCGCCACGCCACCGGGCAACACCTTGGGCGAAGGTCAGGAAGGCAACCCATTGGGCGGCACCCCGGATCGCAGCGGCAACCTGTTGAGCAGCGACATGGAGCCGGAAACCACCAAGAACTACGAAATCGGCACCAAATGGGATCTGCTCAATGATCGCCTGTCGCTGACTGCGGACATCTTCCGCACCGAGAAAGAAAACGCTCGTGTGCAAGTCGACACCACCTCGTACGAAAACGCCGGCAAGACCCGTGTACAAGGTATCGAGCTGTCAGCCAGCGGCAAGATCACCGACAAGTGGCAAGTGTTCGCCGGTTACGCGTTCATGGACAGCGAACAGGTTGACGGTGGTGACCTGCCGGCCAACAAGGCCAACAACGGTAACGAACTGCCTAACACGCCGAAAAACAGCGCCAGCCTGTGGACCACTTACCAGCTCACGCCGAAGCTGACCATCGGTGGCGGCGCCTTCTACGTCGACGACGTATTCGGCAACGTGGCCAACACCACCATGGTCGATTCGTACGTGCGTTACGACGCGATGGCGGCCTACAAGCTGAGCAAGAACGTCGACCTGCAACTCAACGTGCAGAACCTGACCAACGAAACCTACTACGACAAAGCCTTCTCGACCCATTTCGCCAACCAGGCGGCGGGCCGTACGGCACTGTTGAGCACCAACTTCCACTTCTAAGCGATATTGGAAACTGTAGGAGTGAGCCTGCTCGCGATGGGGTTGTGTCAGTCAGCAAGTTGATTGGATGACACGCCGCTATCGCGAGCAGGCCCACTCCTACAGGGAATGCGCCGTAAGGCGAGGCCCCGTTCACTCAGTTGAACGGGGCTTTTGTGCGTAATCAAAGAAGCTCTCGATAACCCACGGCATAATGCGCGCCGTGAAGACAATTTCCGAATGGACGGCGAGTGACGTGTTGAAGAAAACCCTGTTCCAGTTGCACTGGTTTTTTGGCATCACCGCCGGCCTGGTGCTGGCCTTGATGGGCATCACCGGCGCGGCCTATTCGTTTCAGGACGAGATCCTGCGGGCGCTGAACCCTTCAGTGCTGCAGGTGGAAAAACAAGTCGCTGGCGTCCTGCCGCCCGTTGAACTGGTGGAGCGCATCGAAGCCACTTCGGCGAAGAAAGTCTCGATGCTCTGGGTCGAAACCGACAGCGGCAACGCGGCACGCGTGTATTTCACCCCGCCCAAAGGCGAGCGCCGTGGCGAAATGCGTTACTTCGATCCGTACACCGGCGAGTTCATGGGCGACGCCGTCGGCCAGGATTTCTTCGGCCTGATGCTGCAACTGCACCGCTTCCTCGCCATGGGCGACACCGGGCGCAACATCACCGGCGCCTGCACCCTGATCCTGTTGTTCTTCTGCCTCTCCGGTCTGTATTTGCGCTGGCCGCGCCAGTGGAACAGCTGGCGCGTGTGGCTGACCCTGGACTGGCGGAAAAAGGGCCGCGCCTTCAACTGGGATCTGCACTCGGTGGCGGGCACCTGGTGCCTGTTGGTCTATCTGCTGCTGGCGCTGACCGGGTTGTCGTGGTCGTACGAGTGGTACAACAAAGGCCTGACAAAATTGCTGTCCGACGCGCCGCAAAACGAGCGCGTGCGCGGCGGTCGCGGGCCGGCGCCAGAAGGCCCTGCGCCGACGGCCGACTACGCGGCGATGTGGAGCAGCATCTACAGCGCTGCCGGCCCGGGTCTGGCCGCCTACAACATCCGCATGCCGGCGGTGGCCGGTCAACCGGCGACGGTGTTCTATCTGCTAGACAGCTCACCGCATGATCGCGCCCTGAACCAGATCACCCTCGACCCGGCCACCGGCATCGTCAAACGCGTCGATCGCTATGCCGACAAGAGCTTCAAGGCGCAACTGCTGACCAGCATTTATGCGTTGCACGTCGGCAGCTATTTCGGCCTCGTCGGGCGCATCATCATCACCCTCGCGGCGGTGTGCATGCCGCTGTTCTTCATCACCGGATGGCTGCTGTACCTTGATCGTCGCCGCAAGAAAAAGCAGATCAAGGATGCGCGCAAAGGTCTGCAAGAACCGGCCGGTGATGCGCCGGCATGGCTGATCGGCTTCGCCAGCCAAAGCGGTTTCGCCGAGCAGCTGGCGTGGCAGACCGCCGGCCAATTGCAGGCCGCCGGGTTGCCGGTGAAAGTGCAGCCGCTGGCCAATGTCAGCGAGCAGGATCTGCGCGAATCGAACAACGCGCTGTTTGTGGTCAGCACTTTTGGTGACGGTCAGGCACCGGACAGCGCCCGTGGTTTCGAGCGCAAGGTGCTGGGCAAGGCCGCCGCTCTCGACAGCTTGAATTACGCCGTGCTCGGGCTGGGTGATCGTCAGTATCAGCACTTCTGTGGTTTCGCCCATCGCCTGCATCAGTGGCTGAGCGAACACGGTGGCAAGACCCTGTTCGCCCCGGTGGAAGTCGACAGCGGCGATCCGTACGCCCTGCGTCACTGGCAAACCCAGCTCGGCCTGCTCACCGGGCAAGCGCCGGTCGACACCTGGCAAGCGCCGAGCTATGACAACTGGACCCTGCTGCGCCGTGAGCTGATGAACCCGGACAGCAGCGGTTCGCCGGTATATCTGCTGGGCCTCAGCGCTCCGAGCACCAGCAGCTGGCTGGCCGGTGATCTGGTGGAAGTGCTGCCGCGCAACTGCCCGTGGGTGATCGAACACTTCCTCGACGGCCTCGGTATTCGTGGCGAAACCCTGGTGAAAATAAACGGCCTCGACGAACCGCTGGAAGTGGCACTCGCCTCGCGCCAACTGCCCGAGCATCGCGCCCATCTGGTCGGTCTGCATGCGCAGGCGCTGGTCGATGCGATGGTGCCGCTGGCCATGCGCGAATACTCGATCGCCTCGATTGCCGCCGACGGCGTGCTGGAGTTGATCGTGCGTCAGGAACAGCACTCCGACGGCAGCCTCGGCATCGGCTCCGGCTGGCTGACCGAGCATGCGCCGGTGGGCGGCAGCATCAGTTTACGGGTGCGGCGCAACAGCGGTTTCCACCTGCCGAATCAGCCAGTGCCGATGATTCTGATCGGTAACGGCACGGGTCTGGCCGGGTTGCGCAGTCTGCTCAAGGCGCGGATTGCCGACGGTCAGCAACGCCAGTGGTTGCTGTTTGGCGAACGCAATCGCGAGTACGATTTCCTTTGCCGTGCGGAGCTGGAGGAGTGGTTGATCAACGGAGATCTGGCGCGGCTGGATCTGGCGTTTTCGCGGGATCAGACGGAGAAGGTTTATGTGCAGGATCGCTTGCGGGAATCGGCTGCGGAGTTGAAGAAATGGCTGGCGGACGGTGCCGTGATCTATATCTGCGGCAGCCTTCAGGGGATGGCTTCCGGGGTTGATCAGGTGCTCAATGAGATCCTTGGTGCTGCTGAGGTAGAAAGCCTGATTGAGCAGGGCCGTTATCGCCGCGATGTTTACTGAAAATGCCGAAGAGCCCCTCACCCTAAACCTCTCCCGAGGGAGAGGGTACTGATTGGGGGATGCTACAGAGTTACGTCGACCTGAAAACGCTGTGCTGAATCCAACGTCGATATTAGAGCGCTGTGCCGAATCCATAATCGACTCGGTCTTTCAGGTCGATGTACAACCTGAAACAACTCCGTAGGCCCCCTCTCCCCCCGGGCGGTCCGACGTTTCGGGAGGGCCGGGGTGAGGGGTGTGAGCTACAGTGAAATTTCCAGCCACTTCACAAGGATCGTGAAGCATGCAAAACCGCCCTACCCTCGCTCAATTCGCCCGCCACTTACGCACTCACCAAACCGACTGCGAACACCTGCTCTGGCAAAGACTGCGCTCGCGCCAGATCGCCAATCTGAAATTCCGCCGGCAGTTTCCCTGTCCGCCGTATGTTCTGGATTTTTATTGTGTTGAGTTGAAGTTGGCGATCGAACTGGACGGCGGTCAGCACTATGAAACGGCGGCTGTGATTCACGACCGGCGGCGGACGCTATTCCTTCAACGCCAGGGCATTGAGGTTGTGCGGTTTAGCAATCTGGAGGTGCTTCAGCAGATGGGGGATGTACTGGAGCAGATCATTCGAATTGCGGCAGATCGGAAAAGCCCCTCACCCTAACCCTCTCCCGGAGGGAGAGGGGACTGATTGGGGGATGCTGGAGAGTTACGCCGACCTGAAAGCGCTGTGCCGAATCCATAATCGCCATTCGCTCGTAGCGCCAAATCCATCAACGCCATTCAATCGCAGTGCCAGATCCATAATCACCGCTCACTCGCAGTGTCAGATCCATAATCAACTCGGTCTTTGAGGTCGGCGTATGACTCAAGACAATGCGGTCGGCCCCCTCTCCCTCTGGGAGAGGGCTGGGGTGAGGGGTTTTTGATCTTGAAAAATCAAACCGGCTGCAGCTTCCGCTCAAACACCGCCACCCCATTCAAATCCCGCAACACCACACTCATCTCCCCGCTCTGCCCTTCAATATTCACCTCGCCAAAAAACTGAAACCCGGCAAACGGCGAAGCGTTTTGTGTCGGCGGCGCCTTCTCGAACACGACCTCCGGCCCGAAGGTCTTGTCCAACGGGTTAGGCCCGAAACTCCCGGCATTCAACGGCCCCGCAACAAACTCCCAAAACGGTTCGAAATCCTGAAACGCCGCACGATCCGGGTGATAGTGATGCGCCGCGCAGTAATGCACGTCTGCCGTGAGAAAGACGAAATTGCGCACCTGCTGCGCACGCAGGAATCCGAGCAGTTCAGCGATCTCCAGTTCACGTCCCTGAGCCGGCCCCGGATCACCGTTGGCCACCGCCTCCCAACGCGCCACACCCGGACTCACCTCGCCATCCGGCACGCCTAGACCAATCGGCATATCGGCGGCGATCACTTTCCATTGGGCTTTCGACTTCTTCAATCCGCGCTTGAGCCAGTCCAGTTGTTCGCGCCCCAGAAACGGTTTCGCCGCGCCGAGGTTGTCGTCGTTCGCCCCGCGATAACTGCGCATGTCGAGCACGAACACATCGAGCATCGGCCCATAATTCACCTTGCGATAAATCCGCCCGCCACCGTCGGCGGCCTGCAAACGCATCGGCGAATATTCCAGCCAGGCTTTTCGTGCGCGGCCAACCAGGGTGTGGATATCTTTTTCCTGATAGCGCTCATCCAGTTGCTTGCCGGGCGACCAGTTGTTGACCACTTCATGGTCGTCCCACTGCCAGATCTGCGGCACTTCGGCGTTGAAACGGCGGATGTTTTCGTCCATCAGGTTGTAGCGATAATTGCCACGATAGTCGTCGAGGGTCTGGGCGACTTTGCTCTTGGCTTCTGTGGTGAGGTTGCGCCACACACGGCCACCCTCAGTGGTCAGTTGTGCCGGCACCGGGCCGTCGGCGTAGATGGTGTCGCCGCTGTGGATAAAGAAGTCCGGCAGGCGCAGGCGCATGGCTTCGTAGATGCGCATGCCGCCAATGTCCGGGTTGATGCCGAAGCCCTGGCCGACGGTGTCGCCGCTCCAGACGAAACGGATATTGCGCCGCGCCGTCGGGGCGCTGCGCAAATGGCCGAGCCACGGTTCGCTGGCGACACCCGTGCGGGCGTCCTTGAAATACACGCGATAGAAAATCGCCTGATCGGCGGGCAGCCCGGTGAGTTCGACGCGAGCGGTGAAATCACTGTGGGCATCGGCGAGCGCCGAGATCACCCGACGTGGGTTGCGAAACTGACTGCGGGTGTCCCACTCGACCACCATCCGTGCGGGACGATCGCTGCGGCTCCAGATCATCGTCCGGTCGCCTTGCAGGTCGCCGGACTGTACGCCATCGGTGAGTTGCGGCCGGTCCTTGACCGAGGCGATCACCGCCGGCGCCAGCCCGGGCATCAGCAGCCCGGCGCCAACGGCTTGCATGACCCGACGGCGACCGAGATTGAAATCGCTCATGCTGTTCTCCCTGAGAAAAGGAAAACTAAAGCACGGCTGTATGAACTCGCCATGACACCACTAACCATTGTGGGAGCGAGCCTGCTCGCGAAAGCGGTGTGCCAGTCAACCTACATGTCGCTGGCAGATTGCATTCGCGAGCAGGCTCGCTCCCACAGGGGATTTGTGTTGTCAGTCAGGCCTTCGCGGGTTCCAGCGCCAACTCGACGGCCTCAGGCCGTTTGACCGTTGCATATACGACGGCCGTCAACAAACTCCCCGCGACAATCGCCAGCAGATACAGCAGCGCGTGATTGATCGCATTCGGAATCGCCAGCACAAACAGACCACCGTGCGGCGCCATCAGTTTGCAGCCGAAGTACATCGACAAAGCCCCGGTCAATGCACCACCGGCAATGCTCGCCGGAATCACCCGCAGCGGATCTTTGGCGGCAAACGGAATCGCGCCTTCGGAGATAAAGCACAGCCCCAGCACCAGCGCCGCTTTGCCGGCCTCGCGCTCAGTCTGAGCAAACTTGCGTCGCGCAATAAACGTCGCGATACCCAGACCAATCGGCGGCACCATGCCTGCGGCCATCGTCGCCGCCATCGGTGCATAACTCTGCGAGGCCAGCAGCCCCACCGAGAACGCATACGCGGCTTTGTTGATCGGCCCACCGAGGTCGACGCACATCATGCCGCCGAGCACGATCCCCAGCAGAATCGCGTTGGTGGTACCCATGCTGTCGAGGAAATGCGTGAGCGCTGCGAGCATGCCCGCGACCGGTTTGCCGACCACGTAAATCATCACCAGACCGGTAAACAGACTGGCGAACAGCGGAATGATCAGAATCGGCTTCAGCGCCTCAAGACTTTGCGGCAATGCGACGTATCGACTGATCGCCTTGGCCGCATAACCGGCGATGAAACCAGCCACAATGCCGCCGATAAACCCGGCCCCCAACGTGCTCGCCAACAAACCGCCAATCATCCCCGGCGCCAGACCTGGGCGGTCGGCAATCGAGTAGGCGATGTAACCGGCCAGCAGCGGCACCATCAACTTGAACGCGGTTTCCCCGCCGATCTGCATCAATGCAGCCGCCAGCGTGCCTTGCTCTTTGAACGCGGTGATGCCGAACACAAACGACAGCGCGATCATCAAACCGCCCGCCACCACCATCGGCAGCATGAACGAAACGCCGGTCAGCAGGTGTTTGTAGACACCGGTTTTCTCTTGTTTGGCGGGGTTCTTGCCGTCACTCGCGGCGCTCTCCACCTGACCTTCGGCGAGGGCTTTTTTCAGCGTGGCTTCCGACTGCTTCAATGCGATGCCGGTGCCACAACGGTAGATTTTCTTGCCGGCAAAACGCTCGGTGGCAACTTCAATATCCGCTGCCAGCAGCACCACGTCAGCCTCGGCAATTGCCATCGCGCTCAACGGGGTTTTCGCACCGACCGAGCCTTGGGTTTCGACCTGCAAGTCATAACCGAGACGCTTGGCGGTTTGCTGCAACGCCTCGGCCGCCATGAAGGTATGGGCGACTCCGGTGGGGCATGCGGTGATCGCGACAATGCGTGGGGCACGCTGCGCAACGGCAGCGGGAACGGCTTCGCTGGCGACATAAACCTCGGCTTCTTCGGCACCACGTCGCAGCACCGCTTCAACATCTTGCAGGGCTTGCGCCGGAGCAATTTGAAAGACGCGTTTACCAATAAAACGCGTCATGTCGACGTCACCGGTGGCCACCAGCAACACCCACTCCGCCGCTTCGATGGTCGCCGCCGACAATTCACGTTCCGGGTGCGCCGCGTCGACCACTTCAACGCTGGTGCTCCAGCCCTGACGCTGAGCCGCCGCATCCAGTAAACGCGCGCACAGCACACTGGTGACCATGCCGTTCGGGCACGCCGTAACAATGGCTAACTTCATGACAAACCCTCTTATTGTTCTGTCAGGGGGCGCACGCGCACGCCCTGTTCGAGCTGCGCCAGTTGCGCGCTGTCGTTGATGCCAAAACCGATCTGCGTGACCGCCATTGCCGCGATTGCGGTGGCCGTACGCAGGGTTTGCTCAGGCGTGTCGACGCTGAGCAAACCGTGCAGCATGCCGGCCAGCAACGAGTCACCGGCACCCACTGTGCTGGCGACGCTGACTTTCGGTGGCGTGGCATGCAGTGCCGAACCGACGCTGAACCAGTTGACCCCATCGGCGCCGTGGGAAATCACTACATGTTCGATGCCTTGCGCATGCAAACGCGCCGCTGCCTGCGCCTCGGCCGCGTGAGAAACCACCTCGCAACCGAGGGCATCGGCGAGTTCTTCGGTATTCGGTTTGATCAGCCACGGACTGGCCTGCAACGCGGCGCGCAAGGCTTCGCCGCTGGAGTCGAGGGCGACTTTCAGACCGAGCTGATTCAGTCGCTCAATCAGTTCGCGCAACCACTGCGCCGTGACGCCGCGCGGCAAACTGCCGGCGACCACCACCGCGTCATGACCCGGCGCGATCTGCACCAGACGCTCAAGCAATGCCTGCTGCGCGGCGGCATCGACCACCGGACCCGGACCGTTGATGTCGGTGATACGGCCGTCGCGCTCGGCGACTTTGATGTTGCTGCGCGTCTCGCCCGGCACGCGGATGAACGCGTCGACAAAGCCGCGTTTGGCAAACAGGGTTTCGAACGCTTGCAGGTTGTCCTCGCCGAGAAAACCACTGACCGTCAGTTGATGCCCGAGATCGGCCAGCACCTGCGCGACGTTCACGCCCTTGCCGGCGGCGTGGGTGTGCATCTCGTCGCTGCGGTTGACCTGACCGGCCTCCAGGCGTGACAGCTCGACCGTGAGGTCCAGCGCCGGGTTGAGGGTCAGGGTGAGAATCTTGGCCATTACAGGGCCTCCACTAATGCACGCACTTCGTTGGCGCTGCCCACGCTGAGGGCTTGTTGAGCAAGGGTTTGCGCCTGGGTAAGGCTGAGTTCGCGTATGCGTGCCTTCACTTCAGCAACGCTGCGGCCCGACACGCTGAGTTCATCGACACCGAGGCCGACCAGCACCGGCACCGCCAGTGGATCTGCCGCCAGCTCGCCGCAGACACCGACCCATTTGCCATGGGCATGCGCGGCGCGCACGGTGATGTCGATCAGTTGCAGCACCGCTGGATGCAAGCCATCAGCCTGCGCCGACAGGGTCGGATGACCACGGTCGATGGCCAGGGTGTATTGGGTCAGGTCGTTGGTGCCAACGCTGAAGAAATCGACTTCTTTTGCCAGCACCGGCGCCAACAGAGCGGCGGACGGCACTTCGATCATGATGCCGAGTTGCAGGTCGGCGACCGGGATTTCCAGACGCAGACGTTCAGTCATGTCGCGGGCCTGACGCCACTCCTCGACGCTGCCGACCATCGGAAACATGATCCGCAGCGGACGGTTGTCGGCCGCACGCAGCAAGGCGCGCAATTGCGCTTCCATGATCTGCGGACGCTGCAAGGTCAGGCGAATACCGCGTACGCCGAGAAACGGGTTTTCTTCCTTGGCGATCGGCCAATACGGCAGCGGTTTGTCGCCGCCGACATCCAGCGTGCGCACCACCAACGGACGCCCGGCGAGGCCATCGAGGACGCGGCGGTATTCGGCCTCCTGCGTTGCTTCGTCCGGCGCTTGCGGGTGGGCCATGAAAATCAGTTCGGTACGCAACAGGCCGATACCTTCGGCGCCCTGCTCCACTGCGCTGATCACCCCGGCGCTTTCGCCGATATTGGCGAACACTTCGACAGCGTGGCCGTCAGTGGTGTGCGCCGGTTGATGGCGTTGTTCGGCAGCAGCCTTGAGGCGCTGCTCGCGGGTGTCGCGTTCTTCGGCGGCGCGTTGCAGCGTTGCCGCATCAGCATCGACGTGCAGGCGACCACGCTGGCCGTCGAGCAGCAACGGCGTGCCCGGCGCCAGCAGCAGCACCGCTGCGCCAGCCCCGACCAGCGCCGGAATGCCGAGAGCACGGGCGACGATTGCACTGTGTGCCGTGGCCCCGCCGCGAGCGGTAAGAATCCCCGCCACCCGCGCCGGATCGAGCCGTGCGACGTCGGACGGGCCGACTTCGTCCATCACCAGAATGTACGGCTGCTCCGGTTCACTCGGGGTTTGCACGCCACACAGTTGCGCCAGCACCCGGCGACCGATGTCGCGCAGGTCCGCCGCACGCTCGGCGAGCAAGGCATCCTGCAAGGATTCCTGCTGCTTCGCTGCCGCTTCGATCACCGCCATCCACGCCGCTTCAGCGCTTTCGCCCTGCTTGAGGCGCGTGTCGACTTCATCGGTCAGTTCCGGGTCGTCGAGCATTTCCTGGTGGGTGATGAAAATCTCGCGGATGGCTTTGGCCTTGCTGCGTTCGATCAGGCCCTGGATGTCCGCACGCACATCGGCCAAGGCTTGCTTGAGACGCTCGCGCTCGATGGCCGCAGATTCGCCGCGCAACGGGTATTCGATGGTTTGCTGCACTTGAATGTGCGCCGGGCCGATGGCAATGCCGGGGGCGGCGGGAATCGCTTGCAGCAGGCTGCCGGACGCCGGCGCGATCACCACTTCGGCGATGTCGGCGATCACTTCGCGTTGCTGACTGACGGCTGGCAGGGACTCGACTTCTTCGCCGAGGCCTTCCTCGATGGCGGCGAGCAACGCGGGCAATGCGTCGGCGGCGATGCTCGGTTCGGCGATCAACTCCAGCACCTGACCACGACGGGCGCCGAGGCTGAGCAGTTTACTCAGGCTCTTCACCGACACGGCGCTGTCCTGGCTGTCGACGATGCGTACGCGGATTTCGCCGTCAAAGCTCTTCGCCAGTTGCGCGAGGATCTTCGCCGGGCGTGCGTGCAGACCGTGAGCGTTGGCCAGCGCGATGCGGGCGCTCGGCCAGTCGGCGGGCAACTCACCACCGAGCACTTCGAGGACTTTACGGCTGCTGGTGGCGCGGCCCAATTCGTGGCCGCGACCTTCGATGAGCAACGCGCACAGACGCTCGAGCAACGCCTGATGCGCTTCGCCGAGGCTGGCGAGGCAGAACAAGCCGCTCAGCGGCTGGCCGAGGTAACGCATCGGTTTGTCCGGGGTGACGAAAGCCAGGCCCGGACGCTTCACCGTTTGCTCGCTGTGCAGCCACCACAAACCATCGCCCAGCGGCAGCGCTTCGACTTGCTGCAATACGCCGGCAAAGCCGTTGCTCACACAATCGGCCTGACGCAGCAGGCGCGCGCCGCGCCAGACCAGTTCTTCGAAATCATCAGCCGAAACACCGAGGCCGATCATCTGCGCATCCAGCGCCAATTCCTGCGGCGCGCCTTGCAGCAGTTTCAGCAGTGCTTCGGGCGAACTGGCGCGGCGCAGGGCCTGACCGAGATCGGTCTCGCCGAGGGCCCGGGTCAGCAGTTGCAAGAGACGAAGGTGTTCATCGGATTTGGCCGCAATCCCGATCGCCAGATAAACGATCTGGCCATCGCCCCAATCCACGCCCTCGGGAAACTGCATCAGGCGCACGCCAGTGGCGAATACTTGATCGCGGGTCTCGGGCGTACCGTGGGGAATGGCAATACCTTGACCGAGAAAGGTCGAGCCCTGGGCCTCGCGCGCCTGCAATCCGGCAAGGTAACCATCAGCGACCAGTCCATCGGCCACCAGGTGATTGGCCAGCAATTGCAGGGCAGCGGATTTATCCACAGCCGATTGGCCCATGGATATCTGCTCTATAGTGAGCTCGAGCATGCGATCTCCTTTTTGGCCCTTCAAAGAGCCAGGTATTGTTTTGAATGGTTTGCAGCTTAGGCGCTCTGGGCCATCCTTTTCAGGGGCAGTTTTGGCGGTTTCACGGCAGAACCGGCCAAAGGCGTCTAAAACGTAGAAAATACGCTTGCTGAAACGTTTAATCTAGATTGATCGGCACGTTACTCGATAATGTCCCATCCTTGAAGTCCAACTTGTCGGATGCGCGTAGGCAATAAGTCGTCTGCCCTAATCGGGTAGGATTGGCGAAAATCTCGCGGCATGCTCGAAACAACAAGGAAATCCCGGGTTGAAACTCAGTGATATCGCGCGGTTGGCCGGAGTGTCCGTGACCACCGCCAGCTACGTCATCAACGGCAAGGCCGAACAGCAACGCATCAGTAACGCGACCGTCGAGCGCGTGCGCGCGGTGGTTGATCTGCATGGCTTTACGCCCAATCCACAAGCGGCCGGGCTGCGCAGTCGGCACACGCGCACGCTGGGCTTCATTTTGCCGGACCTGGAAAACCCCAGTTACGCGCGGATCGCCAAACTGCTCGAACAAGGCGCGCGGGCACGTGGTTATCAACTGCTGATCGCCAGCTCAGACGATGCGCCGGACAGCGAGCGCCAATTGCTGCAATTGTTCAAGGCGCGCCGCTGCGATGCGCTGATCGTTGCCAGTTGCCTGCCGGCCGGGGATGACAGCTACCGCCAGTTGCAGGCCAAGGGCCTGCCGATCATCGCCATCGACCGGGTCATGGAACCCGAGCATTTTTGCTCGGTGATCAGCGACGACCGCGAGGCCAGCCTGCACCTGACCCAGAGCCTGCTCGATCCGCAGCTCAAGCAGATCGTCCTGCTCGGCGCTCGCCCGGAATTGAGCATCAGCCAGGAACGTGCGGCCGGCTTCAAAGAAGCGCTGGGCGATTTCAAAGGCGAAGTGCTGGTCGAGCACGCCGAATCGTTCAGTCGCGAGTGCGGCAAGCAATTGATGGAAGAACTCCTGCAACGTCTGGGGCATTTACCGGATGCGCTGGTGACCACCTCCTACGTGCTGCTGCAGGGCGTGTTCGACGCATTGCATGACTTCCCGCTGAAATCCCGTCCGCTGCGCCTTGGCACCTTCGGTGACACGCAATTGCTGGATTTCCTGCCGCTACCGGTCAACGCCATGGCCCAGCAGCACCAATTGATCGCCGACAAGGCGCTGGAACTGGCGCTGGCCGCCGTCGAGCAATCGGATTACCAGCCTGGCGTGCGAGCCATTGCGCGCACCTTCAAACAACGTATTCACCGGGACTGAAGCGTGGAGCTGATCGACAGCCACACTCACCTGGACTTCCCCGACTTCGACGCCGACCGCTCGGCGTTGCTCGGCGAAAGCCGCGCCCTCGGGGTGCGGCGGATGGTGGTGTTGGGGGTGTACGAGGGTAACTGGCAGCGGGTATGGGATCTGGTGCAGAGCGACGCTGACTTGTACGCAGCGTTCGGTTTGCACCCGGTCTATCTCGAACAGCATCACCCCGAAGACTTGCAGGCCCTCGGCGACTGGCTGACGCGATTGCGCGGTCATCGACAGTTGTGTGCGGTGGGCGAAATCGGTCTGGACTACTTCATCGAAACCCTCGACCGCGAGCGGCAACAGGCGCTGTTCGAAGCGCAGTTGCAACTGGCGGCGGATTTCAATTTGCCGGCGCTGATCCATGTACGGCGCAGTCACGCGGCGGTGATTGCCACGCTCAAGCGCTTCAAGCTCAAACGCGCCGGGATCATCCATGCGTTTGCCGGCAGCCGTGAAGAGGCGCGCGAGTACATCAAACTCGGTTTCAAACTTGGCCTGGGTGGTGCGCCGACCTGGCCGCAGGCGTTGCGCATGCATCGGGTCCTGGCGGATTTGCCGCTGGATTCGATTGTGCTGGAAACCGACTCACCGGACATGGCGCCCGCCATGTTCCCCGGCCAGCGCAACAGCCCCGCGCACCTGCCGGCGATCTGCGCGGCGCTGGCGCAAATCCTGAACGTAAGCCCCGAACATCTGGCCGCCACCAGCACCGCCAACAGCTGCGCAGTGTTTGGCTGGTAGTCAATCGGCGTGAGCCTTGGCAGCCTCGAGAATCAGCGTTATGTGTTGACGTTGGCGCGCATAACGAACGACCACGAAGTACACGAAAATCGTGATCAGCGAGGCGTTCAACTGTTCGGTGACGCTCAGCAGCCCCAGCCATTCCATCACCAGCGCCACCAGCAACGCGGTGCACACCGTCATCGAAGCGCTGAAGCGCAACAACGCCAGTGAATCGAGCGACTTGAAGCGTTTGATCTGCTTGGGACAACGCAGCTCCAAGGCTTGCTGACAGTGCTCGCAGGTGAACGATTCATGGATCGCGATAGCGTTGAGTTGCCAGGGTTTGAGCACCAGCGTCTGCTCGCAATGGGCACAGCGGCCCTGGATTCCCAAGGTTGCAACGGACATGAGTGGCCTCCTCTACGCGATCAGATGAACCGGAATACTGGCTCATTGATGACGGAACGCCAGCGCTGGGAGAAAAACAGGATTCGGCCTACGACTCAAAGTGGAAAAGTATTACAAGAGTTTCTGATAACGCCCTGCCGCTTGCGGAGGGAATCTTTGTGGCGAGGGGATTTATCCCCGATGGGCTGCGCAGCGGCCCCAAAAAATCGACGACATGTTTGATAAATCTCTAACTCAGGCATTGGGGGCGCTTCGCGCCCCATCGGGGATAAATCCCCTCACCATAAAGGCTCATTCCTACAAGGAATTTGTGTAAAGCCTAGACCCGGAACGCGCTGATCAGCTGTTTCAGCTCCACCACCTGCGCCGACAACGCCCGACTGGCGTCTTCGGTCTGGTGTGCGCCTTGCGCCGTGCGTTCACCGGCGCGGTTGATCTCGACGATGTTCTGGTCGATGTCATGGGCCACCGCCGTTTGCTGCTCGACGGCGGCGGCAATCTGCTGGTTCTGGTCGACGATCATGCCTACGGCACCGAGGATGTTTTCCAGTGCCTGCTGGACCTTTTCCGATTGCCCGACCGTGCCGCTGGCCATCTGATGGCTGACGCCCATGGCTTTCACCGCCGCGCCGACGCCGCCATGAAGCTTGGCGATCATCTGTTCGATCTCTTCGGTCGATTGCTGCGTGCGCTTGGCCAGGGTGCGCACTTCATCCGCCACCACCGCAAAACCGCGCCCCTGCTCACCCGCCCGGGCCGCCTCGATCGCGGCGTTGAGCGCCAGCAGATTGGTCTGTTCGGCGATGCTCTTGATCACTTCCAGTACGCGGCTGATCGACTGGCTGTCGCTGGCGAGCTGGTTGATCACCAACACCGACTGATCGATTTCGCTGGCCAGCGCAGCGATGCTGCCCTGCTGCGACTCCACCAGGCCCCGCCCGCTGATGGTCTCGTCATTCACACTGTGGGCACTGCTCACCGCCGCAGCAGCACTGCGCGCCACTTCCAGTGAGGTCGCCGACATCTGATTCATCGCGGTGGCCACTTGCTCGATTTGCGTACGCTGGCCGGCCACCGCCTGATTGCTTTGCGCCGAGACATTTTCAACTTGCCCGGCCTGACGCTCGACTTCGCTGACGGTATGGCCGACCCGTTCGATCAAATCGTGAATCTTCCTCACCGTGCCGTTGAACACCTCGCCCAACTCACCCAATTCATCGCGGCTGTTGGCTTTGAAATTGACCGTCATGTCGCCTGCCGCAACTTTGTCCATCATCGCGCCAAGACGTTTGAGCGTGGTGCGGGTCGAGGCGTAGAAACCGCCGTAGAGATAGAAAATCAGCACGAACACCACCGACAGCGCCGCAGCCTGCAAGACCATGTGCGTGCGGTTCTGCGCCAGTCGTTGCTGCAGTTGAGTGTCGAGGAACTTCAGGGTGGCTTCGTTGAGCTGGTAGGTCTTGTCCATCAGCCCGGTGACCTGATCATAAAACGCCTGCCACGGTGCATCGAGCGTGTCGGCCATCACCACTTGTTCTTCGAACAATTCGCTGGCCTGTTTCAGTGAGGCCTTGCTGGTGTCGGCCGCAGCGCTGAGGGATTCGCGCGCGGCTTTGCTGGAGCCGAGGGCGTCCTGCAATTTCAGACCGTATTCGGCCTGCAGTTTTTCGATCTGCACCAGCAACTCATCAAAACGTGTGCTCGACGAACTGTTGAGAAAGCCCTGCCCCAACGAATACGAGCCCATGGCCCGGCCTTCGCCGAGGGTTTGCGTCACCGTCGGCGTAATCAGGGTCACCAGTTCGCTGAGCTGACGAATGTCGCCTTGATTGTCGCGGCTCAGACCGGCCTGACTGGTGATGATCTGACTGAAAATCTGCGCACTGGCGAGCAGCTTGCCGATCAGCGCGCTTTTGCTTTGCAGGGAGTTTTCCGCTTGCTGTGCTTTGAACGCGGCAATCATTTCATCGCGTTTGCCGTCGAACACCTTGATCTGTTCCGGATCGTCGGTCATTGCCACTAACCCTTGCAGACGTGTGAGCACGGCTTGTTCAAGGCTGCTGATCTGCGCTTCGACATTGCCGGCCTTGCCGGACTGGCCGAGGGTGACGTTGATCTGCACCAGATTGTTCAGCGTCTCCAGATCCCGGCGCAGGGTCAGGCTGCTCCCGAGCAGGTCGAGGCTTTGCAGCTCGACGCGGGTGCCCTGGAATTCGCGGTAGGAATCGCGCACCAGGTAGAAATTGGTCACCAGCATCGGCACCAGGAACAGCACGCTGATCAGGCTGAACTTCATGCCGAAGCTCAGACGGTTCATCAGCGAGACGGCGGGATAGAGCAAGCTCTTCACTGGAAGTCTCCCTTGGTTTTTCTTGTTTTTATTGGCAGGCGCGCAGAGACAGCAGATAGCCACTATCGGGCGCCATCTCTGTATAGCTCAAATCGGAGGGAGGTTTTGTAACTTAAGGTTAACGACGCAAGGACAACACAAAACCATTGTGGCGAGGGGATTTATCCCCGATGGGGCGCGAAGCGGCCCCAATAACGGAATAGGCGTTGTATCTGATAAATCGTGGAGGATGGTTTTTGGGGCTGCTGCGCAGCCCATCGGGGATAAATTCCCTCACCACAATGAGTTTCACTGAAAGATCAGTGAATCAGAACAGTCCACAAGGCAAACCCGGCATACCACAGCACCGCCGCGCGCAGCAGCAGTTCCCACAGGCAATCCAGAGTGTTGATGCCTTCCGGGCCGACGACCGGCGGCGGGATTTCCCCTGCGACCAATCCGACCTTGTTGATCAGCTGTGCGGCGCTGATGTTCCAGTTCAGCAGCTCATGGAGCATCACGCGACTGACCGCAACGAAGTTGCCGACCAACGCAAAACTCGCCGCCAGCAGGCGCACCGGCAGCCAGTCGAAGGCATGGCGCAACTGCGCGGCACGCTCGACCAGCGCCGGGTTTTGACCGTGCTCTTCAGCCAGCGCCAACAAGCGATAGGCCAGCGCCGCCACCGGTCCGAGCACGAAATACCAGAAAATCACCGCAAAGAAACTCTGATAGGCCTGCCACAACAGATGCCCCTGCACCCGATCGAGCAATTGCTCACCACTGTCGGCGCAGATATTCAGATCACGTTTGGCGACATGCGCCGCTGCTTGCAGATCCTCACGGCGCCAGGCATCGCGAAACGGACCGAGACCGCCCAGCAAATCGCCACGCCCGAGGCTGTAAATCACCACCAGCAAATGCACCGGCAAGGCCAGCAAGCCATAGGCCACCGGCTCCAGCACCACCAGCAACAATCCCAGCAAGGCTACCGGTAGCAGCACCAGAATCGTCAGCACCAGCCATGCCTGTGTCGCCAGCCGCTCGCTGCTTTCGAGTTTGTGCAGTTCGCGGATCCATCCGCCATCGCGTTGAACCCGATGGCGCAGGGCCGAGAACTTCTCGATCCAGACCGCCAGCAGTAACACCAGAAAACTCATTGTCCTTCCTCTTGTGCCAGGGCTGCGCGGTAACGCGCCCAGTCGAATGCCGGGCCAGGATCGGTCTTGCGCCCGGGTGCAATGTCGCTGTGCCCGCAAATGCGCGCGCCGGTGATAGCCGGAAATGCTTTTTGCAACTGGCGTGTCAGCGCCGTCAACGCCTGATACTGCGCGTCGGTGAACGGCAGATCATCGGTGCCTTCGAGCTCGATGCCCACGGAAAAATCGTTACAGGTTTCCCGTCCATCGAAGACCGACACGCCGGCATGCCACGCCCGTTCAAGACAGGAGACAAACTGGGTGACGCTGCCGTCACGTTCGATCAGAAAATGCGCCGAGACCCGTAGGTCGGCAATCCCTGCAAAGTAGGGATGTTCGGTGACATCCAGACGATTCTGGAAAAATTCCTGCACCTTACCCGTAGCGAACTGCGCAGGCGGCAGGCTGATGTTGTGGATCACCAACAGGGAAACTTCGCCCGCAGGGCGCTCATTGAAGTTGGGCGATGGGCACACCTGCACCCCGTGACACCACCCGCTAGCGGGATCCAACTGCATACCGATTCCTTCAACGCCGACTGTGTTGGCGCCCAGTATGCCGTGATCGCCCCCCGCCGCGCGATCACTTGGCGCGATTGAGTCGTCGCAGATTGCCCAGCACCGACTCCAGCGCACGGTCGAACAGCAAGGTGTCATCCAGCGCACGCACCGCACCACGCTGGAACTCAAGGGCCAGACCGATACGGCTGCGCTCCCGCACTTTCATCCCGGTGCGGTCGACAAACACGTATTTGCCGGTGGCCTCGATGATCGCCGCCAATTTGCAGCGCAGGGTGTTTTCATCGTCTTCCTGAAACGCAACCCAACTGCCCACACGCAATTGATCGACCTGTTGCAGGCCCGCACCGTCATGCGCCAGACGCGCCGCCCCCGGCGCCATCGCGCCCTCTTCGGCTGCCTGCAATACGATCTGCTGCGACACCTCGATCATTGGCGTCGACGTAGACGCGTCGGCCTGGGTGGACGGCTCCAGCACGCGCACATGCAGCGCTTCCAGTTCACTGAAGAATTCACTGGTCGCAAACGGATCGAATGCCGAACTGCTCAAGCCATCACGCAGCGACTTGAGCAAACCCGGCACCAGCGCCAGCAAACGCATACTGGCGTCCGGGTCGGCATGACGCTGCACACTCCAGACCAATTGTTCCATGGTCTGCACATCGGCCTGCCACTCGGCTGACTGGTCGCCATGCTTGAGGCAGGTCAGCAGCAACACCTTGCTCCAGGCGTCCTGTACAAATGTCACGACTGACGGTGGCAGGACTTTGCCCAACAGCGCCTGATTCAACGCCAGCTCGACCCGCCGCCGCGCCAGCTCGGTTTTCGCCCGCCCCTCTTCGGCATCACGCAGCCGCTGTTCGAGCAATTCGCTGCGGCGACGCTCATCGCTAGTGAAGGCGAGAAAGTCGGCGAGCAGCTCGGAAAAAATCGCCGGGTCATCGACAAAATCGGTTAGCAGGCGCTGCACCACTTGCTCGATGCGCAGATACAGGCTGTCACGCGTCTCGCCGTCGCAGTCGCCCCAGCCCATGGCCGCATCGGCGATTTCATTGAGCAGGCGCCGCGCCGGGTGACTGCTGCGACTGAAGAAACTTTTATCGAGCACCGCGACCTTGAGCATCGGGATCTGCAAGCGGGCGATCAGTGCCTTGAGCGAGTCCGGCACATTGTGATCTTCGAGGATGCAGTCGAAGACCATGGCGATCAGGTTGATCACGTCTTCGTCTGTACCACCGACGATTCGTGACTTGCCACTTTTGACGCTGACCCGCGTCAGCAATTGTTCGAGCTGATTGCGCAGATCAAAGTCGTCCTGCGCCGCCAGCGCCGGCACATATTGCTGCAAGTGCGAAAGCAGGCGCAGCAGGTCGCGGGTGGTGATCGGCTGGGCGGCGGCGCTCGTTTCGAGGGTTGGCGCGACACTGCCGCGCACGTGCAACAACAACTCCTGCAACGCGGCGAAGACTTCCTGCACACCTTCGTCGGCTGGCGCCGGGTCATCGCTTTCTTCGCGATTGATGGCGGCGGCCGCGCGATCAATCGCGCGCCGCGCCGGTGCCGGTTTCAGCTCGGGCAGCACACCGGTGGCGCTGAGCAGTTGATTGGCTTCGGCATACAGTTGCTCAGTGTCGGCCAGCACATAGCGCTCGAACAGTTTGAGCAGGATCAACTTGACCTTGATCTCGACGCCCAGGTTGCGTCCGGCCTGGAGGAAATACTCACAGAGCAGCGCCGGGCCGAGCGGGTTGTGCTGATCATCAAGCGTACTGCCGAGCAAGGCGCCAAGTCGTGCGGTCAATTGATCGAGGGCGAAGCCATCACGCTTGAGCACGCGGCCGACCATGGTCTCCACCGCCACGTTGCGCTCCATGTCATCGGTGCGTGGAGCCGATTCTTCATACATCAACGGACGCGGCAGCGTGTTGTGAACGGGATCGTATTGTGTGAGGCCGACAAAGGCCTCGAAGAATTGTTCGAGAAAACCGCGCTCGATGTTTTTGCGCTTGAGGCGCAGGTCGCGCATGGCTTCGAAAAAGATGTTCTGTTCGACGTCGTTGCGCGCCCGGTCAGCCATTTCAAACAAAGTGTCGTCGGCGTTATCAAACAGCTCCTGCAAGCCGTGCCGTAACTGTTGAGCGGCCTTGTCGCGAACCTGAAGCAGAATCACAGGCAGGCGGGCGAGCGGCGAGTGATTCGCCTGATCCGTAGCGGCCTTGTGCAAAGGCACTACTTTCCCGTCGTTGTGCATCCAAGCCTCCTGGAACGGTGATTCTTCTGATCGACACAAATCCCTGTGAAAGCGGGCTTGCACAGATATCAATGATTCTGGCCATCACAGACGTCAAACCTATGACGTCAAATGCGCGGCGAATTATCTTGTAAAAGTTATCCCATACGCCAGAGGCGTCAGGGTTTCCCCTATGCCCGGCCACCCTCCAATGACCGCGCCTGAAGCACGTTTACTCAAAGAAAATCGACCAGATGCAGTCAAGCACGCGAGTTCTCACCTTGGGTTGGTTCGTGCCATGCCCCTATAATCGAATCACTTTGTTTGTGGAGCCCGTTATGCCGAATCTACGTCTCGCCGATTTGACCGCCGAAATCGAAGCCAACGTGCGCCGTGCGTTGCTCGAAGACATCGGCAGCGGCGACATCACCGCACAATTGATTCCTGCCGAACGTCTGGCCAAAGCCACCATCATCACTCGCGATGCAGCCGTCATCTGCGGCACGGCGTGGGTCGATGCCGTGTTTCGTCAGCTGGATCCGCGGGTCGCGGTGCATTGGCAAGTGGTCGATGGCGAACGGGTCAAACCGAATCAGCCGCTGTTTCATCTGGAAGGGCCGGCCCGCTCACTGCTGACCGGTGAACGCAGCGCGCTGAATTTCCTGCAACTGCTGTCTGGCGTGGCCACGCGCGCGCAGTACCTGGCTGACTTCGTCGGGACGACTCAGGTCAAGCTGCTCGATACCCGTAAAACCCTGCCGGGCCTTCGTCTGGCGCAGAAATACGCGGTGACCTGCGGCGGTTGCCACAACCACCGCATCGGCCTCTACGATGCGTTCCTGATCAAGGAAAACCACATCGCCGCCAGCGGAGGCATCGCCCAGGCCATCGCTGCCGCGCACAAGATCGCGCCGGGTAAACCGGTGGAGGTCGAAGTGGAGAGCCTGGAGGAGCTGAAGGAAGCGTTGGCTGCCGGTGCCGATATCATCATGCTCGACGAGCTGAGCCTGGACGACATGCGCGAAGCCGTACGCCTCAACGGCGGCAAGGCGAAACTTGAAGCCAGCGGCGGCATCAACGAAAGCACTCTGTTGCCAATCGCCGAGACCGGGGTCGATTACATCTCGATTGGTGCGATGACCAAGGATGTAAAGGCGGTGGATCTGTCGATGCGTCTGAGCCTTTAAACAGCAGCGGCAAGTTTCAAGCTACAAGCTGCAAGCTGCAAGCCAAACGGTTCTGCTTTGACTTGTAGCTTGCGGCTTGAAGCTTGCAGCTCTCGTCAAACGACGAGATTGTTCATCTCGCAGTACTCTTGCCACTCGACGCCCAACACTTCGGCCGCCTCCTTGTGCAGTACAAGACGCTGAGCCTCGAACTCCTCAGGAGTGCTGGTGTACTTGAGCGTCAGTTCCCACGGCTGCAAGCCCTGGGCTTCGGCTTCGTCCTCGAATGCCCACTGGATCTGGTCTTTCTGATCATCAGGACTCAGGTCCTTGATCTCTTCTTTCAGCTCCGGTACGTCCAGAACGTACTTTTCCAGCGCTAGTTCGTGACGTTGCTCTTGAGTTAATTCGGTCATGGCGTTCTCGCTGATCATAGGAATGGAGGATGGATCTGGATCATCAAGGATCTCTCTGACGCGGATTGACCGGCCTTCGGAACCATTCGGGATCATCTGAAAACTGCTGGGCGATGCTCATGCAGGCACCGAATATAGGACGTTTGCATGACGAATTACACGGCTCTTTACATCTCTCTCACAAAAAGCTGACCTGCGGAACATAAATCCGGATTTTGAGTCATAGCGATGTGCCATGTCGGCACTTACTCTTGCTGTTCACAAGGAAAACCAGTGATGCGCAGCTTTTCGAAGATTTCTTCTGTTGTCTCCGCCACCGCTCTGACCGCCCTGCTGGGCACACTGGCCCTGCCAGCAACTGCAATGGCAATTGAACTGAGTAACAGCAGCCCTTCCTACGGCGATCAGATTACCGCCATACACAACGACTACGGCAAAGAGGTGGTGATCAGAAGCGGAATCGGTGTCGATGAACTGAAGAAGATGCGCGACACCGTTAATGAGCAGTCGCGTCAGATTGAAGAGTTCAAGCGCAGCAGCGGTTCCAGCTCAAGTTCCAGTGGCAGAGAAGTCGAAGATCTGAAGAACAAGGTCAAGGAACAGGACCGCCAGCTCGATACGCTCAGCCGCCAGGTCGAAGACCTCAAGCGCAACAGTGGTTCCAGTTCCAACTCGAACAGCAGCGAGATTTCGAATCTGAAGCAGAAAATAAACGATCAGGATCGGGCGATGGATCAGCTCAAACGCGCCGTCGAGGATCTGAGCCGTAAAGTGAAATAAGGGGAGTGGTGCCCGAGACAGGAATCGAACCTGCGACCTTCGCGTTACGAGTGCGCTGCTCTACCGGCTGAGCTACACGGGCGGTGGGCTAAACCTAGCACCGGTATTGAAGTCCGGCAACTTCGCAGAATGTCTCGATATTTCGCAGGCAAAAAAATGCCCCGCCGTTCTCACGGCGGGGCATTTTTATTGCGCTAACGCTTTGGGGTGATTAAACGCCCGAAGCCTTGGCCGCTGCCACGTCTTTGATGGACAGCTTGATACGGCCGCGGTTGTCCACGTCCAGTACCAGCACTTCCACTTCCTGGCCTTCTTTCAGGATGTCGGTCACTTTCTCTCCGCGAGCGTCGGGCAGCATCGAGATGTGCACGAGACCGGCCTTGCCCGGGAG
>NZ_JBIUVJ010000061.1:0-2923 GCF_044742875.1 Pseudomonas sp. NPDC087817
TACTTGCCGGCGAATTCCACCGCACGGATCTGCAACACCTTGGAACCGAGGCTGGCCATCTCCAGCATCTCTTCGAAAGTGATCTTGTCCAGACGCTGAGCGACCGGCACCACACGCGGGTCGGTGGTGTAGACACCATCGACGTCGGTGTAGATCTGGCATTCATCGGCTTTCAGCGCTGCCGCCAGTGCCACACCCGTGGTGTCGGAACCGCCGCGACCGAGGGTGGTAATGTTGCCGTGCTCGTCGACGCCCTGGAAACCGGCGACAACCACCACGCGACCCGCTTTCAGATCACCGCGAATCTTCTGGTCATCAATCTGCAAGATACGCGCTTTATTGTGCGCACTGTCCGTCAGGATCCGCACCTGATTACCGGTGTACGACACCGCCGGCATCGATACCGCCGCCCTGCGCCATGTCCGGACGACCACCGCCCTTCCCGCCCACTGCCGCAGCAGCCTGTTTCATCAAATCACCGGCTTTGAGTTGGCCAGTCAGGTCTTTGGTTACGCCTGCAACCAGAACGACCTTTTCCTCATGGACACTGCCGAGCAGGATCACTGCGCGGCCGAGTTTGTTTTTCAGCTGATCGACCAGCGCCAGCAGCGCCTTGCCGTCCTGACCATCCAGACGCGCGGCCAGAACCTTCACGCCTTTGACGTCGACTGCCGAGTTCGACAGATCGTCGCCAGCGGCGCTGGCAGCCTTGGCCTGCAATTGCTCCAGTTGCTTTTCCAGCGCGCGGTTGCGCTCCAGCACGGCGGACAGCTTGTCGATCAGGTTGTCGCGGCTACCCTTGACCAGGTTGGCCGCTTCCTTGAGTTGTTCTTCAGCAGCGTTCAAGTAGGCCAGTGCCGCAGCACCGGTGACTGCCTCGATACGACGCACGCCCGAAGCCACACCGCCTTCGCTGATGATTTTCAGCAGGCCGATGTCGCCGGTACGGTTGGCGTGGATACCGCCGCACAGCTCGACGGAGAAATCACCGCCCATGCTCAGCACGCGCACGTTGTCGCCGTACTTCTCGCCAAACAGCGCCATGGCGCCTTTGTTCTTGGCGGTTTCGATGTCGGTCTCTTCGGTTTCAACCGCGGAGTTCTTGCGAATCTCGGTGTTGACGATGTCTTCCAGCGCTTTGATTTGCTCAGGCTTGATCGCTTCAAAGTGGCTGAAGTCGAAACGCAAGCGTTGGCTGTCCACCAACGAGCCTTTCTGCTGAACGTGCTCACCCAGAACCTGACGCAGTGCAGCGTGCAGCAAGTGGGTGGCCGAGTGGTTCAGCGAAGTGGCGTGACGCACCTCGGCATCGACGTGGGTTTCCACTGGTGCGCCAATAGTCAGGCTGCCCGAGTCCAGCACGCCGTGGTGCAGGAAGGCGCCGCCGGTCTTGGTGGTGTCGCGCACGTCGAAGCGCGCGTTGCCCGCCTGAAGGAAACCGCAGTCGCCGATCTGGCCGCCGGATTCAGCGTAGAACGGCGTCTGGTTCAGCACGATCACCGCCTCTTCGCCTTCATTCAAGACGTCGACCGACTTGCCTTCTTTATAGATAGCGACGATTTTTGCCGAACCGCTGGTGTCGGTGTAGCCGGTGAATTCAGTGGCCACATCAACCTTGACCAGCGTGTTGTAGTCCAGACCGAACGAGCTGGCCGAACGCGCACGAACACGCTGGGCTTCCATTTCACGCTCGAAGCCGACTTCGTCAACGGTCAGGCCGCGCTCGCGGGCGATGTCCGCGGTCAGGTCCATCGGGAAACCGTAGGTGTCGTAGAGTTTGAACACCACGTCGCCTGGCACCACGGTGCCTTTGAGTTCTGCCAGATCCTGCTCGAGGATCTTCAGGCCGTGCTCCAGGGTCTTGGAGAACTGTTCTTCTTCAGCCTTGAGCACGCGCTCGATGTTGCTCTGCTGCTTCTTCAGTTCCGGGAAGGCTTCGCCCATCTCGGCAACCAGTGCCGCAACGATCTTGTAGAAGAAGCTGCCAGTGGCGCCCAGTTTGTTGCCGTGACGGCAGGCGCGACGAATGATCCGGCGCAGCACATAACCGCGGCCTTCGTTGGACGGCAGCACGCCGTCGGCAATCAGGAAACCGCACGAACGAATGTGGTCGGAAACCACTTTCAGCGAAGACTGGTCGCCATTCTCGCAACCGATGGCTTCAGCCGAGGCCTTCAGCAGGTTCTTGAACAGGTCAATGTCGTAGTTGGAATTGACGTGCTGCATCACCGCACTGATCCGCTCCAGGCCCATGCCGGTGTCGACCGACGGCGCTGGCAACGGATGCAACACGCCATCGGCGGTGCGGTTGAACTGCATGAACACGTTGTTCCAGATCTCGATGTAACGGTCGCCATCTTCTTCCGGCGAGCCCGGTGGGCCACCCCAGATGTGGTCGCCGTGATCGTAGAAAATCTCGGTGCATGGGCCGCACGGGCCGGTATCGCCCATGGTCCAGAAGTTGTCGGAAGCGTACGGCGCGCCTTTGTTGTCGCCGATGCGAATCATGCGCTCGACCGGCACACCGATCTGTTTGGTCCAGATGTCATACGCTTCGTCATCGGAGGCGTAGACGGTAACCCAGAGCTTTTCCTTCGGCAGTTTCAGCACGCCGGTGAGGAAGGTCCAGGCGAAGGTGATCGCGTCGTGCTTGAAATAGTCACCGAAGCTGAAGTTACCGAGCATTTCGAAGAACGTGTGGTGACGAGCGGTATAACCGACGTTTTCCAGGTCACTGTTCTTGCCACCGGCGCGCACGCATTTCTGGCTGCTGGTCGCACGGGTGTACGCACGTTTTTCCTGGCCCAGGAAGCAGTCCTTGAACTGGTTCATCCCCGCGTTAGTGAACAGCAGGGTTGGGTCGTTGCCCGGAATCAAAGAGCTGGAGGCTACACGGGTGTGGCCTTGCTCTTCGAAGAAGCGA
>NZ_JBIUVJ010000061.1:2933-30939 GCF_044742875.1 Pseudomonas sp. NPDC087817
CCACGGAGGCTGCGGCCAAAGGCCTGTTCGAAACGTCAACAGACGAAGCGACGGCAAAGGGCCGCATTATATCGGCCCTGCGCGCGGGGTACAGCGTGTTTATACGATAGAAACGGTCAATTGGACGGCTAACGCTGTCACTCGCGCGAAAACTCGACGAATGTCGCGATCACTTGCTCGATTTGCGAGCGATTGACGTCCATGTGCGTGACCATGCGCAGACGAGCGGCAGCGCTCAATTTGATCCCGCGCTCGGCGGCAAACGCCTTGAGCGCCTCGGCCTTGTCGCCCATCTGCACGTAAACCATGTTGGTCTGTACGGGCTCAACACTGAAGCCTGCGTCACGCAGACCTTCGGCGAGAAACTGCGCGTTGGCGTGGTCATCGGCCAGACGCTCGATATTGTGATCCAGCGCGTACAGCCCTGCTGCTGCCAGCAAACCGGCCTGACGCATACCACCGCCGACCATTTTGCGCAGGCGGCGAGCCTTGCCGATCAACTCGACCGAGCCGCACAGCACCGAACCAACCGGCGCGCCAAGGCCCTTGGACAGGCACACCGACACCGAATCGAAATGCTGGGTGATTTCCCGCGCATCGACCCCGAGCTTGACCGCCGCGTTGTACAAACGAGCGCCGTCCAAGTGCAGTTGCAGGCCGTGGTCCTGAGTGAATTGGCGCGCTCGCTCCAAGTATTCGAGCGGCAGCACTTTGCCTTGCATGGTGTTTTCCAGCGCCAGCAGGCGAGTCCGGGCGAAGTGGAAGTCATCCGGCTTGATTGCAGCAGCAACCTGATCCAGGCCCAGCGAACCGTCGGCCTGCACCTCCAGCGGCTGCGGCTGAATCGAACCGAGCACCGCTGCGCCGCCGCCCTCGTACTTATAGGTGTGCGCCTGTTGGCCAACGATGTACTCGTCACCGCGCTCGCAGTGCGCCATCAAACCGAGCAGGTTGCTCATGGTGCCGGTCGGCACGAACAGCGCAGCGGCGAAACCCAGTCGTTTTGCCAGTTCGGCTTCCAGACGATTTACCGTCGGATCTTCGCCATACACATCATCGCCGGTGGCCGCCGCGGTCATCGCGTCGAGCATGGCGGGAGTCGGTTGAGTGACGGTGTCGCTGCGAAGATCGATAACGCTCATGAACCTGGCCTCAAAGTCAGCAGGGAAAATCCCTTTACGAAGGTGAATTACTGCGGTCATTGCGCCGATTAATCAACCCTTGGCGCAGGAAAACACCATATCAGCGTTCAGAAAACTCGATAGCAATCATCAGAAAGGCGCAATGCACAGACACACAATCTGTGTTAAAAACGCTGCGCCGCCGAAAAAAGGGCGGCGTAAACGTTCTCAGGGCGGGGTGTAATTCCCCACCGGCGGTAATTGCGCGCAATGCGCATAGCCCGCGAGCGCTTGGTGACGAACACGGCTTAGGCGGTGGACGGCGACAAGGTCAGCAGACCCGGTGTGATTCCGGGGCCGACGGTCATAGTCCGGATGAAGAGAGAACGGGATTAACGCCAAAGGGCCGTCCGCGCGCTTCTGCGCTCGTGCGTACCCTTGAATCCCTTTCGATTCATAACGCCCTGTTTTTCACACAAACAGGAGTCAGAACATGCAACCCACCGCTATCGACAGCAAAAGCAAACACCCACACGGCGAGCGCGTTGCGTTCATCCAGGCCTGCTGGCACAAGGAAATCGTCGACCAGAGCCGCAAAGGCTTCCTCGCCGAAATGCTTGTTCAGGGTTATCAGGAATCGGACATCGATTTCTTTGAAGTCGGCGGCGCCTTTGAAATGCCCCTGCACGCCAAACTGCTGGCCAAGACCGGTCGTTATACGGGTATCGTCGCGGCAGCCCTCGTCGTGGACGGCGGCATCTACCGTCACGAGTTCGTCGCCCAGTCGGTGGTCAGCGGCCTGATGCAAGTGCAGCTGGAAACCGAAGTGCCGGTGTTCTCGGTGTCCCTGACCCCGCACCACTTCCATGCCGGCGAAGAACATCAGAAGTTCTTCTTCGAACACTTTGTACACAAGGGTCAGGAAGCGGCGAAGACGTGCGCGGATACGCTGCAGAAGGTTCGTGCGTTGCGCCGCACTGAGCCGCGTGCTGTAGCGGTGTAAACAGGATGAGTGAGATCTCTGGTCTCACTCATCCCCTGTGGGAGCGGGCTTGCCCGCGATAGCGGTGGATCAGTTGCGCTAGATGTCGACTGACCGTACGCCATCGCGGGCAAGCCCGCTCCCACAGGGTTTTATGGCGATCAGGTCAGGCGAGATTTTCGTCGCTGGTCGGCACGATCAGGATGCCCGCGCGCAGGCCGTTCTTGACTTTGGGATTAGGGAAGATGATGCGTGCGCCCTCCTCCTCGATGACCCAACGGGTATTGGCCAGATCTTCGGCCAGCACGTAACCCATCTCCAACTCGGAAAAGTTCTCGATATCCTGCGGCAGGTTCAGTCGGAAGGCATCGCTGTGCTTGATGATTTCCCGCGCCACGCTGAATAGCTGCAAACCATCCAATTGCGCTTCAGCCATTTCCGGCTCATTGCCTTCAATGATCTGCTTCAAACGGGTTTCCAGCAGCGACACATTGACCCCGTCGTTCTGCCCGAACGGCCGAGCCTTGCCCAACTCCAGCGTGAAGGACTCGGCATCGAGCTTGTCGTAGGTGTACGAGCTGAACACGATCGATGGCTTGTTCTGCAACAGCACCGCTTCCATGCCCGCCGCACGCAGACGCGCCAGTTCCCGGCGGGAATGCTGACGACCTTCTTTCCACGGATACAAGGCGAACTGCTCGATCTTCGAGCCACGAATCGCCGTGTGCAGGTCGTAATGCAGACGCTGGCGATTTGGCAGGCTGAAGAAACTCGCCGCTAACCGCTCCAGCTCACAGGCGCGTATGGCTTCAGAACCGCTTGTTTGTTCATGACGGCCATTGAACAGCCGATTGACGTCCTGCTCGATGAAGCGCTCGCCTTTGCGAATCGCCTCGGGGTTGCCGAACAGGAACAGAATGCGGGCGCGTGGCTTCAGATCGCCACGAGCGATGTCGTGCAGCAACCGGTCGAGCAACTCGATCGGTGCTGTTTCGTTGCCATGAATGCCTGCCGACAGCAGCAGATCCAGGCCATTGTCGCGAGCTTCCGGGGGCCGGACTTCCAGCGCCCCTTCGCTCAACCAGCGCATGCGCACGCCTTCGACAGTCAGTTGAGTCTTCTCCGCCGGTTCGCGGCCGGCGAGGGTCAGTTCAAGCAGTTTGCCGAGGGCGAGCATAGAGCGGTTTCCTTAGTGATCGTGGTTGCAATCCGGGCCGTGAACGTGGTCTTCGTCGTCGCCGACGTCAGCCGGTTCCATTTCCAGTTGCAGACTTACCAGATTAGTCGCCAATGGGCGCAGCAGCAGGTTGGCGTATTCCGCGTCACCTTCTTCAACGTCCACGCCGATCAGCAGTTGGCCACGGCCGTCCTGCTGGATCCACAGCTCTTTGCCTTGCCACATGACCGCGACGCGGGTGCACGAGGTTTGCAGTTGCGTGCCGTCGGTGTCTTCAAGGATCAGCTGCAGGGAATCGCTCATGTTTTTACTCTCTTGGGGAGACAAGCCGTGCGCCGCGTTCAGGCAGCGCGCCGGCCATCAATTGATCTGGAATGGATAAACCGCGCCCAGTTTAAGGATTTGCGTCAGTTCATCCAGTGCCGTCCGGCATTCAAGCAGCAACTGCGGGTCCGCCAGATCGGTTTCGCTCAGGCGGTCGCGGTAGTGCTTTTCAACCCATGCGGTCAACGAACCGTATAACGGGGCCGTCATGATAACGCCTGGGTTGACCGCCGCCAGTTCCGTTTCATTCAGCGCGACGCGCAGTCGCAGGCACGCCGGGCCACCGCCGTTCTGCATGCTTTGCTTGAGATCGAAAACCTTCACTTCGCGGATCAGACCGCCGGAGCTGGTCAGGCTTTGCAGGTAAGCCCACACGCGCTCGTTGGCCTGGCACTCTTGCGGCACGATCAGCAGCATCGAACCGTCAGGGCGCGACAGCAACTGACTGTTGAACAGGTACGAACGCACGGCGTCATCCACGGTGACCGCCGAACGCGGCACGCAGATCGACTGGAAATTGCCGCCGACCTTGGCCAGCTTGCCTTGCAGTTCGACGAGCATCTGTTCGGTGTCGAGGAAAGCGTCCTCGTGGTAGAACAGCGCCTCGCCGTTACCCACCGCGATCACGTCGTTGTGGAACACGCCCTGATCGATCACGGCCGGGTTCTGCTGGGCGTAAACCACGCCGTCCTCACGCAGACCGTGCAGACGCGCGACCGCTTGCGACGCTTCAAGGGTCTGGCGCGCCGGGTACTTTTGCGGTGCTGGATAACGATTGTCGAAAGCACTGCGACCGAACACGAAGAACTCGACACCGGCCTCGCCGTACTCACGGCAGAAACGCGTGTGGTTGGCCGCGCCTTCGTCGCCGAACTGCGCCACCGCCGGCAATGCCGCGTGGTGGGCGAAGTGCTGCTGATTGGCGAACATCGCGCCGAGCACGCGGCTGGTGGTCGGGTGCTCGATGCTGCGGTGGTATTTGCAGTTGAGGTTGGCGGCAGTGAAATGCACGCGACCGTCAGCGGTGTCGGCACTCGGGCTGACCGTGGCGGCGTTCGCCACCCACATGCTCGACGCCGAGCAACTGGCGACCAGCAGCGGCATGGCTTCTTTGGCGGCGCGCTCGATCACTTGAGCGTCGGTGCCGCTGAAACCCAGACGGCGCAGCGCGGCCACGTCCGGACGTTCCTGCGGCGCCAGTACGCCTTGCTGAAAGCCCATTTCCATCAGCGCTTTCATTTTCGCCAGACCTTGCAGCGCCGCTTCCTTCGGATTCGAAGACTGCTGGCTGTTGCTCTGCGATGCAACGTTGCCGTAGGACAGACCACCGTAGTTATGGGTCGGCCCCACTAGACCGTCAAAATTGACTTCATAGGATTTCATCAGCGAGGCTCCACGAAAATCTGTTGTTATAGGCTTCAGTAACTAACTGTTCAGTGCGACCGCGTTGCGGCCATCGCTGGCAAGCCAGCTCCCACAAGTTCGGTGGTGTTCACAGATTCTGTGTACACCTCAATCCCTGTGGGAGCTGGCTTGCCAGCGATTGGCATCACGCCATTTTCACGCCTGGGGTCAGAGCCGCAGGCAACACCAGGCTCGGCGTTTCCAGCGACGCCACCGGGTACGCGCAGTAATCCGCTGCGTAGTAGGCGCTGGCGCGATGGTTGCCCGACGCACCGACACCGCCGAACGGCGCGCTGCTCGCTGCACCGGTCAGTTGTTTGTTCCAGTTGACGATACCGGCGCGGCTTTCCAGCCAGAACTGCTGGTAACGTGCTTCGGAATCCGACAACAAACCTGCGGCCAGACCAAAAGCGGTGTTGTTGGCTTCAACAATCGCCGCTTCAAAATCGGCGTAGCGGATCACTTGCAACAGTGGGCCAAACAGCTCTTCGTCGGAGCGCTCGGCCACCGCCGTCACATCGACAATGCCCGGCGTCAGCAGCGCGGCTTGTGCCTGCGGCTGAGTCATCGCCAGCAACGACACGGCGCCGTTGGCCAGCAGATGTGCCTGGGCATCCATCAGCGCTTTCGCCGCGCCGAGGGAAATCACCGAGCCCATGAATGGCGCCGGTTGCTGATCGAACGCACCCACTTCAATAGTCGCGCAGACCTCAACCAGACGCTTGAGCAAGCTGTCGCCCCACGCGCCTTGCGGCACCAGTAGACGACGCGCGCATGTGCAGCGTTGACCCGCCGAGATGAACGCCGACTGAATAATCGTGTAGACCGCCGCATCCAGATCCGCGACCTGATCGACCACCAGCGGGTTATTGCCGCCCATTTCCAGCGCCAGAATCTTGTCCGGACGCCCGGCGAATTGCTGATGCAGATGATTGCCGGTACGGCTGGAGCCAGTGAAGAACAGACCGTCGATGCCCGGGTTCGCCGCCAGCGCGATGCCGGTTTCGCGAGCGCCTTGCAGCAGGTTCAAAACGCCTGCCGGCAGACCGGCTTCGATCCAGCACTTGACCGTCAGCTCGGCGACTTTCGGGGTCAGCTCGCTTGGCTTGAACAGCACGCTGTTACCGGCCAGCAGCGCCGGCACGATGTGACCGTTCGGCAAGTGGCCAGGGAAGTTATAAGGCCCGAACACCGCCACCACGCCGTGCGGCTTGTGGCGCAACACGGCGGTGGCGTCGCCCAATGGGCCGCTCTTCTCGCCGGTACGCTCGCGGTAGCTCTGCACCGAAATCGCGATTTTGTTGACCATGCTGGTCACTTCGGTCGCGGCTTCCCACAGCGGCTTGCCGGTCTCTTCACCAATGGTGCGGGCCAGTTCGTCGGCGTGGTTTTTCAGGGCGGCGGCGAACGCTTCGAGGACGGCGATGCGTTCGTCCAGTGAACGACGTGCCCAACCCGGGAATGCCTGACGTGCAGCTTGCACGGCGGATTCGACCTGAGCGGCAGTGGCGCCCTCCCCCGACCACAGCACTTGCTGGGTCACCGGATTCAGCGATTGAAAAGCCTCGCCCTGACCGGCCAGCCACTCACCTGCGATGTATAGCGAATTCATTATTTCGACTCCCGTGCAGCGGACAACGCTACGGCACGCACTTGATCGCCCGCGTTGAGTTGAAGACGTTTGGCGGTCAGTGGATCAACGACCAAAGTACCGGCGGCCAGACGGGCCGGCGCAGCAGTGATGCGGCAGTCTTCGCGCTTGCGGTTATGGATGATGAACGGCGTGGCGTCGTCGCCCGGCGTCCCCACGGCCAGCACCAGCGCTTCACTGTCACGCACTGCGCGGATCTTGCTGGTTTCGCATTCGATGGCCGGGCCGGCGTCGAAGATGTCGACGTAACCCTGATAGCTGAAACCTTCGCTCTTGAGCATCGCCAGCGCGGGCTCGGTGTCCGGGTGCACCTGGCCGATCACGCCTCGCGCATCCTCGGACAGGAAGCAGGTGTACAGCGGAAACTTCGGCATCAGTTCAGCGATGAAAGCCTTGTTGCCGACACCGGTCAGGTAATCGGCCTGGCTGAATTCCATCTTGAAGAAATGCCGGCCCAGGCTTTCCCAGAACGGCGAGCGCCCGGCTTCATCGGACACACCACGCATCTCGGCGATGATCTTGTTGCCGAACAGCTCAGGGAACTCGGCGATGAACAGCATCCGCGCCTTCGACAACATGCGGCCGTTGAGGCCGTTGCGGTAATCGGCGTGGAGGAACAGCGAGCACAGTTCGGAGTTGCCGGTCAGGTCGTTGGCGAGGAACAGCGTCGGAATCTCGCGATAGATGTTCAACTCCTGCGAGGCGCTGACGGTCAGGCCGACACGGAAGTTGTACCAAGGCTCACGCAGACCGACTGCGCCGGCAATGGCGGAAATCCCCACCACGCGACCGTCGTCGTCTTCGAGCACGAACAGGTAGTCGGTATCGCCACGGCCGGCCTCACCGCGAAAGGTCTTCTCGGCCCAGCCGACCCGATGCGCCAGGCGTTCTTCGTTGGCCGGCAAGGTGGTCAGGCCGGTGCCGGTGCTGCGGGCCAGCTCGATCAGCGCGGATAAATCGCTGCTGCGTACGGGACGAACAATCATGCTATCTCCTCAAACGGGCCGCTCTCGCCACCCGTGAAACTCGCTAAGGCGTTAAACCGCCACCAGGCGCACGCTGGCACCTTCACCGACGCCCAGGGCTTCGGCCGCTTCCAGATCCAGAGTCACCGGTTTGCCCGGCGCGTAATCCAGTTCAAGCAGCACGGCGCGGTAATCCTGCAACTGCGCGTTGGCCACCAGATACTGGCGCCCGGCACCTTTGACATGCTCGCCGATCTTCACCGGCACCACGCGGCTCTGGGCGATCGAACGGATCCCCGAAACACGTGCATGCAGGGTCGGACCGCCGTCGAAAATGTCGATGTAGTGATCGGTCTCGAAGCCTTCGCGCATCAGGATGTCGAAGGTGATCTGCGCACGCGGGTGCACCTGGCCCATCGCTTCCTGAGCGGAGTCCGGCAGCAGCGGCACATAGATCGGGTAATGCGGCATCAGTTCGGCGAGGAACGTACGGCTCTTGAGACCGCACAGACGCTCGGCCGCGGCGTAGTTGAGGTCGAAGAAGTTGCGCCCGATGGCGTCCCAGAACGGCGAGTCGCCATTCTCGTCGCTGTAACCGACGATCTCGGTCACCACCGAATCGGCGAAACGCTCGGGGTGGCTGGCAACGAACAACAGACGGCCACGGGAGTTGAGCTCGGACCACGGCGACCCCACCAGTTCGCGCTGCACGTAGAAACTGGTCAGCAAGCTGTTGCCGGTCAGGTCGTGGCACTGCGAAAGCACGTGGATCTTGTTGTGGATCTTCAGCTCGCGGGAGGCGTGGACGAAGGTCTCGTTGCGGAAGCTGTAGAACGGCTCGGAATAACCGGCCGAAGCGACAATGGCCGAGCAACCGACCAGTTTGCCGGTGGCGGTGTCTTCGAGGACAAAGAAATAGCTCTCCTCACCATTGAAGCTCACTTCAGCGGCAAACGAGGCTTCGCTCGCAGCGATCTTGTCGCTCAGACGTTCCACGTCATCCGGCAAGGAAGTGACACCAATCGGGCTGTCCGCAGCCAGACGCTGTACCTCGCCCAGATCAGCCATTTGCGCAGGGCGCATCACCAGCATGGTGTCACTCCTTTCTCTTATAAAAATTTACTGAAAAAAAAACACCGGACCTTGTAGGGGTGAGCCTTTGTGGTGAGGGGATTTATCCCCGATGGGGCGCGTAGCGGCCCTCAAAAAGCTTGGGGCTGCTGCGCAGCCCATCGGGGATAAATCCCCTCACCACAAGCCCGCTCCCACATTTGATATTGCCCGGTATCAAAAATTTTGATCGACGCCTGAAAAACTCCAGGCGTCGAAAGGTCTATCAGGCTTGCGTCAGTTTTGCGGCAGCGCGTTCGAAGCGGTCCAGACCGGCATCGATATCGGCGTCTTCGACCACCAGGCTCGGCGCGAAACGGATCACGTCCGGGCCGGCCTGCAGAATCATCAGGCCTTCTTTTTCAGCGGCGTTGAAGATGCCCTTGGCCTTGCCTTTCCAGGCTTCGCTCAGCACACAACCGATCAACAGACCGAGACCACGCACCTGAGTGAACAGGCCGTACTTCTCGCCGATCTGCTGCAGGCGGGTCTTGAATTTGTCGTGCTTGGCGTTGACGCCGCTCAGCACTTCAGGGGTGTTGATCACGTCGATCACCGCTTCGGCGACGGCGCACGCCAGCGGGTTGCCGCCGTAAGTGGTGCCGTGGGTGCCGACGACCAGATGCTTGGCCAGCGCTTCGGTGGTCAGCATGGCCGCGATCGGGAAACCGCCGCCCAGGCTCTTGGCGCTGGTGAGGATGTCCGGGATCACGCCGTAATGCTGGTAGGCGAACAGGTGGCCGGTACGCCCCATGCCGGTCTGCACTTCGTCGAACACCAGCAACGCGTTGTTCGCGTCGCACAGTTCACGGGCACCTTGCAGGTAAGCCAGTTCGGCCGGCAGGACGCCGCCCTCGCCCTGGATCGGCTCCAGAACCACTGCGCAAGTCTTATCGGAAACGGCGGCTTTCAGTGCTGCCAGATCGTTGTACGGAACGTGGGTGATGCCGGTGATTTTCGGACCGAAACCGTCGGAATACTTCGACTGGCCACCGACGTTAACGGTGAACAGAGTGCGTCCGTGGAAGCTGTTCAGTGCGGCGATGATTTCGTACTTCTCGCTGCCGAAACGATCGAACGCCACGCGACGGGCCAGCTTGAACGCGGCCTCGTTGGCTTCGGCGCCGGAGTTGCAGAAGAACACGCGCTCGGCGAACGTGGCGTCGATCAGCTTGTGCGCCAGACGCAGGGCCGGCTCGTTGGTGAACACGTTGGAAACGTGCCACAACTTGTTCGCTTGCTCGGTCAAGGCACCGACCAGCGCCGGATGCGCGTGGCCCAATACGTTGACGGCGATGCCGCCGGCGAAGTCGATCAGCTCGCGGCCGCTCTGGTCCCAGACACGGGAACCGGCGCCACGCACCGGTATGAAAGCGGCAGGCGCGTAGTTGGGAACCATAACCTGGTCGAAATCGGCGCGTTCTACCGCAGCGTGCTCAACGGACATCGGAGTCTCCTGATGAGGGCCACCCGCCTGAAACTGGCGAGCGATGGGGGGATTGTAAGGACAGTTTTCAGCCCGGCCTTGTCGCCAAGCGACAACTTCTTATAGCGCAAACCCCGGATTTTCCCGGGTTTACGGCAATGCGACATATAGCGTCGCAAAGGCGCAGTTTAAACCGGCATCGCCGATTTGCGGCAGGCCGCGCAGGATATCAATTCAGCCGGTTGTCACCGGCATAAATATGTACCGCACGTTGATCGCCACTGGCTGGTTTGCTGTCGGCTCTTCCAACGCTAAAGGAATGGCACATGCAATGGCCTGAAGGACAACAACCGGCAGCCCCGATCGATACGAGCGACGCGCAACATCCCGACGAACACTACTTGCACCTGGTAAATACCATTCCCGACTGGCTCGGCACAGCCTCGCCCCGCGTGCGCCTGGCCCTGCGCAGCAGTCAGCCCGCACTCCCGGCCTCGCTGCAGGCTGCGCCAGTCGGGCAACACCAGCAATTGCAGGCGCTTGGCGCCGCACACTGGCGCGCTCAGAGTGAGGTTGATCAACAACTCAAACACCTGCAAGACGTCAACGCCTTCGCCGAACCGCTGCTCAAAGCAGCCCTGAAAACCGCATGCGGTCTGGATCTGGATGTCAGGAAGACCTTTCTGCGCCTCTACGTTCCCGCCACGACGCCATGGTTTGCGATCAAAACCGGCGCATCTCGCGCCTGGACGGTCTCGTTACTCGACGCGGCACTGCACAACTTCGAAGACGCCGAAACCAAAGATGACGCCTATGAGCGCGAATCCACCTTCATCACCCAACCCTCCGCCAGCGGGCAGTTCGAAACGCTGCCTGCGATAAAGAGCAAGCTGAGCATCAGCGCCTTCATCAAGCTGTGCAGAACGCTGGACATCGGCGCTCAATACCAGACTTATCTGAAAAAACATCTCGGCTTCAACGATCCGGCCGCTGCTGCGGCACTGCAACGGAAAGTGACCACGAGCCAGCAAGCGGCACTCAAAGCCGCCCTGCAATGGGCCCGCATGAGTGGCGACCTCAGCGAGAACTGCTTTCGCCTGATCAACGGCTTGCTCGACGGCGTGCAGGGCATGCGGCTCGACGGCCAGACTCTGCTGTGTCACGACGTGTCGATGATGGCGGCACCGCTGACCGGGATTCTGGTCTTCGCTCCGGATGCCTACACGCCCCGGCACATCAGCCGGGTTGTTGCCTACGTTCCGGATGACCCGGAGCACCCGATCAAGGAGTACGCTTCCTCGGCCGCCATGGAAGCCGAACTCACCCGCCAGTTGCGTACGAAAGACTATCAGCGCTTCTTCAGCCGGTTTATCGATCAGGAACGCAGCGGTTTCTTCTTTGCCGACCTGCAGCAACGCCTGGCTCGCATCAAATGGCACAAACCCGAACCTGGCAGCTCCCTACCCGCGTGGCGAGAGGAGCCCATCGCCAAACCCGACTTGCAGCTGGTCAGCGCAGCGATCCCTGCTGAACTGTGGCGACATTCGTATCAGGCAAAACTGAACAAGATTCTCAACGACGCGAAAGTGATCGCCATCCCCACCGCAACGGTCGACAGCAGAGCCCGTTGGGCACGCTGGGATTCTCTGGTCAATATCGCGACCTCCATCATCGAAACAGCCGCTTTCGCGATTGCGCCATTCGTGCCCGGGCTGGGCGAGTTGATGATGAGCTACATGGCCTATCAACTGCTCAACGAGGCGTTCGAAGGCATCATCGACTGGACGCAGGCGAAAACCAGTGAGGCGTTCGAACACCTGATGGGCACGGTCGAATCCCTGGTTCAACTGGGTGCCTTTGCCGCAGGCGGCATGATCGGCATGGGCGAATACCGCAAGGTTCTGCCGAAAGAAATTGTCACGTTCATCGACCGCTTCAAACCCGTGGAACGGCCCGGCGGCCCTCCCCGTTACTGGGAACCGGACCTGACCCGCTACGAGCACAACGCCCCTCCCGCGCTAGACTCGCGGCCAGACGCGCGCGGCCTGCATCCCCATCAGGGCAAACAACTGCTGGCGCTGGAAGACGCACACTACGCGGTCAGTGAAGACTCGATTCCCGGTCAGTTCCGCATTGAGCACCCGACGCGCCCCGAGGCTTACAAACCGTTGTTGCGACACAACGGCGAAGGCGCCTGGCACAGCGAACTCGAACAGCCGCTAGCCTGGGACCAACCCACGGCCTTGCGCCGGATCGGCCATTCGGTCGAATCTTTCGAACCGGTTCAGCAAGAACGCATTTTGCACGTCAGCGGCTATAACGAAGACGCCCTGCGCAAAATGCACATTGATCAAGAGTCCGTACCGCCCCTGCTGGCCGATACCATCAAACGCTTCAAGATCGATCAGGATCTACAAGTCTTCATCGAGCAACTGGACAGCGCCGAGCATTACCGCGATGCCGATCCCCTGACACAACTGCAACTGCTGACAGAACACGGCGCATGGCCGAGCGGCAAACGCCTGTGTTACTTAAACAGCCAGGGCGAGCTGATCTGGCAATCATCCAGTGACGAAGCGCTGCCGACGATCACCGTTCGCCAGAACAGCGCGCAAGACGCTGACCTGCTGAAGAACTTGCTTGAGTCCCTTGATGAGCAAGACGTCAAAGGTCTGCTGGGAGAATCGTTCGGTGGCCCGACGCTTGCGCTCGATGTGCGCACGCAGGCACTTCGCAGACAACTGAGTCAATTCGCGCGGCAACACCGCTGCGCCATGTTCGAATCCCGCTACCAGCAACTGGAGACCACCGCCGATCCGCTGGCCGCACCGATCCGCCACTATGAGCCGCTGCTACCGGCCAGCGTCACCCGCGAACTGCTCGACACCGCCAACACCGCAGAGCTGCTGAGCATCAGCGAAGGGCAACTGCCCGAGCGTCAGCAGCAACTGGTGCAGCAGGCCAGTCAGCAAGTACGCATCAGCCGCGCCTATGAAGGCCTGGAACTGGACTCCGTGAGCAATGCGGATACCGACACCCTCGCCTTGCACAGCCTGCAACGCTTGCCCGGCTGGAGCGGACAAGTGCGCATCGAGATACGTGACGGTTTTTATGAGGGCCCGGTGCTCGACAGCACTGGGCCCGCCCAGGCCCGCGAGCAAAAAGTACTGGTGCGAAAAGCCGATAGCCGCTATCAGCCCTTTGACGATCGCGGCCAGGAACTGAGTGCCGACGGCGACTTCTTTTCCAGCGTCCTCCACGCCTTGCCGGATGCCGAGCGCCAGACGCTGGACCTGCGCATCGGCGACGCCGGCAGACTGAAACAGGCGATTCGGGCAAATCCGCTGGAGCGCGGCGAACTGCGGGTGGCGATGGCCCAGCCGCCACTGCCGGAACCGCTGATCGATACATTGCGCCTGCTCGGTGTCGAGGGTTATCGCCCCCTGTTCCGAGAGGCGCCGCGCACGCTGGAAGAGAGAGTACGCGAGATCTACCCCAGCGATTCGCTCGCCGAAATACAGGCATTCATTGACGAGCACCAAGGGCTCCCCGGCGGAGTACGCGGCGAACTCTCACGCCTTGATCGCGAGTACCGAAAACTCTGTGACGACCTGCGCCTCTGGGCGCTCGACGTGCCGCTCACCGACCCGCAGACCGGTCTGCCGTTGACGCCGACTCAGCGCCGCGCCGCCCTGCAAAGTCGTTCGATGCTCAGATCCCTCATCCAGCGTTGCTGGCGCAAACAGACCCGCGGACCCGCCGGATACATGCTGCAGATCACCGATCCGATTCTTGGCCATCTGCCCTCACTCGACGCCGACTTCAGCCATGTCACCACGCTGACAATCAATGGCAGTAAAGCCACCCGAGGCCTCGAACCGTTTTTACAACGCTTCCCCAAACTGATGTATCTCGACGTACAAAGCGCCAACTTGCCACAGCTGCCACCCGCGATCACCGCCATGCCGATTCTGCGGCACCTGATTCTGCGCGATTGCAGCCTGGGCCTTGGCGCTGCCGACCAGACTCTCCTGGCGTCACTGCCGGAGCTGACTTTTCTCGATCTGCAGGACAACCCGTTGGGCACATCGCCCGATATCCAGCCGATGACATCGCTGCGTTTCATCAACCTGACCAATACCGGTATCACCGCCCCCCCCGCCAATCTGTTACACCACCCGCGCCTGGTCACCGGCAAATTTGCCGGCAACCGCATCACCGAAATACCGGACGCGCTGTTTACCCTCAATAGTCTGCTCAGTGACGGGTTCAATTTCGCCGATAACCCGCTGAGCGCAGCGTCACGTGAGCGCGTGAAAGCCCACTATCAGCGCACCACAAAACACTTTGGCGTGCTGCCTGAAGAAGCCGACGTCACCCGCACGGTTGCCCTGTTTCCGACACTGGAGCCTGCCGAGGCTACCGACGTGCTCTATCAACTGCCGGGAACGCTGGATCAAGGGCGCACGCAATTGACCCAATGGGAGGCCGAACTCAGTCAGATGAAAGCTGATCTGGCGCAATGGAGCCGCGACACCCCCAAACGCAATCCCTCGAACGGTCAATTGCTGAACCTCAACGAACAGGCGAGCGAAGTCATGCACCGCGAGCGATTCGCTCAGACGCTGGAACAATTCTGGGGCACGAGAGACGCGCATCGGCCCAGCGTCCGCAGCAGTCATCTGGAAGCACAGGTCCAGTTCGCCGGCGACATGCCAACGCTGGCCGCCAATTTCAGCCACGTCTCCAAACTGAGCCTGACCGGCAATAAAAGCGCTTCATCCGTGACGGCATTTCTGCAGCGTTTTCAAAACCTGGAGGCGTTGCATTTGCGTCATTTCGATCTGGAGCCGGTGTCCACCTCGATCATCCACCTGCCGCGCCTGAGCACACTGGAACTGAAAGACTGCGCCGTCGTGCTGACACCGGAAAATCAGGACGCGCTCTGCGCCATGCCCCATCTGGAAACACTCGAACTGAGCAACAACCCGCTAGGCACACTGCCCGACCTCAACCTGCTTCCCCAACTGACTTATCTCGATGTGGCCAACACGGGTCTGTCGACATTGCCCGGCGGTGTCACCGATCACCCGCACTTGCGCACAATGATCTTCAGTGGCAACGCCTTCACCGAGCTGCCCGCAGCCCTGTTCGAGCTACCCTCCAATCGCAGCGACGGCTTCGACTTTGCCGACAACCCGTTAACGCCAGAAACCCGCGAACAGATAAAAACCTACTACCGCAAGCACGGCAACGACTTCGAAGTGCTGGCCGACGCGGCGGACATTGCCCTGGCCCGAAAACTGTTCCCCTCGCTGGATGCGCAAGAGGCCAGTGACATGATCTATGACTTGCCCGGCACCCTGAACGATGGCCATCTCCATCTCGGTCGCTGGCAAGCCGAATTCGACACAATGAAAGCCCAACTCGCCACATGGGCGTCTCAGGTTCCCATCCATAATCCCGTCACTGGCGAAGTCCTCACAGCCGTTGAAGTGTTCGACCAGTACGCGATCCGCTTGAACTTCAAACAAAAGCTGGAGGAGTTCTGGGCTCATCGTTCGGCTATTTCCGGGGCACGCGATACGGATTTATCCACGGCTTTGCCGTTCATGGGCGAGATGCCCGTGCTCACAGTGGATTTCAGCCACGTCTCGAATCTGGCCCTCAGGGGCAATCCTGCGCTACAAGGCGTCGAGTCGTTTCTCGATCTGTTTCCAAACGCGCAAACACTCGAGATGCGCGATTTCGAGCTGTCCGAACTGCCCACATCCATTGGCCGCATGACGGAACTCAAAGATCTGAACCTGCACAATTGTCAGATCACCCTGACCGCCGAAGGCCAGAATACGCTGACATCGCTGACCGAGCTTGAACGCCTGGATCTGAGTCAAAACCCGCTGGGCCTGGCGCCCGATCTGGCGACCATGCCGAGACTCAATGACGTACGTCTGTCCAACTGCAGCATCGCCGACCTGCCCAACGGTCTGGCTGATCATCCCAATCTCAGAACCGCCCTGCTCGACAGCAACCGCATCACTGAATTGCCTGCAGCATTTTTTCAGATTGACCTCGATCTGGCCGACGGCGTCGATCTGTATGGCAACCCGCTGTCGACAGCCAGTCGTGAGCGGATCAAGGCGTTTTACCTTGAGCACGCCTGCGATCTTGGTGTTTCGGCCGATCCCGCCGACCTCGCCCGGGCACGCGCACTCTTTCCGGCACTGCAAGATGGCGACGCCAGCCACATGCTCTACTCCCTGCCGGGCACACTGGATGCCGGTCGTGCCCAACTGCTGCGATGGGAAGGTGAAATCGCCCGGATGAACCGCGAGCTCGATGCCTGGACGCGAGCAATTACCGAGCATGACCCACAAACCGGCCAGGCGATCAGCGCAGACGACATGGCCAGCGAACGCAGCGCCAGAAGCGAGTTCAGCAGCAAACTGCAGCAGTTCTGGCGTCAGCGGCGAGCTGACAATCTGGAGTTGCGCTCCAATACCTTTATCGCAGATCTGACGTTCGACGGTGATCTGCCGGCGTTGTCGGCCGACTTCAGTCATGTCACGCAATTGTCACTGCTGGGCAAATCGACGCAGAACGTCCCCGACGCCTTCTTGAACTGCTTCCCGGGTTTGACTGGCCTGGAAATGCGCGACTTTGCCTTGGGCCGCTTGCCGCAGGCGCTGACCCGCATGCCCCAGCTCCAGACTCTGGTGCTGAGCAAATGCGGCGTGGTCTTCGACGCTCAGGCGCAAGTCGCACTGGCGGGTTTGCCACGCCTGGTGGGGCTTGACCTGTACCACAATCCACTTGCCGTGGCGCCCGACCTCTCCCCACTCAAGGCGCTGAGTTACCTCGACCTTGCCGGAACCGGGATCGATAGTGTCCCAACCGGCCTGACGCAGCTTGCTGACCTCCAGACCGCGTTATTGAACGATAACCGGATAACCGAGCTGCCTGACACGCTCTTCAACCTTCCCGACTCCATCAGCAAAGGCATTGATCTTGACAATAACCCGCTGTCGCCAGCGACCCGCGAGCAGATCAAGGCCTATTACCAACGTACCGGCAGCGATCTTTGCGTACTGGCCGAACAACCAGATATTGAGCTCGCACAAGCGCTGTACCCGCATCTGTCCGAAACCCAGGCCAGCGATCTGGTCTACGGGCTGCCCAGCACATTGGCCGACGGACGCCTTGAGCTGGCGCGTCGAAAAACCGAACTGAACAGCCTCATCAGCGAACTTGAAAGCTGGATGAATGCCCCCGTGTCTGATCCCGTCACACAGCTCCCCCTGGAGACAGAGCCACTGCTGCAGGAGCAGTACAAAAGAATGCAGGTGAAGAGCCGCCTGGAAGACGCTTGGCGGCGCAAGTCATCAGCAACACAGTCGGAATTTGTCTTGAATCTGGAGATGTCGTTCATCGGTGACCTGCCAGCCTTGCAAGCAGACTTCGGGCATATCCTCGAGCTGGATCTGACCAGCACCGCAGCGATTGCACCAAAAGCCGATGGCTGGCTCGGCCACTTCCCCAATCTGCAGAGCCTGAAAATGCGCGGCTTTGAACTGGGCAGTATTCCCGCCGAGGTTTTTGGCCTGAAGCAACTCACGCTGCTGAATCTGCCCGAATGCAACATCAGCCTGACGGAAGAAGCCGCGACCGCACTCGGCGCCCTTGAAGAGCTGGGCAATTTGAACTTGCGCAACAATCCGTTGGGACGGGCGCCGGACATCAGTCGCATGCAGCAACTGACCCACCTTGATCTGAGCAATACCGGACTCACCGAGACATGGCCGGCGCTGTTCGAAAGGATCACGCTCACTCACGCCGATCTATCCAACAACGCGATCATTGAGTTGCCGATCGAGTTTTTGCGCGGTGACCACCGACTGACTGCCGACTTCGACTTCAGCGGCAACCCGTTATCGGAGGTGGCGCGCAAACGACTTGCAGACTACGCACAAGTACGTGGAGCCAGGCTGGATGCACCGCGACTCTGGCGCCAGCAAATCGCCGAGACGGAAGACGAGTTCGAGGCCTTATGGCCTACAACGGGTTGGCGTTCGTTAAGGGTTCCGCGGCCTGGGGATTAATGGCCGCCCCCCACCCGACGCGGCTCAGCCGCGCTCGGGTGGCACCGACGACAATTCGAATGGGCTGCTGCTGCGCCGCTGGTTGCGATCTTCCCGTGGCGTGGCACCGAAGAAATTGCGGTAGGCGCTGGAGAAGTGCGGCCCCGAGGAGAAGCCGCACGACAGGCCGATCTGGATGATCGACTTGCTGGTTTGCATCAACATCTGCCGGGCCTTGTTCAGGCGCAGTTCCAGGTAGTACTGGCTCGGCACACGGTTGAGGTATTGCTTGAAGATCCGCTCCAACTGCCGGCGGGACACGCACACGTGCTGGGCGATTTCGTCGGTGGTCAGCGGCTCTTCGATGTTGGCTTCCATCAGCAACACGGCTTGCGTCAGTTTCGGATGACTGGAGCCGAGGCGGTTCTGCAATGGAATGCGCTGACGCTCGCCGCCTTCACGGATGCGCTCGACCACCAGTTCTTCCGAGACAGCACCGGCAAGTTCTGCGCCGTGGTCACGGGCCAGCACCGCCAGCAACAGATCAAGCACTGACATGCCGCCGCACGCGGTCAGGCGATCACGGTCCCAATCGAACAGATGACTGGTGGCGATGACTTTCGGAAAGCGTTCAGCGAAATCGTCCTGCCAGCGCCAGTGCACGGCAGCGCGATAACCGTCGAGCAAACCCAGTTGAGCCAATGGATACACGCCGGCAGACAGACCACCGATCACGCAACCGGCGCGCACCAGTTGCTTGAGCGCGCTGCTCAGTGGCGAGGCCAGTGCAGTCGGCGGCTCATCGGCCAGCAGGAACAGTTTCTGGAAGTTTTCGAGCTTGCCGGCCCACGGTTCGCCCGGCAATTGCCAAGCGCCTTCGACCGGCGACTCGGCCTGCAGAAAAGACAATTCGTAAACAACGTCCGGGTGCACCCGCTGCGCAACACGCAAGGCCTCCTCCGCCAGCGCCAAAGTCAGAGCTTTAGTGCTGGGCCAAATCAGGAAACCAATTCGATGGGCAGTCATGGGCGGGCGATCCGAAACGAAAAACAATGATGAAGGCATGGGCCAATGCTAGCCCGGAAATGAACACAAATCTCAAAGCCGACGCAGACCCATTGTGGGAGCTGGCTTGCCAGCGATGGCGGTGTATCTGTACCAGAAATGTCATCTGGCCCACCGCTATCGCTGGCAAGCCAGCTCCCACAGGGATTGTAGCCAGCCTTCAGGCTGCGAAGCATGCACTATTCCGGTGCATATCGGCAGTTCTGTTTACTTGAGGCTGCCCGACAGGAATTGCTGCAAACGCTCCGATTGCGGATTGACCAGCACTTCGCGCGGGTTGCCGCTTTCTTCAACAACACCTTTGTGCAGGAACACCAACTGGTTCGACACTTCGCGGGCAAAGCCCATTTCGTGGGTCACCACAACCATGGTCCGGCCTTCCTGAGCCAGCGCCTGCATGACCTTCAGCACGTCGCCAACCAGTTCCGGGTCGAGCGCCGAAGTCGGTTCGTCGAACAGCATCACCTCAGGTTCCATCGCCAGCGCACGGGCAATCGCCACACGCTGCTGCTCGCCACCGGACATGTGCCCAGGGAACGCGTCTTTGCGATGAGCCACGCCAACCTTGTTCAGGTAGTGCTCGGCTTTCTCGCGGGCTTCAGCCTTGGACACGCCCAGTACATGCACCGGCGCTTCCATGATGTTTTCCAGCGCGGTCATGTGCGACCACAGGTTGAAATGCTGGAACACCATCGACAGGCGCGAACGCATGCGTTGCAGCTGTTTCGGATCAGCGGCTTTCAGCGCGCCGTCCTTGTTCGCCACGAGTTTGAGCTCTTCGTTGTTGAGCAGGATCTTGCCCGCGTGCGGCTGCTCACGCAGGTTGATGCAGCGCAGGACAGTACTTTTGCCGGAGCCACTGGAGCCGATGATGCTGATCACATCGCCGGCTGCCGCTTTCAGGGAAACACCCTTGAGCACTTCGTGACTGCCATAGCGTTTATGCAGGTCTTGGACTTCAAGTTTGTACATGCGGTCGGTTCTCACAAAAACAGTCAGTCAGTCGTTGAGCAAGCGCCCGTGACGCAGCGCTTCGCGCCCCGCCACCTTGGCCAGCCAGAAACCGGGTTGGGCATAGCGCAGCCGTTCAATGGCAAACAGCACCCCGGACGTACCAGCACATACCGTGCTGACCCGATCGGACACAGGGTCGATCACTTCAAAAATCTCGTCACCGGCCTCGACCCATTCGCCGGGTTTACGCAGAAAACTCACCACGCCCGGGTGCGGCGCGAACAGCAGTTCGGTGCCTTCGAACGGCATGCCTTCGCACGGTTCGTGAGCCGCATTCGGCCACTCGCCGGTGATCAGGCCTTGCTCGGCAAGGAACGCGAGAATGCCTTCAGCATACGCCTCGGCATCAGCGCGACCAGTGTCGGCCTGACCGCCCAGCTCAATGGTCGTCGCCAGGCACGCCAGCGGAATCTGTGCGTCCGGGAACTGCCGCGACAGACGCAGCCACGGCAGCGAGCAAGCCTCGTCGAAGGAGCTGCCGCCGGAATCTTCCGCCAGCAGACCGACCTTCACATTCAGATGCGCCGCCAGCGAACGCCACTGCGGCCAGTGCTGCGGCAGCGCATACATGTGCAGCGCGGCTTCGGCATCGCAGTGCAAGTCGAGCACCACGTCGGCGGTGCAGGCGTGGCTCAGCAACACGCGCTGCATGCCTTGCAACTGGCTGCTCGCCTCGGGCAATGCCGCGAGGTGATCGGCCATCGCCTGACGGATCAGGCGAATGTTGGCGTGTGGATCATCACCGAGACTGTCGGCCAAAGCCGCCGCTACCGGCGCACTCAGCTCAACGAAATCACGGTTGAAATTCTTGCCGCTGCCCGCCTCGAAACGGCCCTGGAAATTGCCTTGCAGCAACTGCCCAAGCCCCAACGGATTGGCCACCGGCACCAGCTCGATCACACCGTTGAGCAAGCCTTTGGCTTCGAGCTCGCCAAGGCGCTTTTTCAGCTCCCAAGCGGTGCGCATGCCCGGCAATTCGTCAGCGTGCAGGCTGGCCTGAATGTAGGCCTTGCGCTCGCCACTGCCGAAGCGGAACACCGAAATCTTGCGCTCGCTGCCCAGGTGGCTCCACGGTAAAACGTGGTCGATGCGTTCCATATCAGTGCTTCCGCGGCGCGAGGTAGCTCAACCAGCGACGCTCGGCCAGCTTGAACAGCTTCACCAGAATGAAGGTCAGGCACAGGTAGAACACGCCAGCGGTGATGTACGCCTCGAACGGCAGATAGAACTGCGCGTTGACGGTACGCGCCGCGCCGGTGATGTCGATCAAGGTCACGATGGACGCCAGACTGGTGGTCTGCAGCATCATGATCACTTCGTTGCTGTACTGCGGCAGTGCCCGGCGCAGGGCCGATGGCAGCAGGATGCGCTTGTACAGTTTGAAGCGCGACATGCCCATGGCCTTGGCCGCTTCGATCTCACCGTTCGGCGTAGCCTTGAGGCTGCCGGCGATGATTTCAGCGGTGTAGGCGCTGGTGTTGATCGCGAATGCCAGACACGCGCAGAACGTTGCGCTTGACAGCCACGGCCACAGGAAGCTTTCGCGTACCGCTTCGAACTGCGCCAGACCGTAGTAGATCAGGAACAGTTGCACCAGCATCGGCGTGCCGCGAATCACGTAGGTGTACAGCCACGCGGCGCCATTGACGATCGGGTTCTTCGAGACGCGCATCAGGCCCAGAGGCAACGCCCCCAGCAAACCGAAAAACAGCGACAGCGCGAGCAGTTTGAGGGTGGTCACCAGGCCGCCGAGGTACAGCGGCAGAGCCTCCCAAATGACGTTGTAGTCGAAGATCATAGATCAGCCGCCCTTACGCCTACCGAGTAGCGCTTCTCAAGTTGACGCAGGATCAGCAACGACACGCTGGTGATCACCAGGTACATCGCCGCCACTGCGAGGAAGAAGGTAAAAGGCTCGCGAGTGGCATCTGCCGCCTGCTTGGCCTTGAACATCATGTCTTGCAGACCGACCACGGAAATCAGCGCGGTGGCCTTGGTCAGTACCAGCCAGTTGTTGGTGAAGCCAGGAATCGCCAGGCGAATCATCTGCGGCACCATCACCCGGAAGAACACCTGAAAACTGCTCATGCCATACGCCATGCCGGCTTCGGCCTGGCCTTTGGGGATCGCCATGAACGCGCCACGGAAGGTTTCCGACAGGTACGCACCGAATATGAAACCGAGAGTGCCGATACCGGCGGCCAGCGGGTTCAGGTCGATGTAGTCGTCATAGCCGAGCAGCGGCGCTACACGGTTGAGCAAGTCCTGACCGCCGTAGAAGATCAGCAGGATCAGCACTAGATCGGGAATCCCGCGGATCACCGTGGAATACAGATCGCCCAGCCAGGCCAGCCAGCGCACCGGCGACAGGCGCAGTGCAACACCGATCAGCCCGAGAACGATGGCCAGAGCCATGGACGACAAGGCGAGCTGAAGCGTCAGCCATGCGCCATCGAGGATGACAGCCCCGTAGCCTTTCAACATGATTCAGGTCCTCGAAAGTTGGGATGAAAAAATGGCGCAAACCGCAGAGATCCTGTTGCTTGCGCCATTTCGGACTTGTCGCAGAGACGTGTTACTTGCCGTAGATATCGAAGGCGAAGTACTTGTCCTGGATTGCTTTGTATTTGCCGTTTTCGCGGATGGCCGCGATGGCTGCGTTGATCTTGTCTTTCAGGGCGTCGCCCTTGCGCACCGCGATGCCTACGCCGTCGCCGAAGTATTTGACGTCGGTGAACTGCGGGCCAACGAAGGCGAAGCCTTTGCCGGAATCGGTGTTCAGGAAACCATCTTGCAGCAGGGTGGCGTCAGCCACGGTACCGTCGAGGCGACCGGCGGCCACGTCGAGGTAGATTTCGTTCTGCGAACCGTATGGCTTGATCTCGGCACCCAGCGGGGCCAGGACTTCGCGGGCGAAACGTTCGTGGATCGAACCACGTTGTACGCCGATGTTCTTGCCCTTCAGCTCGCTCAGGTTTTCGCTGACCTGAGTGCCGGCCTTCATGACCAGACGTGCCGGGGTGTTGTAGTACTTGTTGGTGAAGTCCACAGACTTCTTGCGATCTTCAGTGATCGACATGGACGACAGGATCGCGTCGATCTTGCGCACCTTCAGTGCCGGGATCAGACCGTCGAACTCTTGCTCGACCCACACACACTTGACCTGCATCTGCTCGCACAGGGCGTTGCCGATGTCGTAGTCGAAACCGACGATGCTGCCATCCGGCGCCTTCGAGGCGAACGGAGGGTAAGCCGCTTCGATACCGATCTTCAGAGGTTTTTCGTCAGCGAAGGAATTCAGCGACAGCACGGAGGACAGTGCCAGGGCGCCAAGCAGCACAAGTTTCTTCATCTTGGGACTCCATCGGTAAAGGGCAAAAACGGCAGAGTGAGCGACAGCCCAATATGCGAATGGGTGAATCGGGAAATCGGTTGCTGCATCGGTGGGAAATTTCTCATTGAAACCGTCGGAGGTTTCAACGTTAGCCACGATGAGCGAGTGATCGGCATTCTAACGACAGGCCCGAAGCCGATATTTCTTCAATGCGACAACTAATTACAGATGCACAGAGAAAGCGACTTGGGCGCATTGACAGCCCTGCAAATTCATGCAAGAGCGAACGATTGTTAACCGATCTATGCTGCAAATTGCGGGCCTATTATTCGCAAACCCTTCTAATCCGGCAAGCGCAGCGTTGTGTCTTATTTTTCACTGGGGGTTTTGAGGCTCTAAAACGGGGCGATGCGTTTCCCTTTGCCCCGGTTTGATGCGGGCGGTTACACATTCGGTTACGTGGATGAGCTTGGGTAACAGCGGGAAATGTCCTACGGCGCAAATCGATAATTATTGGTTGGTGAGTCCGCGTTCCGACAGCGGACTACACCGGCGCCTGACAAACTGCTATCGCTGGCAAGCCAGCTCCCACAGGGATTTGTGCTGGCACCGAAATATCCGACACACCACAAAACCTGTGGGAGCTAGCCTGCTGGCGATGAGGCCAACCCAGCCAACCCACATTTGTGCCGAAACTGAAATTTCCGAAACACCACAACCCCTGTGGGAGCTGGCTTGCCAGCGATGGGGCCAGACCAGCCACCACAAAAACAGCAGACACAAAAAAGCCCCGCCCGGCATCACCGGACAGGGCTCCATGCCTCTAACGCTTAAGCAACATTCATCGTCTTATGCGTATCAATCAAATGCTGCACCACACCCGGATCCGCCAGGGTCGAGATATCCCCCAACCCGTCATATTCGGCCGTAGCAATCTTGCGCAGAATCCGCCGCATGATCTTGCCCGAACGGGTCTTCGGCAGCCCCGGTGCCCACTGGATCACGTCCGGCGAAGCAATCGGCCCGATCTCTTTGCGCACCCAGTTTTTCAACTCCAGCCGCAGCTGTTCGCTCGGCTCCTCACCATTCTTCAACGTGACATAGACATAAATGCCCTGCCCCTTGATGTCATGCGGTACCCCAACCACCGCCGCTTCGGCAACCTTCGGATGCGCAACCATCGCGCTCTCGATCTCCGCCGTGCCCATGCGGTGACCCGACACATTGAGCACGTCATCGACACGCCCGGTGATCCAGTAGTAACCATCGGCATCACGACGCGCGCCGTCACCGGTGAAGTACATGCCACGGAACGTCTTGAAGTAGGTATCAACGAAACGATCGTGATCGCCATACAGCGTACGCGCCTGACCTGGCCACGAATCGAGAATCACCAGATTGCCTTCAGCCTCGCCCTCAATAATGTTACCGAGGTTGTCGACCAGCGCCGGTACCACGCCGAAGAACGGACGTGCCGCCGAACCCGGCTTCAGCGCATGCGCGCCCGGCAGCGGGCTCATCATGTTGCCGCCGGTTTCGGTCTGCCACCAGGTATCGACGATCGGGCAACGCGACTTGCCGACATTCTTGTAGTACCAATCCCATGCTTCCGGGTTGATCGGCTCACCCACCGAACCGAGCAGACGCAGGCTGCTGCCATCCGCGCCTTCAACCGCGGCCTGACCCGAGGCCATCATCGCGCGGATCGCCGTCGGTGCGGTGTAGAGGATATTGACCTTGTGCTTGTCGACGATCTTCGCCACCCGAGTGATGTCCGGGTAGTTCGGCACGCCTTCGAACAGCAGCGTGGTCGCGCCATTGGCCAGCGGGCCGTAGACAATGTAACTGTGGCCAGTGACCCAGCCGACGTCAGCAGTGCACCAATAAACTTCGCCCGGACGGTAGTCGAACACGCGCTCGTGGGTCATCGCCGCATACAACAGATAACCGCCAGTGGTGTGCTGCACACCCTTCGGCTTGCCGGTGGAGCCGGAGGTATAAAGGATGAACAGCGCTTCTTCCGCGCCCATCTCTTTCGGCGCGCACACGGTGCCCGCCACTTTCATCAGGTCTTCGTACCAGATGTCGCGATGCTGGTTCCACTTGATGTCGCCACCGGTGCGCTTGCACACAATGACTTTCTGAATGCTGCTGGTTTCCGGGTTGGTCAGTGCGTCGTCGACGTTGGCCTTGAGGGAAATCTTCTTGCCGGCACGAATGCCTTCGTCAGCGGTGATCACCACTTTCGAACGGCAGTCGATGATGCGACCGGCCAGGGCTTCCGGCGAGAAACCACCGAACACCACCGAGTGAATCGCGCCGATCCGGGTGCAGGCCAACATGGCGACCACGGCTTCGGGAATCATCGGCATATAAATGGTCACCACGTCGCCGCGGTGCACGTCCTGACCACGCAGGGCGTTGGCCAGTTTGCACACTTGTTCGTGCAGTTCGCGGTAGGTGATGTTGCGGCTTTCGGAAGGATCGTCGCCTTCCCAGATGATCGCGACTTGGTCGCCGCGCTCGGCCAGATGACGGTCGAGGCAGTTGTAGGAAACGTTCAGGGTGCCGTCGGCAAACCACTTGATGTCGACATGGTGATCGTCGAACGACGTCTGTTTCACCGTGGTGAAAGGCTTGATCCAGTCGAGACGCTTGGCTTGCTCGCGCCAGAAGCCGTCAGGGTTGACGACCGACTGTTGGTACATGGCTTTGTAGGTCGCCTCGTCAGTCAGCGTGTTAGCCAGAACCTCGGGACGAACGGGATACAGAGAAGCCGCACTCATCTTTCCTACCTCGGTGTAATAGTTGTTTTTGTATGACCCTGTTGTAACGGGGCCGGGCCCATAGAACCATTCGACGATGGTAGTAACAAGCCCCTACAAAACATCCAGACATCCCCAAGTCGGCCCGCGAACACCCCTCCCGAATATCACGCACCCCCTGTGGGAGCTGGCTTGCCAGCGATTCAGACAACTCGGTCCCACAGACAAAACACCCGGCTATCAATCTCCATCTCAAGGGATTGTTACCAAATCTGCCAAAGGTGTTTATCAAAACCCGCTCTGTTTACCCCCACCCCATCTCCCTAAAATTCACCTCGCCGACAAGGCAAACGCGATTAACAACGTTACAGCCCCCACGAAGGCCGTTAATCCAGTTCTCAAGTAATAACTGCAAACGATGAAGTTCCACACGCAACCCTAAAAAGGTTGCGCGACCCCACTCGACCTCAAAAAGGTAAATCTGAAATGAAAGCTTTATTGGTTCTGGCCCTCAGCAGTCTGTGCGCAACCGCCATGGCAGACGAGGTCCCGACTGATGTCGCACAGCAACAACCGGCTATCGAGGAATACACTTACTCGACTCACCTGGACATCGCCAACGTTGTATCGATGAGCGAAGTGCCAAATGTCTGCGAAGTTGTTCCGATGAAAATGGAATACGACGACTCCAAGGGTCAGCGGCACATCCTGCGTTACAGCGTCATGGGCAACGGCTGCACCAATTGATGAGTTGTGACTGCACCGAATTGGATCTCTCAGCGCAACATTGAGGGTCGATTCCAGCCCGACTTCGGTCGGGCTCAGTTGTGTCTGGAGTCGTCAAAAGTGCTTGCAAAACACTAGATGTAGTAAAAACCGTGAATTTTTGTTCGTTTTTTGAGCGATTCCGCATTTGCGAGATTTTTACGAAAAAAAATCTATCCCCGGCAAAGCCCTGTAAACCCACGCTCTCATCGAAAAACCACCCTCCCCGACCGCTCCATGCGCGGATTCGCCTCAGCACAGCCGTGTTTTTTTCCCTATAATGCCGCCCTAATCGGGTCAGCAATATTCCCTTACAGGGATCAAAAGCCATTCTGAAGCCCCGCAGTCGCGTTCAACGTGATCTGCGCCCGTCAGAGGCTCTCGGAAACCCGTACAAAATTCTGTTTGATGCCTGCGTTTAGCTGCTGCAAAGAACGATTCCTTTAGATCCAACGCGGTCTGTACGACCGTGTGAAAAACCAACCAATCAGGTTTCACACGGGCGACAGGCCCTCACGCAGGAGACGACACGTCATGCTGAGCTGGGACGAATTCGACAAAGAAGACAGTGAAGTAGCAACCGTGAAAGGCGCCAACGCCGGCCACGCTACTGAAGCCAACATGGACCGCCTGGACAACGCCGGCGGTGCCGCGGCACTCGAAGCCCGCGCCGTCACCGCCGCCGACTCGGCCGCCGTGGCCCGCGCCAAGGCTGCACTGAACTCCCTCGACGTCGCCGAAGGCCTCGCCGAACTCGAAGGCGCCTCCGCCCGTGTCGCCGTTGACGAAAAGCGCATGATCAACTGCCGCGCCGACCTCAACCAA
>NZ_JBIUVJ010000062.1:0-30637 GCF_044742875.1 Pseudomonas sp. NPDC087817
TGGCCGGTTGTTCCTGCGCAAGGACAATGGCCTGGTGCGTGACGTGTTTCAACAGCGTCACATGCAGCGTCTGGTCGGCCACATGGGTATCGGCCACGTCCGTTACCCGACCGCGGGCAGCTCGACTTCGGCCGAAGCCCAGCCGTTTTACGTCAACTCGCCTTACGGCATTACCTTGGCGCACAACGGTAACCTGACCAACGTTGAACAGTTGGCCAAAGAGATCTATGAATCCGATCTGCGTCACGTCAACACCAGTTCCGACTCGGAAGTGCTGCTCAACGTGTTCGCCCACGAGCTGGCCCAGCGCGGCAAGCTGCAGCCGACCGAAGAAGACGTGTTTGCCGCCGTCACTGACGTGCACAACCGTTGCGTCGGTGGTTATGCGGTAGTGGCCATGGTCACCGGTTACGGCATCGTCGGTTTCCGCGATCCGCACGGCATCCGCCCGATCGTTTTCGGCCAGCGTCACACCGACGAAGGCGTCGAGTACATGATCGCCTCGGAAAGCGTTTCGCTGGACGTGCTCGGTTTCACCCTGATTCGCGACCTGGCACCGGGCGAAGCGGTCTACATCACTGAAGACGGCAAGCTGCACACCCGTCAGTGCGCGACCAATCCGTCCCTGACTCCATGCATCTTCGAACACGTCTACCTGGCGCGTCCGGATTCGATCATCGACGGCGTGTCGGTCTACAAGGCCCGTCTGCGCATGGGTGAGAAGCTCGCCGAGAAGATCCTGCGCGAGCGTCCGGAACACGACATCGACGTGGTGATCCCGATTCCGGACACCAGCCGCACCGCAGCGCTGGAGCTGGCCAACCATCTGGGCGTGAAATTCCGCGAAGGTTTCGTCAAGAACCGTTACATCGGCCGGACTTTCATCATGCCGGGCCAGGCCGCTCGCAAAAAGTCGGTACGCCAGAAGCTCAACGCCATCGAGCTGGAATTCCGCGGCAAGAACGTGATGCTGGTCGACGACTCGATCGTACGCGGCACCACTTGCAAGCAGATCATCCAGATGGCCCGTGAAGCCGGCGCGAAAAACGTCTACTTCTGCTCGGCGGCTCCGGCTGTACGCTTCCCGAACGTCTACGGCATCGACATGCCGAGCGCTCACGAACTGATCGCGCACAATCGTTCGACTCAGGACGTGGCGGATCTGATCGGCGCTGACTGGCTGATCTATCAGGACTTGCCTGACTTGATCGAAGCGGTGGGTGGCGGCAAGATCAAGATCGAGAACTTCGATTGCGCAGTGTTCGATGGCAAGTACGTCACCGGCGACGTCGACGAGGCTTACCTGAACAAGATCGAACAGGCACGCAACGATGCCTCGAAGGTCAAGACCCAAGCGGTCAGTGCGATCATCGATCTGTACAACAATTGAGTGATTACCGGCCCTGAGGGGCCGGTTTTGTATCTGACTTTTATTTTTCGAGAACAGGGCAAGGAGTGACAGCATGAGTCAGGAATGGGATGCCGGTCGGCTGGACAGCGACCTCGAAGGCGTAGCGTTCGATACCCTGGCCGTACGTGCCGGTCAGCACCGTACGCCGGAAGGCGAGCACGGTGATCCGATGTTCTTCACCTCCAGCTACGTGTTCCGCACCGCCGCCGATGCGGCCGCACGGTTCGCCGGCGAAGTGCCGGGCAACGTTTACTCGCGTTACACCAACCCGACCGTGCGTGCGTTCGAAGAGCGCATTGCCGCGTTGGAAAGCGCCGAGCAGGCGGTTGCTACCGCCACTGGCATGGCCGCGATCATGGCGGTAGTGATGAGCCTGTGCAGCGCCGGCGATCACGTGCTGGTCTCGCGCAGTGTGTTCGGTTCGACCATCAGCCTGTTCGAGAAGTATTTCAAGCGCTTCGGCGTGGAGGTCGATTACGTGCCTTTGGCCGATCTCTCAGGTTGGGATGCGGCAATCAAATCCAACACCAAACTGCTCTTTGTCGAGTCGCCTTCCAATCCGCTGGCTGAATTGGTGGACATCACCGCGCTGGCAGCAATCGCTCACGCCAAAGGCGCGATGCTGGTGGTCGACAACTGCTTCTGCACGCCTGCGTTGCAGCAGCCGCTGAAAATGGGCGCGGACATCGTTGTGCACTCGGCAACCAAGTTCATCGACGGCCAGGGCCGTTGCATGGGCGGCGTGGTGGCCGGTCGTAGCGAGCAGATGAAAGAAATTGTCGGTTTCCTGCGCACCGCCGGCCCGACCCTGAGCCCGTTCAATGCGTGGATCTTCCTCAAGGGTCTGGAAACCCTGAACCTGCGGATGAAGGCGCACTGCGCCAACGCTCAGCAACTGGCCGAATGGCTGGAGCAGCAGGACGGTATCGAGAAAGTGCACTACGCCGGCCTCAAGAGCCATCCACAGCATGAACTGGCCCAGCGTCAGCAGAAAGGCTTCGGTGCGGTGGTGAGCTTTGAGGTCAAGGGCGGCAAAGAGGGCGCCTGGCGCTTTATCGACGCGACTCGTCTGATTTCGATCACCGCCAACCTCGGCGACAGCAAAACCACCATCACCCACCCGAGCACTACTTCCCACGGCCGTCTGGCGTCGCAGGAGCGTGAAGCGGCGGGCATTCGTGACAGCCTGATCCGTATCGCGGTCGGCCTGGAAGACGTCGCCGACCTGCAAGCCGATCTGGCGCGCGGTCTGGCAGCGCTGTGATCGAGTTGTCCACTCCGAAAGCGGCTACCCATGGTCGCGTTGCACTGGTCACGGGTGCTGCGCGCGGTATCGGTCTGGGGATTGCGGCGTGGCTGATCAGCGAAGGCTGGCAGGTGGTGCTGACGGATCTGGATCGTGCGCGCGGGTCGAAAGTGGCGAAGGTGCTGGGTGAAAACGCCTGGTTCATCGCCATGGATGTGGCGGATGAGGGGCAGGTCGCGCTTGGCGTGGCCGAAGTGCTGGGGCAGTTTGGTCGTCTCGATGCGTTGGTGTGCAACGCAGCCGTGGCCGATCCGCATAACATCACTCTGGAAAGCCTTGATCTGGCTTACTGGAATCGAGTGCTGGCGGTGAACCTCAGTGGCCCGATGTTGCTCGCCAAGCACTGTGCGCCTTATCTGCGGGCGCACAACGGGTCGATCGTCAATCTGGCGTCGACTCGGGCCGGGCAGTCGGAGCCGGATACCGAGGCTTATGCAGCGAGCAAGGGTGGATTGTTGGCGCTGACGCATGCGTTGGCGATCAGTCTCGGGCCGGAGATTCGCGTCAATGCGGTCAGTCCGGGCTGGATCGATGCGCGGGATCCGTCGGCGCGTCGTGCCGAGCCACTGGCGGATGCCGATCATGCTCAGCACCCGGCGGGCAGGGTAGGGACGGTCGAGGACGTGGCGGCGATGGTGGCGTGGTTGTTGTCGCGCAATGCCGGGTTTGTCACCGGGCAGGAGTTCGTCGTTGACGGCGGCATGACCAAGAAGATGATTTACAAGCAGTGAGAGCCAGCTGCAAGCGTCGAGCTGCAAGTTGAAGCGAGATCGCGGTGTCTCTGCTTTGGATGTTTATGCTTTTGCTTGCAGCTTGAGACTTGCCGCTAAAAACTGTTTTTGAAAAAAACTTCAATCCTGCTATTGACTTAGGTTCGCTACCTGCGTAAATTTCGCGGCCTCGGAGATGCAAACGGGTGATTAGCTCAGCTGGGAGAGCGTCTGCCTTACAAGCAGAATGTCGGCGGTTCGATCCCGTCATCACCCACCACTCCCCGAGATACTTGCGTAAGCAAGAGCGTAGGCTGAAAGTGCCTGCACCGACGCGCAGCGGTAGTTCAGTCGGTTAGAATACCGGCCTGTCACGCCGGGGGTCGCGGGTTCGAGTCCCGTCCGCTGCGCCATATTTTACGAGTCAGACGTGTCTGGCTCGCGATTGCAAAGCACCGAAGCTTTCAATCAAAACGAGTTACTTGAGCGCAAGCTCAAAGCGATACGCAGCGGTAGTTCAGTCGGTTAGAATACCGGCCTGTCACGCCGGGGGTCGCGGGTTCGAGTCCCGTCCGCTGCGCCATATCTGCTTCAAGGACCACTGAACGCCTTGAAGCACCGAAGTCAGCTTCGCTGAGTCGGATCCGATAGCAAAGACCCTGGTCGAAAGACCGGGGTTTTTTGTGTCTGAAATTTGGCTTTTCCTCTCTTTTGCTCCTGTCCCAATCCCAAGCCAAGACAAATCCCTGTAGGAGTGAGCCTGCTCGCGATAGCGTCAGTTCAGCCATGAACTTGGTGACTGACACTCCGCTATCGCGAGCAGGCTCACTCCTACAAGTGTCTACCCGCCTGCTGCGGTGCCACGTCGCATTGATTTTTTGATTCTTTAGTCAAATTTTTGTAACTGGTTGTTTGCTGCGAGCCCAGAAACCTTTAAAGTTAACCTTTCGGTCAGCTTTGCACTGTCAACACAGCTCTTTGCTTCGCCAGAAAGAGCTTCTGCAAGACTCGAGATTCCCAGTAGATAACCAGAAGGGCGGACGTATAACCGCCCAGAGGATGATCCATGTCCAACCGTGAAATATCCCGGCGCTCGTTCCTCCAGGGCGGGCTGGTGGCGGGTGTGAGCGTCACGCTCACGCCGCTCAGCAGTCAGGCGCTGGCTGCCTTGATGGAAAACAGCGTCACCGTGCCGTCCGAGAAGTGGCTCGGCAACAACGGCAAGGCGCGCCAGCGTAACGATGCCTTGTCGAAGGTCTGCGGCAGCAAGGTGTTTGCCCGCGACATCCGTTCCAAGGACATGCCGGGCTGGCCCGAGCAGCAAGGCCACGCCATGTTGCTGAAAACCATCAAGGCCGATCGTATCTACGACGGCTACGATTTGTCGTGGCTCGGCGCCGACTTGCAACCTGACCGCATCGTCACCGCCGCAGACCTGGACAAGGACGGTATCGTCTTCCCGGAGGAGCACGCGCCGGACCCATTGCTGCCGGTCGGCAAAGTGCCGATGTTTATCGGTCACCCGGTGGCGATCCTGATCTGGAATGACTTCGAGCGTTTCCGTCAGGCCAAGAACAAACTCAAATTCAATGACAAGGCGATTCGTTACGGTGCCCAAGTGCCGTACTACGAAGGCGACCCGTATGGCAGCTTCCGCTACGTGCGCGTGGGTGGCCCGACCTCGGCCGACGAAGATGAGTTCGCCAGCCTCAAGGACTCGATCCTGTTCCCGATGCTGAAAAACCGTCGTCCGGTGTGGAATTCCCAGCCGAACCTGCACGGTAACCTGACCGAGCGCGGTTTGTTCTACGCCGACCGCATGAAGAAAGAGATCGACACGCCGCCGGACAACTGGCTGGTGTTCGACGAGCGCTACAAGACCCCGTCGATCGAACCGGCCGCGATGGAGCCGGATAACGGCAACGGCTGGTACGACCCGGCGACCAAAACCCTGCACTTCGTCGTGGCCACTCAGTGCCCATTGGAAGCGGCGACCGAGACCGCGAAAATGATCGCGCCGTCGCGCTTCGGCTTGGCCAATCTGAACATGCACCCTGGTTACACCGTGGGTTACGGATCCAAAGACCACAACATCTTCGTTTACTACGCCGCCCTCGCGGCGCTGTATGGCGCCGGTGTGCCGATTCGTCTGGCCAATGACCGCTACGAGCAGTTCCAGAGCGGCATCAAGCGTCACCCGTTCGACATCCGCTACCAGTTGGCCGTGGACAAGAACGACTACAGCTTCAAGATCTTCCGCGCCGAAATGAGCGTGGACGGTGGTGGCCGGATCAACTACAGCCCGTCGGTAGCCGCCGTTGGTGCCACGGCTGCGCAGTCGATCTACTACATGCCGCAGAACGATCTGCAAGTCACTGCTTACCACTCGCGTGGTGTTGAAGCCGGCTCGATGCGCGGTTACGGCACTCTGCAGAGCATGGCGTCGACCGAAATGATGGTCGACGAAATCGCCAATCGTCTGGGTGTTGACGCGATCGATCTGCGCCGCAAGAACGCCCTGCGTTCCGGCATGAAAAACACTCAGGGCGCGATCCCGGCCGGTGCGCTGCGCCTGCACGAAATCCTCGACAAAGCCTCGGTGCATGAAGTCTGGAAGAACCGCGACGCGATCAAGAAACAACGCGAAGCCGCTGATCCGGACAACTGGTATGGCGTCGGTTTTGCCATCTGCCAGAAAGACTTCGGCACCGGTTCGGAAGCGCCGATGGCCAGCATCGAGTTCACCGCTGAAGGTCGCATCAGCCTGCGCCACATCGGTATCGAGATCGGCACCGGCATGTCCACTTCGCAAGCCTTGGTGGTCGCCGATTTTCTCGGCAACCCGGCGCACGAAGTGAAGACCGGCGAAACCGAATGGAAGGAAATGCAGCTGATCACCAGCGGCAACCCTTACATCATGACTCAGGCCGAACAGGACAACCTGCTGCGCAACCCGCGCTGGGTCGGCAAATTGGCTTCGGCCTCGTCGGCGACCAACTCGGCGTACTACTTCAGCCACGCCACCCGTGAAGCGGCGCGTGTGTTGTTCAACCACGGCTTGTGGCCGGCGGCGCTGGAGATCTGGCGTCAGGGTCCGTTCGGTGGCCAGGCCAATCCTTACGTGGTACGTCGCGAAGATGCGCATTGGGTCGACGGCAAACTCACCGCCAACGGCATGCAGCCGCTGAGTTTCGAAGAATTGGCCAAGCGTGCTCACGAGCGCGGTCTGGTCACCGCTGCCACGGTGCACGGTTTCAACCGTTGGAGCTGGGCTGAGGCCGAATACAGCATCGACGGCGTGAAAGAGCGTCTGCCGCTCGACGGTCTGGCGGTGAAGTACGGCGATGGCGCACCAAAAGCCAAGCAAGCGCTGATGAGCACTGCCGGTTTCCACCTGCTCGATCGCCAGAACATCAGCTATCCAGCCACTCAGCTGAACAACGCTGCCGTGACTTACTACAGCCCGGTCGCGACGCTGGTCGAACTGAAGGTCAACAAGGGCTCGGCGGAAGTCGAAGTGCTCAACCACCATTCGTGGGTCGAGTGCGGCCGTGTGCTGGTCGAAGAGCTGGTCAAGGGTCAGATGGAAGGCGGTATCGCCATGGGCATCGGTCACGCCTTGATGGAAGAAATGCCGCTGTACGAAGGCGGGCCGGGGGAGGGTGACTGGAACTTCAACCGTTATCGCCTGCCGATGGCGCGCCACGTTGCGGTGTGGAAACAGACGTCGGAGATTCTCCCGGCGCTGTCGCCAAGCGACCCGTCCAAAGGCATCGCCGAAGTGGTGATGATCCCGATCGTCGGTGCCATCGGTAACGCCGTGGCGCACGCCATCGGTAAACGTGTTCGCGATCTGCCTATCACTGCTACGCGCATCAAGGAGGCCCTCAATGGCTAACCGTCCGCTTCAACTGACCCTCAATGGTCAATCCGTCGGCCCGGTGGACATCCCTGATGACCTGCCGATGATCGACTACCTGCACGAATACAAGAACCTCACCGGTTCGCGCCTGGGCTGCGGCCAGGGCATCTGCCACGCCTGTGTGGTGATCGTCGATAACCCTGACGGCACCAGCGAAGAAGTGCGCACCTGCATCACCGGCGCGCATTACTTCGAAGGCAAGAAAGTCCGCACCATCGAAGGTCATGCAAGCCGCGATGAGCAGGGCCAGGTCACCGAGCTGAACCCGATCCAGCAACGCTTCGTCGACGAATTCGCTTTCCAGTGCAGCTACTGCGCGCCGGGCTTCGTCAACGCCGCGACCGTGCTGGTGGAAAAGCTGCAACGCCAGCCGATCGTCAAAAGCAAACTGGAACAAGTCATCGAGGACAGCCTCGGCCACCACGTCTGCCGTTGCACCGGGTACGTGCGTTACTACAACGCCACCCGCAACGTGCTGACCGATCTCGGCCTGGTCAAGGAGGGTTAAGCATGAAGCTATTACTGACCCGCCTGACCCTGGCGGTAGGGCTGGCTGCGCCGGTGGTATTTGCTCACGCTGATGATCAGGTCAAGCGCGGCGAGTATCTCGCTCGCGCGGCTGACTGCATGGCTTGCCATACCGCTCCGGGTGGTGCGCCATTTGCGGGTGGTCTGCCGATCGTGTCGCCGTTCGGCACGATCTACGGCACCAACATCACCCCGAGCAAAGAACACGGTATCGGTTTGTATAACGATGACGAGTTCTTCGCTGCGCTGACCGAAGGCAAGCGTCGCGATGGCGCGAACCTCTATCCGGCGATGCCGTATACCTCGTATCACCTGATGCCGCGTGCAGATTCGGATGCGATCCATGCGTACCTGAAAACCATCGAGCCTATCGAGCGCCCAGCCCCGGTCACCAGCCTGAGCTTTCCGTTCAACGTGCGTCCGGGCCTGATCGGCTGGAACATCATGTACGGCAAAGCGTTGAAACTGGAGCCGGCGGAAGGCAAAAGTGAAGCCTGGAAACGCGGCCAGTACATGGTCGAAGTCCTCGGCCACTGCGGTGAATGCCACACGCCACGCGGCCTGCCGGGCGCGATGCAGTTGGATAAACGCCTCACTGGCGGCATTCTCAATGGTTATCTGGCACCAAGCCTTCTGGCCACCGATCTGGCCGCTCGCGGCTGGAATGAGCAGGATCTGAGCACGTTCCTCAAGCACGGCATGAGTGCGCAGGGGACGATGTTCAACGAGATGTTCCCGGTGTTCCACAACAGCACTCAGGGCCTGAACGATACCGATCTGGCAGCGATGGCGACTTTCCTGCTCGGCGATAAACCGCCGGCAGCCAAAGAACTCGTCGAAGTGCCCGTGGACAAGCTCAGCGCGAGTGCCCAGCGCGGCCGTCAGGAATACTTGAACGTCTGCGCCGGTTGTCACGCCGCTGGTGGCGAAGGCAAACCGCACATCGCAGTGGCCATGCGCGGCAACACCACGCTGCGCCTGGAAGATCCGCGCAACCTGCTGCGGGTGATCGAGGACGGTATCGGCGAACAGAAGTTCGCAGGGTTCGAGCACATGCAACCAATGCCGGGTTTCGCCGACAAGCTCAGTCCTGAACAGCTGACAGATCTGCTCAACTACCTGCGTCAGGGGTGGGGTGGCCAGTCTGCCGAGTTGGCGGTGAGCGAGGTGCAAAAGTTGCAGGCTGACGCACCGTCCATCGAGCACAAGGCGCACTGACATGCAGCATCTCGATCTACAGGTTGTGCGACGGGCGTTGGAGTGGTCGGTGGCGGGGCAGCGCATCTGGCTCTGCACTGTGCTGACCACCTACGGCTCGGCGCCGCGTGCGCCGGGTTCGCTGCTGGCGGTGAACGACGGCGGCCAGTGGATCGGGTCGCTGTCGGGTGGTTGCGTCGAGGAAGATTTTCTCGAGCGCGTTGCCGAAGGTGCGTTTCTCGATGCGGTCAACGTCGTGCGTTATGGGGAAGGCGATGATCCGCGCTCGCGGGTCAGCCTGCCCTGTGGCGGCATCCTCGATGTGCTGGTTGAGAAATTTGACGCTGATTGTGATGTTCAGGCGCATCTGCGTGAGCTGGAGTCGTCGCTGCAGGGGCAGCGTCGCTTGATCCGTGAGGTTGATCTGGCCAGTGGTGCGCGCAGTCTGTTCACTGATCGTGAGCAGGGGGCGCGCATCGAACGTGAGATCGATCGGGTGCGCATTCGTGTCGGTGCGGCGCAACGCTTGTTGCTCGCCGGGTACTCCAGTGTGGCGCAGGCGTGTGCCGAGTTTGCGGTCGGGCTTGGGTTTGAGGTGATTCTCTGCGATCCGCGCGATGAGGTGCTCGAAGGTGTGGTGCTCAATGGCGTGGAGGTGCGTCGGCAATTGCCTTCGGTATTTATTGCCGACGGTGGCTGCCATCGCGACACGGCGGTGGTGGCGCTGACCCACGATCCGCGCATCGACGATCTGGCGATGATGGAGGCGGTGCGTACCGAAGCGTTCTACATTGGCGTGATGGGCTCACAGCAAACATCGCAGAAGCGCTTCGAGCGTCTGCGGCGGATTGGTGGTCTGGGGGAGGGCGAGCTGGCGCGGATTCATGCGCCGATCGGACTGAACCTTGGCAGCAAAACGCCTGCTGAAATCGCCTTGGCGGTGCTGGCCGACATCCTGCGGATTCGTAGCGGGATTGCCCGGGACCAACTCTGATACGGGCGTATATATCTACTTGTGGCGAGGGGATTTATCCCCGATGGACTGCGCAGCAGTCCCTTCTTTAAGGGGGCGCTGCGCGACCCATCGGAGATAAATCCCCTCGCCACAGTTGTTTCACTGTCAGTCAGAAACCGAGTTTATCCCGCAACCCGTAATACCAGGCCCCCAGCGCGGCAAACGGCGTCCGCAACATCTGTCCACCCGGGAACGGGTAATGCGGTAAATCAGCAAACGCATCAAAGCGCTCAGCCTGCCCGCGCAATGCCTCGGCCAACACCTTGCCAGCCAGATGCGTGTACGTCACACCGTGACCACTGCAACCTTGCGAGTAATAGATGTTGTCGCCCAGCCGTCCAACCTGTGGCAAACGCGACAGCGTCAGCAGGAAATTTCCGGTCCAGGCGTAATCAATCTTCACATCCTTCAACTGCGGAAACGCCTTGAGCATTTTCGGGCGGATGATCGCTTCGATGTTTGCCGGATCCCGCGCGCCATACACCACGCCGCCGCCGAAGATCAGACGCTTGTCGCCCGTCAGACGGTAGTAGTCCAGCAGGTAATTGCAGTCTTCGACGCAATAATCCTGCGGCAGCAACGTCTTGGCCAACTCATCACCCAGCGGTTCGGTGGTGATCACCTGCGTGCCGCACGGCATCGATTTGGCCGCCAGTTCCGGCACCAGATTGCCCAGGTAGGCGTTGCCGGCGACGATGATGAACCTGGCCCTGACCTTGCCTTGTGGCGTGTGCACCACCGGATTGGCCCCGCGCTCAATGCGCACGGCAGGCGATTGCTCATAGATAGTGCCGCCGAGGGATTCAACCGCCGCCGCTTCGCCAAGCGCCAGGTTCAGCGGATGAATATGCCCGCCGCTCATGTCGAGCATGCCGCCGACGTACTGATCGCACGCCACGACTTCGCGAATGCGGCGTTGGTCGAGCAATTCAAGCTGCGTATGACCGAAGCGCTCCCACAGGCGTTTCTGCGACTCCAGGTGACCCATCTGCTTGGCCGTGATGGCGGCGAAAACGCCGCCATCCTTCAGATCGCACTGGATGTTGTACTTGGCCACACGCTCACGAATGATCCGGCCGCCTTCAAAAGCCATCTGTCCGAGCAGTTGCGCTTGCTTCGGGCCGACGCTGCGCTCGATCACATCGATATCGCGGCTATAGCTGTTGACGATCTGACCGCCATTGCGACCCGATGCACCGAAGCCGACCTTGGCCGCTTCCAGCACGGTCACGCGAAAACCGTTCTCCAGCAGAAACAGCGCAGAGGACAGCCCGGTATACCCGGCGCCAATCACACAGACATCCGTCTCCACATCATCCTGCAAGGCCGGACGTGGCGGTACGGCGTTGGCCGACGCCGCGTAGTAAGACTCTGGGTAGGGGGTGTTCGCCATCCTGCAGCCTCTGTTTAATATATTTTACGAGTGCGCCGATCCTACCCGAGTTGAAAAACCTCCGCCAGCCACCGGAAAAATCTTCTTCGCTGGCCCGAAATTAAATATTTTGCATATTCATAGGGTTAGGTGAAAAAAAGGTGTTGACACCCCTCCGGAATTCCGTAGAATGCCGCCTCACAGCAGGCACGTAGCTCAGTTGGTTAGAGCACCACCTTGACATGGTGGGGGTCGTTGGTTCGAGTCCAATCGCGCCTACCAAACAAAATCCGCTCTGCTGGGCGGTCTAGAAGGGCTCACCGAGAGGTGGGCCCTTTTTTGTTGTCTGTGATTTGCAAAGCTTTTGCAAAACCCCGCCTCAGAACGGCAGTTCGGCGCTGACCTCAACCTAGTCGATCGTCTTGGCGTCGTGTCCCCCTTGGTAGCACATCGTCACTTTCTCGTCCGCATCTCCACCAAAGCTTTATGGCAGTGTTAAGGCTCCAAAGGCCAGCCACAGTCAATCAGCGGCGAAGCCCGGCTCTGCGCCGGGCTCGTTAAATTAACTTCGGCGCGAATCCAGCTTTTTCACAATCTGGGCGGAGGATCTTTCTTTGCGTCTCTGCACCCAACTATGAAGGGCGTGCAGTGGGTGTAGAAAGGCTGCAAGCACGCCCAGTAGCATGATGATGAAAATGGTGATCAGCGGGATGCTTTCGTGCGAGAACATGGTGGGTTACTCCTGTAGTCACTATGTCGGAACCCGCAGACTAGACGCATATAACGATGATTTCGATGAACGTATGTTCATCAATGGGCGCATGAATTGTGCTACGGCAGAGCTCGCCAAATTGACGAATTGTGGAAATCAGCGAGCGGTTCTCGATGGGGCTCAATGCGCGTCCATGCACTTGATGAATCATGGGCAGCTGAAATTCCAGGCATCAATAACAAGGTCCTCTGCCTCCTCGCCAATAGTCGTGATGCCCAGGCATTCCTGGTTTTTCCTGTAATGGAATTGGCAGTACTGCACGCCCTGGGTGCATCGCTCGACTTCCGTGATGCCCATATTCAGAAGTTCTACCGCAGTGCCGACAGGCTGCCTCTGAATGAGTGCATCCGGCCTCCAGCCGTTCTTGATCAATGCACTTCGCGCCGATAAAAACGGCATACCTTCTCTGATGGGTATCTCTGTAGCGCAGGCAATGGCACTGGAGAAATAAAGCAAAATGCAGGCGCAAGGGAAGGATCTCACTTTCCGCACCCTTACTCTCTTTCGGGGCATTCGAAATTCCATGAGTAGATCTTCATGTCTTTAATCTCTTCGCCCACTGTTGCGACGCCGAGACAGGTTTGGTCTTTTAAATAGTAGAAACTGCAGAACTGAATGCCCATCGTGCAGGATTCAATTTCGATGAAGCCTTTTCTTATGAGAATATTTTCGACCCCGATCTTTTCTATGTCGGTTGGGTTCGGTTTCCAGCCGTTTTGAATCAGGGCGTTTCTGGCGCTTGTAAATGACATCCCCTCTTTGATTGGCACCTCTGCAGCGTTTACATGAAAACTTGCACAGCATAAGAAACCGATGAAGAGCCAAGTGCTCACGCTGCTCATGTTGAGGAGGAGTCCCTGCGGAGTTTTTGGTGGGGAGATTGCCGAGAGGGAGCGTCGTCCATGGTGGGGATGTTGCATTGCTTTGCGATCCTTGCTGGTTTTGCGTGCGAATGATCCAGTGGGGGGAGATCATGGTCAATCATTGCTGTGGTGATGGCTTTGGTTTTCAGGCGGAGAGTCACCGTCCGTCGCCAGCATCCTTGAAAAAAGTGTGGATATTGAATGGCTTACGCGTGTTACTAACTGGCCGGTTATCGAAAAAATGTTGTTACATGCGGGATAAATCAGTAACATCCGCCCCGCGTTCACCACCACGGTTTATGCATTTTTAAATCCCAAGCTTCCATCAGCTGCTTGGGATTTTTTTTGCCTGCGATTTGGCTGTCGCAGTGCCTGTCTTTCATCCGCCGATCCTGCGCGGGCAAATCCTTGCTTTTTCGACTACTACTGACTGGCCGATTTTCAACTCTTTCCAAAGGGGTTTGTCGATGCTGGTTCACTGGTTTCTAGCGGCAATTCATCTATTGGCTTTTGCCTTGGGTTTTTGGGCGGTGCTTACGCGCGGTACAGCGTTCCGCCGCCTGGCGGCCGGTACTGGAGAGGCCGGGAGAGTGTTGCTTGCCGATAACTTATGGGGCATTTCTGCATTGATCCTGCTGGTGACGGGCGGGATGCGCGCATTTGGCGGGTATGAGAAGGGCGCTGACTATTACCTTCATCAGCCGCTGTTTCATCTGAAGATGACGCTGTTGGTGCTCATTCTGCTGATTGAACTCGCTCCGATGGTCACGCTGGTCAGATGGCGGATCGCATCTGCACGCGGTGCGGCACTGAATACCGGGCGTGCAAAGTTGTACGCGCGAATCAGTCATGTCGAGGCGTTGCTGCTAATGCTGATGGTGATTGCCGCCACCGGCATGGCGCGTGGCGTGACATTCGGCTAGGAAGGCGAATTCTCTGCGCTCTATCGGAAACGTCCGACAGCCAGCCCTAAAAATGGCGGGTAATATCGCTCGGCAACGAAGGATAGGGATGCGGTAAAGCGTTGAAAGGGAAGGAGGTCGCGTGTCAGGCGCCGTGCCCAACAGAGTGGGGAGCGGATGGCAATACGGCGCGTGTATCTCTAGCCAGTCATTACACGAGGCAAACGAACTGGCTACTGACTGCGGGGCGGCTCAGGGAGTTTGTGGCTTGTCCGGGGCGGTCAGGCCAGCCTGAATGCGCTGGTAAATCTCTTCACGATGCACGGCAACGTTTTTCGGAGCGTTGATGCCGATTCGTACTTGCTGGCCGCTAACGCCCAGAATGGTGATGGTGATGTCATCACCAATGTTTATGCTTTCACCGACTTTGCGGGTGAGTATCAGCATGGTCTTCTCCTTGATTGCTTTGTAGGGCACCTGATTCAGACAGTGCAGAGGTCGGTGGTACGTATAGATTAGTGCGAAGTCTCACGGTTTGGGTGCCTCTTTCTGACGCGCAGATGCGGCATTAATTCCCAGGGCGTAACTATACAGAGGCTGCAATCATCAATCTCGTTGTTTTGTGCCCATTTTGCGGGGCTCACGAAGTATTTATGAATGATAAGATCGCCGCTTTGAGATTTTCGAGGAAAGCGTTGTGCGCAAATTGGTCTGGATGGTCGCGGCACTGGCATTGGCAGGATGTGGTGAAGGCAAGAGTGTAGACGCGCAGAAACCGAAAACGACAGTCGCGAGCGCTCCTGCGGTTGCCGCCGCCCCTCAATGGGACCTTGAGGTGCGCGGTGAAACCCCTCAAGCCGTCAGTGACCTGAGCGGCTGGTTGATCGAGCATGCTTTCGTTCCGACGGTCATCAAGGATGGCAGCGGCAAAACGCGGATTCTGATTGGACCGTTCAATTCCCAGGCCGAGGCTGAAGCTCGCAAAGTGCAAGTGGATGCTGCACTGGTTAAGGCCAAAAAGCAGAATGTTGAATCCGTGTTGGTTGAGCATCCGCTCACGCCGTAAACGATTCATTTGGTGGAGCTGCCTAAAGGTTGTCAACTGCGATTCGTTCCTATTCAAGTCGCTGATGATTTCCAGAAGGAGCTCCCCATGGCCTCCGCCAATCCCTACAAGTTGTTCGATGTCACCTTGCATCGTAAAGCGCAGTTGAGCCCGCATATGATGCGGATCACCCTTTGCGGCCCGTCGGTCAATGAAATGGCGACTTGGGCGCCGGATCAAAGGGTGAAGCTGTTTTTCCCTGCCGCCGACGGGGCGCCATCACGGCTTTCTCAAGATGAAGGTTGGTTCGCTCGCTTCCGGGCGATGCTGGCGGATCGACGTCCAGCGATGCGCACCTACACAATCCGTCACCTGCGCGCTGAGCAAGGCGAGGTAGATATCGATTTCGTCCTGCATGGCGAGAACGGCCCGGCATCGCGTTGGGCGCTACGGGCTCAACCCGGTGAGTCGATGCAGATCCTTGCGCCCGACAGTCATTTCTCGGCGCAGGATGCCGGTGGATTCGAATGGAAGCCGCCACAAATTCTCAAACAGGTTCTGCTCGTCGCCGACGCCACCGCGCTGCCGGCGGCCATGGGTATTCTCGATGAGTTGGCGGCGCTCAATAAGCCGCCTCAAGTCCAGGCATTCTTTGAGGTGGATAGCGCGCAGGACATGCTCGCCGTTCCTGACTGGCCGGGACTGTCAGTGCGATGGCTGATCCGTGATCAAGCGAGTGAAGCCGTCGCGGGAGCGCTGATGGTTGAAGCGGTGCGCGGGGCAACGCTGCCCGTTCATGCGTCGTCAGAGGGACGTGCAGTCGAGTTGGCCGATGTCGATATCGACAAGGATATTCTCTGGGAAATTGCCGCTAGCGCCCCTGAAGGATTTTACGGATGGGTCGCCGGTGAAAGTGCGGCAGTCATGAGCTTGCGCAAATACCTGATCAAGGAGTGCGGCATTCCTCGCGAGTCGCTCAATCTGATGGGGTATTGGCGTTACAACAAGTCTGGAAGCTAGCCACAAAAAAGGCCTCGAACATAACATTCGAGGCCTTTTTTTCACGCTGCGATCAGCCGCAGGCTTTCATGTTCACCGGGCCGACAAACTCATTGCCGCGCCCCATCACGCACGCCACGCTCTGATTGCGCTGGCGTTCCCAGTCTTGCACCGGATAAGTTTTGTCCCACGCTTCGTACAATTGCCGATCCTGTTTCGACAGGCGCAAGCCGTACTGCTTGCTCATGTAGAAATAGGTGCGGGCGATCATGCCGCGAATCGAAGGGCGGGGCATGACCTTCTTGGCCTTGAAGTCGACCTGGGTCAGGCACGAGCCGTACTGACCGGATTGCACCGGCAACCAGCCGTAGCTGAAGTTGCTGCGGTCGCCGTTGACCTCGCCAATACTTGGTACCAGGTTATGCAGGTCGGCTTCTGCCTTTTGATAAGTCGGATCATAACGGGTGCAGTTCTTGCGTCCGCCTTCCTGCCAGCATTGGCGCTGGTGGCCGAACTGCCAGGCCGGCACGATGTGTTCCCACTCGATGCGTGACGCACGCTTGGCATTTTTGCGCGGTACGTAACCGCACGCCTTCAGATCAACTTTGTTGCCGGTGTACTTACACCCGCAATAAAACTCGGTGGACTGCGGTGCATACAGCTTCCACGCGACCTTCTTGGCTTCTGAAAATGTGCGGGGCGCACCGGCCTGGGCGCCCATGGCGATGAACAGCAGCAGCAAAGCAAAACAGCGGACAATCATTGAATCAATCTTCCTTCGGCACAACCCAAAAAATCTGCACGCCGCCATCGTCGCGATAGGCGAGGGTGACGTTGTCGTTCTCGTCGATTTCCTCGAGCAGGCGCTCCCACTCATCCATTGGTTCGTCCGGCAAGCGGAAGATCAATGCGGCTTTGGATTTTTGCGCTGTGGGGGAATTGATGATTTTTTGAACGCGCATACCCATGCGTTCATAAGCGTCAGGAGCATCAGGGGAGGTGGCCACGAGGTTATCCTTATTAAGCTGTACGTGCATACAGTATTTAACTGTAAGTAATTTCGCAACTGCTTAAAATTCAAGAAAATCCTCTGACAGCGGTTTTCCGATTTTGGTGTGAGGTGTGTCGATTTTTTTGTAGGGGAAATGCTTGCGTGCTGTAGGCGACGCTCCATTTACCAGGCAGGTGAATGGAGCGAAGGGTGCCCGACCGGGATTGGTCGGGCGGAGGTCAATCAGTATTCCCAGAACATCCGTTGCAGCTCTTTGCTGTCGTTGGTTTTGGTCAAAGCGACCATCGCCAGAATGCGGGCTTTTTGTGGGTTCAGGTCGTGAGCGACAACCCAGTCGTACTTGTCGTCAGGCTGTTCGGCGTTACGCAGAACGAAACCGCCAGCGTTGACGTGAGACGAGCGGATGATCTGCACGCCATCCTTGCGCAGGGCCTGCAGGGCCGGAACCACGCGGGACGACACCGAACCGTTGCCGGTGCCGGCGTGGATGATGGCTTTGGCGCCGGACTGGGCGAGTGCCTTGTAGGCGGTATCGCTTACGTTGCCGTAGGAATAGGCGATTTCTACGTCAGGAAGGCTCTTGATGTTTTTGATGTCGAATTCCGAGTCCATGGTGTGACGCTTGGCTGGCAAGCGGAACCAGTAGGACTTGCCTTCAACCACCATGCCTAGTGGGCCCCAGGCGCTCTTGAACGCCTCGGTCTTGATGTTGATCATTTTGCTGACGTCGCGACCGGACTGGATTTCATCGTTCATGGTCACCAGTACGCCTTTGCCGCGTGCTTCTTTGCTGCTGGCCACGGCCACGGCGTTGTACAGGTTGAGCATGCCGTCAGCCGACATCGCAGTGCCTGGACGCATGGAGCCGACAACGATGATTGGCTTGTCGGTCTTCTCAACGAGGTTCAGGAAGTAAGCGGTTTCTTCCAGGGTGTCGGTACCGTGGGTGATGACGATGCCGTCAACGTCTTTGCTGTCGGCCAGTTCGGCAACGCGACGGCCCAGTTGCAGCAGATTGTCGTTGGTGATGCTTTCCGAGGCGATCTGCATGACTTGTTCGCCACGCACATTGGCCAGTTTGCTCAACTCGGGAATGCCGGCGATCAGTTGTTCCACGCCGACCTTGGCAGCTTGATAAGTGGCGCTGTTGGCGGCACTGGCGCCAGCTCCGGCGATGGTGCCACCCGTGGCGAGCACCACGACGTTGGCCAGTTTGGTCTGGGACTCGACTTCTTTTGCCTGAAGGGCAGTAGGCAGGAGTAAAAGGAGGGCCAAAGCGCCCGGAACGAAGTTTTTCAAAGCAGATGTCATTATTTTTCTCTCTAGTAGTGAGACGGTGCTGATGCAGGTTCATCTAGATGCGCCCCGTGCCGATCTGGGTGCGCGGGGTGCGGTGAAGGGAGCAGGATCTGTACCAGCCGTACTTTGCGTTAGAGAAATGTTTAAGCTGATGATTTACATCAAGATTTTATGACTCGGTGAGGTTCCTGATGAATCGTTTATCCGGATTTCCGAACAATGGTCGCTTTCGCGTTCGGCTCACCGAAAAGGACTACTGCCCCTGGCGAATAGATCGGGTTGCCGGTTGTGGAATTCCTGCTAAAGAATCCTTAGCGCAGGCCGATGGGTGATAAAGGAAACTAAACTCTAGGGAGTTCACATGTCACTGACGATTGGTATAGCAAATCCCGGTGCTGTCACCATTGGTGGTAAGACCGCAGCGACGATCAATGCAATAAATGAAGCCGAAGCGGATGCCTCCGCCGAGGCGCTGGGCACCGAGGAAGAAAGCAGTAATCAGGTCAGAACCGGTGGTCCCGCGCAGGAAGCGAGCAAGACTGAAAGCAGCGATAATCTCAGCATTACCGTCAAGATGCTGCTCAAACGCATGCAGGAATTGCAGAAGCAAATGCAGGAGCAGCAACAGCAACTCGCTGCCGCGCAGGCTGCGAGCTATCCGACGCCAGAGGCCAAGTCGCAGGCAGTCATGTCCATTCAGGGGCAGATCGCGCAAACCAGCGGCGCAATGATGGAAGTATCGGCGGCGCTGCTGAAAGAGATGTCCAAGGGTTCCACCAGCGGTAACCTGGTCAGCACCACGGCATAAACAGCGACCGGGCGGATCAGCAGATTCGCCCTACAATAGATGACGATTTCTGATTGTTGACAAATGTCGGCGGGATTCGCATAGTTCGGTCTACGCAAACGTTTGCGCGACGTTCGTCGGGGCATTCTGTCATCGGCAACGTAATGTCGATTACGCCAGCGCAAGCGTTGCTCACAATAATCATAAGATCGGAGTGAACCCATGAAGCTGCCATTTGCTGGACGTCTTCTTGCTGTCGCTATGCTGGCTGCCACAGCCGCTGCACTGCCTGTCTCTTCGGCGTTCGCCGAATCCCCTGAAAAACCCAAAGTCGCACTGGTCATGAAATCTCTGGCCAACGAATTCTTCCTGACCATGGAGGACGGCGCCAAGGCCTACCAGAAAGAACACTCCGCCGATTTCGACCTGATCTCCAACGGCATCAAGGATGAAACCGACACCGCCGGCCAGACCCGCATCGTCGAGCAAATGATTCTGGCCAAGGTCAATGCGCTGGTCATCGCGCCTTCCGATTCCAAGGCCATGGTGCCGGTGATCAAGAAAGCAGTCGACGCCGGTATCACCGTGATCAACATCGACAACCAGCTTGATCCGGCAATCGTCAAAAGCAAAAACATCAGCGTGCCATTCGTAGGTCCGGACAACCGCAAAGGTGCGCGTCTGGTCGGTGAATACCTGGCCAAACAGCTCAAGGCCGGTGACGAAGTCGGCATCATTGAAGGCGTGTCGACCACGACCAACGCCCAGCAGCGTACCGCCGGTTTCAAGGATGCGATGGACGCCGCGCAAATCAAGGTTGTTTCCCTGCAGTCCGGCGACTGGGAAATCGACAAGGGCAACAAGGTTGCTGCTTCGATTCTCAGCGAATATCCGCAAGTCAAAGCGTTGCTGGCGGGTAACGACAGCATGGCCGTCGGTGCCGTTTCCGCCGTACGCGCCGCCGGCAAGGCAGGCCAGGTGCAGGTGGTCGGTTACGACAACATCAATGCCATCAAGCCAATGTTGAAGGATGGTCGCGTACTGGCGACTGCCGACCAATATGCCGCCAAACAAGCCGTGTTCGGCATCGAGACCGCGCTGAAAATCATCAAGGGCGAGAAAGTCGACAGCGGTGCCAATGGCGTGATCGAAACGCCGGTCGAGCTGGTCACCAAGTAAGTCCTCTGGCGACACAACGGCGCTCGTCCGTCCGGGCGAGCGCATGGAGATTTTTATGTCAGTTTCCGCCCCGAACGCTGTCCTCTCGGTCAGCGGTATCGGTAAGACCTATGCGCAACCGGTGCTCACCGGCATCGATTTGACGCTGATGCGCGGTGAAGTGCTGGCGCTCACTGGCGAGAATGGCGCCGGTAAAAGCACGCTTTCGAAGATCATTGGCGGTCTGGTCACTCCGACCACGGGCCATATGCAGTTTCAGGGCAAAGAATATCGCCCGGGCAGTCGTACCCAGGCAGAAGACCTTGGCGTACGCATGGTCATGCAAGAACTCAATCTGTTGCCGACGCTGTCGGTGGCGGAGAATCTGTTTCTCGATAATCTGCCAAGCAATGGTGGCTGGATCAGCCGCAAGCAGTTGCGTAAAGCCGCTATCGAAGCCATGGCGCAAGTCGGCCTCGACGCGATCGATCCGGATACGTTGGTCGGCGAGCTGGGTATCGGGCATCAGCAGATGGTCGAAATCGCCCGGAACCTGATCGGCGATTGCCATGTGCTGATTCTCGACGAACCCACCGCGATGCTGACGGCGCGTGAAGTTGAAATGCTCTTTGAGCAGATCACTCGTTTGCGGGCGCGCGGCGTCTCGATCATCTACATTTCCCACCGCCTGGAAGAGCTGTCCCGTGTTGCCCAGCGCATTGCCGTGTTGCGTGACGGCAACCTGGTCTGCGTCGAACCGATGGCCAATTACAACAGCGAGCAACTGGTCACGCTGATGGTCGGTCGTGAACTGGGTGAACACATCGACATGGGCCCGCGCAAGATTGGCGCCCCGGCGTTGACGGTCAAGGGTCTGACGCGTTCCGACAAGGTGCGCGACGTCTCGTTCGAAGTGCGCGCCGGAGAGATCTTCGGGATTTCCGGGCTGATCGGGGCAGGGCGCACGGAATTGCTGCGGCTGATTTTCGGTGCCGATGTCGCCGACAGCGGCACGATATCGTTGGGCTCGCCCGCACAAGTTGTGAGTGTGCGTTCGCCGGTCGATGCGGTACGCAATGGCATCGCGTTGATCACCGAAGACCGCAAGGGCGAAGGCTTGCTGCTCAGTCAGTCGATCAGCGCCAACATCGCGTTGGGCAACATGCCGGAAATCTCCAGTGGCGGTTTCGTCAACAATGGCGACGAGATCGCCTTGGCGCAACGGCAGATCGATGCCATGCGCATCCGCAGTTCGAGCCCGACCCAGTTGGTGTCAGAGCTTTCCGGGGGGAACCAGCAAAAGGTTGTGATCGGCCGTTGGCTGGAGCGTGATTGTTCGGTGCTGCTGTTCGATGAGCCGACTCGTGGCATCGACGTCGGTGCCAAGTTCGACATTTATGCCTTGCTCGGTGAATTGACTCGCCAGGGCAAAGCGCTGGTTGTGGTCTCCAGTGACCTGCGTGAATTGATGCTGATCTGCGACCGGATCGGCGTGCTGTCCGCAGGTCGTCTGATCGATACCTTCGAGCGCGACAGCTGGACCCAGGATGATTTGCTTGCCGCCGCGTTCGCCGGCTACCAAAAACGTGATGCGTTGCTCAACGAAGCGGCGCCTAGGGATCTCCCATGAAAACTGCATCTCCTGCCGGCAAACGTAGTGGCAATTTTTACGGGCTGGGTACTTATCTGGGGCTGGCCGGTGCCTTGCTGGCGATGGTCGCGCTGTTCTCGATCTTGAGCAGCCACTTTCTGTCCTATAACACCTTCAGCACCCTGGCCAACCAGATTCCCGATCTGATGGTGCTGGCAGTCGGCATGACCTTCGTGCTGATCATCGGCGGCATCGACCTTTCGGTGGGCTCGGTGCTGGCATTGGCGGCATCAACGGTCAGTGTCGCCATTCTCGGCTGGGGCTGGAGTGTTCTGCCGTCGGCGCTGCTGGGCATGGCGGTAGCGGCGCTGGCCGGCACCGTCACTGGTTCGATCACCGTTGCCTGGCGGATTCCATCGTTCATCGTGTCCCTCGGCGTGCTGGAAATGGCTCGCGGCCTGGCGTACCAGATGACTGGTTCGCGCACGGCTTATATCGGTGATTCTTTTGCCTGGCTGTCGAACCCGATCGCATTCGGCATCTCGCCTTCGTTCATCATTGCCTTGCTGGTGATCTTCATGGCCCAGGCGGTTTTGACTCGCACCGTGTTTGGTCGCTACCTGATCGGCATCGGCACCAACGAAGAGGCGGTAAGGCTGGCGGGGATCAATCCGAAGCCCTACAAGATTCTGGTGTTCAGCCTGATGGGGTTGTTGGCCGGTATCGCCGCGCTGTTCCAGATTTCTCGTCTGGAAGCGGCTGACCCGAACGCCGGCTCCGGTCTGGAGTTGCAAGTGATTGCTGCTGTGGTGATCGGCGGGACCAGCCTGATGGGCGGGCGCGGTTCGGTAATCAGCACATTCTTTGGGGTGTTGATCATTTCCGTTCTGGCCGCGGGTCTGGCGCAAATCGGTGCGACCGAACCGACCAAACGTATCATCACCGGTGCAGTGATTGTCATCGCGGTCGTGCTCGATACCTATCGTAGCCAGCGCGCCAGTCGGCGGGGCTGAGCCATGGCGACGATCAAGGATGTGGCGGCCCTCGCGGGAATTTCCTACACAACCGTGTCGCATGTGGTGAACAACACGCGGCCGGTCAGTCAGGAAGTGCGGCGCAAAGTCGAGGCGGCCATCAAGAGCCTTGACTATGTGCCGAGTGCGGTGGCGCGCTCGTTGAAAGCCAAGACCACGGCAACCATTGGCCTATTGGTGCCCAACAGCCTCAACCCGTACTTCGCCGAACTGGCGCGGGGCATCGAGGATTACTGCGAGCGTAACGGCTACTGCGTGATCCTCTGCAACTCCGATGACAACCCGGAAAAGCAACGCAGCTATTTGCGCGTGTTGCTGGAAAAACGTATCGATGGGTTGATCGTCGCTTCGGCGGGCGGTGACAGTGGTTTGGCGCAAGGGTTGGCCGGGGTGAAGACGCCCATGGTGATTGTCGACCGTGGCCTTGATGGCGTGGATGCCGATCTGGTACGCATCGACCACGAATACGGCGCCTATCTCGCCACCCGCCATCTGCTGGAGCTTGGCCATCGCGATATTGCAACGATCGGCGGTCCGGCGGGCACCAGCGTGGCGCAGATGCGTCAGGCCGGATATTGCCGGGCGCTGAAAGAGGCGGGCATAGAAATACGTCAGGCGCGCATGCTGGAAAGTGATTTCACCAGTACCGGTGGTTACAACGCCGCGGCGATCCTGCTCGAGAGCAACCCGCCGAGCGCGATTTTCGCCGGTAACGACATGATTGGTATCGGTGTGCTGCGTGCAGCGGCAGAGCGTAACGTGCGGGTGCCGAGTGATCTGTCGGTGATCGGCTTCGACGATATCCAGATGAGCCGTTATGTCTATCCGGCACTCACTACCGTCGGCCAGTCAATCCTGCAGTTGGGCGAAATGGCGGCCGAGGTGCTGCTGCGAAGACTTGCTACTCCAACTCTGGGCACGGATCAAAGGATCGTGACCCCGAGTATTGTCCTGCGCGAGTCGACCGCGCCGCTGTCCGGCGTGTTCACCGAATATCGCTGAAACCGAATTGACGAGTAATGATGTATGCCAGCAAATGTAGTGGTAATAGGCAGCCTGAACATGGATCTGGTGACCCGGGCGCCACGGTTGCCCCGGGGCGGTGAAACGCTGATCGGTCACTCTTTCGCCACCGTGTCCGGTGGCAAGGGTGCCAATCAGGCAGTGGCTGCCGCGCGACTGGGTGCACAAGTGGCGATGGTCGGTTGTGTCGGCAATGACGACTATGGCGTGCAATTGCGTGATGCCTTGCTGGCTGAGCAGATTGACTGCCAGGCGGTGAGCGTCGTCGAGGATTCCAGTGGCGTGGCGTTGATCGTTGTCGATGACAACAGTCAGAACGCCATCGTGATTGTCGCCGGAGCCAACGGCGCGATGACACCGGCGGTGATCGACCGGTTCGACGCCGCGCTACAGGCTGCCGATGTTGTCATCTGTCAGCTTGAAATTCCGGATGCGACGGTGGGCCATGCGCTCAAGCGCGCACGTGCGCTGGGCAAGACGGTGATCCTCAACCCCGCGCCAGCCAGCCGCCCGTTGCCGTCGGATTGGTTCGCGGCCATCGATTATCTGATTCCCAATGAAAGCGAAGCCGCTGCATTGAGCGGCCTGCCGGTCGATTCGCTGGAAACCGCAGAAAGCGCTGCAAGTCACTTGATCGCGATGGGTGCGGGCAAAGTCATCATCACCCTCGGCGCCGAGGGCTCATTGTTCGCCAACGGCAAAGGCTTCGAGCATTTTCCTGCCCCCAAAGTGAAAGCCGTCGATACCACGGCGGCAGGGGATACCTTTGTCGGTGGTTTTGGCGCTGCCCTGGCCGCTGGCAAGTCCGAAGCTGAAGCGATTCGCTACGGGCAGATTGCCGCTGCATTGTCAGTGACTCGCGCTGGCGCGCAGCCTTCTATCCCAACAATGTCCGACGTACAGGCCTTTAAACTCGCATGAAAAAGACTCCTCTGCTCAATGTCGCGCTGTCGCGGCTGATCGCCTCCCTGGGCCATGGCGACATGGTGGTCATCGGTGACGCCGGGTTGCCGGTGCCGCCCGGTGTCGAATTGATTGATCTGGCGCTGACCCACGGCGTCCCGGATTTCGTCACCACGTTGAAAGTGCTGCTCAGCGAAATGCAGGTGGAAAGCCACGCGTTGGCCAAAGAGATTTTCGATAAGCAGCCGACGGCGCTCACCACGCTGGAGGCGTTGAATGAAGAGGGCGCACTGGGGCGTCGCGATCTGCTCAGTCACGACCAATTCAAGGTTCTCAGCCGACAGGCACGAGCGATTGTTCGTACAGGCGAATGTCAGCCGTACTGCAACATCGTTCTGGTCGCTGGGGTTACGTTCTAATTTTCGATTTCATCTGCACAAGGAATGCGCCATGCAACGCTATGCTCAAAAACTGCATCAACTGGTCCGGAGTCTGCTGCTTTTGTCCGTGATAACTGCAACCGGCGCTCATGCGGCGGAAAAAATCGACCTGATCATCGACACTGATCCGGGTGCCGACGACGTGGTCGCCTTGCTGTTCGCCCTGGCCTCGCCGGACGAACTGAATATTCGTGCGCTGACCACCGTGGCCGGCAACGTGCGCCTCGACAAGACGTCGCGTAATGCGCGTCTGGCTCGCGAGTGGGCAGGGCGCGAGGATGTACCGGTGTACGCCGGTGCGCCGAAACCGCTGATGCGTACGCCGATCTACGCCGAAAACATCCATGGCAAGGAAGGCCTGTCGGGTGTCACCGTGCATGAACCGAAAAAAGGCCTGGCTGAAGGCAATGCGGTCAACTACCTGATCGACACCCTGAAAAAAGCCAAGCCGCACAGCATCACCATCGCCATGCTCGGTCCGCAGACCAACCTGGCGCTGGCGCTGATCCAGGAGCCCGAGATTGTTCAGGGCATCAAGGAAGTGGTGATCATGGGTGGTGCGCACTTCAACGGTGGCAACATCACCCCGGTGGCTGAATTCAACCTGTTTGCCGATCCGCAAGCGGCTGAAGTGGTACTCAAGAGCGGCGTGAAGCTGACCTACCTGCCGCTGGACGTGACCCACAAGATTCTCACCAGCGATGCGCGCCTCAAGCAGATTGCAGCGCTCAACAACAATGCGAGCAAGATTGTCGGCGACATTCTCAACGAGTACATCAAAGGGGATATGGAGCATTACGGCATCCCGGGCGGCCCGGTGCATGACGCTACCGTCATCGCTTACCTGCTGAAGCCGGAACTGTTCACCGGTCGCTCGGTTAACGTGGCTGTTGATAGCCGTGAAGGGATCACTTTCGGTCAGACCGTCGTTGATTGGTACGACGGCCTGAAACAACCGAAAAATGCATTCTGGGTCGAGAATGGTGATGCCCAAGGCTTCTTCGATCTGCTGACTGAGCGCCTGAAACGCCTGAAGTAAGGCAAAGACCCGCAGGTGCCAGCCTGCGGGTCGCTACTCTCTCTCGGTGTCCGGTTTGCCCTTTGGGTCGTGCTGATACCTCTCGAACACTTGGGCTATAAACGTTTGCGCGCCTTGTGTTCCCATCGTTTTGACCAGCAGATCAATGCTGATCAATGCCAGCTCTTCCGAACTGCCCGGGCTGTATGAACTGTGCCCTTTCGGCCACAGGACTTTGATGTCGGCGGTGATGCTTACGGTGCTCATGAGTGCGCTCGAAAGGTCGGGAATGTCGGTGGACGAGTTAACCACTTTGTCGCTCGTTTGGCACTGCGACTTAGGCATGAGCACAACGCTATGCGACACTTGGTCTTTTCCGGCTTATCCAAGGATCGTGCTGTGCAGATCGATTTGAATACCCCTGACGGCCTTACGCTTGATGCCGTACGCCAATTGCTGGCGTCGGCCAGCGATGATGAGCACACGCAACTGCGCGTGACCAAGGGCGGTATTGCGTATATTTCTTCGGGCGTGACGGGCGGTCAGGACATTGATGGCCTGTTGTTTCGTCTGGAAACCTGGGCCAAGGGTTCAGGCTATGTGGGAAATGTCGCGGCCAGTGACGAAGTGTGGGTGATGCAGATTTTCAATGCGCTCAAAGACAACTGGCCGAATCCACCTTACGACTACATCGACGTCTACTGAGCTCGTTAATATCCAGTCACGATTGATTGATGAAGGGGTGAGGGCTGCTCAGGCAAACTCGGCGTTTTTCCGGTCGTGGGGCAGGGGGATGGCATTTGTCATGAAACCAAACGCCGCATTGGCGGTCGCACGATCTCAGCTTAATCATTTGAAAGTAAGGAGGCTTCATGCCTTTGAAGTTCGCGACACTGGGTGCACTTATGGCCGCTGCCATGTTGGCCGGTTGCAGTACGACCTCCAGCGAGTCGGCAAAGGATCCCGTGGCGCCAGAAGCTGGTAGCCGCTGTGAAGCGACGGCAGCGGAGTTCGCCATTGGCAAGAAAGCTTCGCCCGCACTATTGGAGCAGGCCCGAGCGAAAGCCGGTGCGCAAAACGCACGCTTCCTCAAGCCCGATGACATGATCACCCTGGAATACCGCTCCGATCGCTTGAACCTGAACACCGATAACGCTCTGGTGGTTACCCGCGTCAACTGCGGCTGATCGCCGAGCGCTTTTGTTTCAGGCATAAAAAACCCCGTCACATGGACGGGGTTTTTTTTAGTTCTGCTCAGAAATTACTCTGGGCGAACCTGTGCAGCTTGCATACCCTTTTGGCCTTTCTCAGCCACGAAAGAGACGGTCTGGCCTTCTTTCAGGCTTTTGAAACCGTCGGATTCGATAGCTTTGAAGTGTACGAACAGGTCGTCACCGCCACCTTGAGGAGTGATGAAGCCGAAGCCTTTTTCATCGTTGAACCACTTAACGGTGCCGGTTTGGCGATTAGACATGGTGTATCTCCAAGAAACATATATTTTTCAGTACTGTGCTGCTCAGGCCAACTGGGCACACCCGGGTATCATAGTCGAAATGTTCGCTTTGGTAGCCCCCCGGACGTGCTGTTTGCCAATCAGTCGTGTTTTCTTTGCTGCCTTTGTACGCTGAAAGCCCCGGTTTCAAAGGCTTTTAGCGAAAAGTAAAGACAATAAAAAAACCTGTAAAACCTGCATAAATCGTCCGAAAAGGCTCAAATTCAGCCGTTTTCAGGGGCGCTGAGCCGAGTCAGAAGTGCTTTTTACTTACTTTTTTGCCGGGGTGTTGGCTTTGCATTTGGCAATTTGGCCCAGCGCTTTCTGCTTCAATTCAGGCGTAGCCTTGTTGTCCATCAACGCCTGAATGTCGCTGGCCGGATAAGACTTGATGGCATCTGCACCACAGGCACAGTGAGATTTGGCAGCAGCGGCGCCGATTTGTGGAGTAGCCGCCTGGGTGCACTGTGCCATGTATTTCTCGCGTTCGCCCTTCGGCCAATCAGCGTGAGCGGCCAGCGGCATCAACAGAACAATAGGGGCGACTACGGCGAATAAGGTGTTCAGACGCATGCGAGGATGCTCCTTGTGGGTCAATGTCTTGTTATCTGAGGGGGTAAAGGCCTCTCAAGTTCAGCACTCTGGCATAAAAACGGACGATTTGCCTTCTGCTCAAACAGAGGCATAAGTGACCGCTCATCTGTGCTAGCATGCCGGGCTCAAGCGTTTACAGGCACCGGATGACTTTCCGTCCCGGCTGCGGTCAGCGTGCGAACATTCTGATTTGAATCCCAGTCACTCTGGTTCGGTTTTCCGGTTGGCCGCAAGGCTCCTGCCGCTGTAAGGCAGGCGTTCGTCATTGAATGGCCTGGATCGGATCTTGTACTGGCTCATCCCAACCCACGTGACCTTTGGTAGGGGTCACCACTAGGGGAGGAGGCGCCATGGCCGCGATTACTCTTCCCGACGGCAGTCAACGTTCATTCGATCACCCGGTTTCCGTAGCCGAGGTCGCCGCATCCATTGGTGCAGGCCTGGCCAAAGCCACCGTGGCCGGCAAGGTCAATGGCAAGCTGGTTGACGCCAGCGACATCATCGACAGCGACGCGACGCTGCAAATCATCACGCCAAAGGATGAAGAGGGGCTGGAGATCATTCGCCACTCTTGCGCGCACCTGGTCGGCCATGCGGTCAAGCAGTTGTACCCGACTGCCAAAATGGTGATCGGGCCGGTCATCGACGAAGGCTTCTATTACGACATCGCCTTCGAGCGTCCTTTCACTCCGGACGACATGGCCGCCATCGAGCAGCGCATGCAGCAGCTGATCGAAAAAGATTACGACGTCATCAAGAAGGTCACTCCGCGCGCCGAGGTGATCGAAGTGTTCAAGGCCCGCGGCGAAGACTACAAGCTGCGTCTGGTCGAGGACATGCCGAACGAGCAGGCGATGGGCCTGTACTATCACGAAGAATACGTCGATATGTGCCGCGGTCCGCACGTGCCGAACACGCGCTTCCTGAAATCCTTCAAGCTGACCAAGCTGTCGGGCGCCTACTGGCGCGGCGACGCCAAAAACGAGCAGTTGCAGCGCGTTTACGGCACCGCTTGGGCAGACAAGAAGCAGCTCGCGGCTTACATCCAGCGCATCGAAGAAGCTGAAAAGCGCGATCACCGCAAGATCGGCAAGCGTCTGGGCCTGTTCCATACCCAGGAAGAAGCGCCGGGCATGGTTTTCTGGCACCCGAACGGCTGGACTCTGTACCAAGTGCTCGAGCAATACATGCGCAAGGTGCAGCGTGACAACGGCTACCTTGAGATCAAGACGCCGCAGGTCGTTGATCGCAGCCTTTGGGAGAAATCCGGGCACTGGGCCAACTACGCCGACAACATGTTTACCACGCAGTCGGAAAGCCGCGACTACGCCATCAAGCCGATGAACTGTCCTTGCCATGTGCAGGTGTTCAACCAAGGCCTGAAGAGCTACCGCGAGCTGCCGATGCGTCTGGCCGAGTTCGGTGCCTGCCACCGTAACGAGCCATCGGGCGCGCTGCACGGCATCATGCGCGTGCGTGGGTTCACTCAGGACGACGCCCATATCTTCTGTACTGAAGAGCAGATGCAGGCCGAATCCGCTGCGTTCATCAAGCTGACCATGGACGTATATCGCGACTTCGGCTTTACCGATGTCGAGATGAAGCTGTCCACTCGTCCAGAAAAACGCGTCGGTTCCGACGAGCTGTGGGATCGCGCTGAAGCCGCACTGGCTGCAGCCCTTGATTCTGCGGGCCTGCCGTACGATCTGCAGCCGGGTGAGGGCGCGTTCTATGGTCCGAAAATCGAATTTTCGCTGAAAGATTGCCTCGGTCGCGTCTGGCAATGTGGTACCTTGCAGCTCGATTTTAACCTGCCTGTCCGTTTGGGCGCTGAATACGTCTCCGAAGACAACAGCCGCAAACACCCAGTGATGTTGCACCGTGCGATCCTCGGTTCCTTCGAGCGTTTCGTCGGGATTCTGATCGAGCACTACGAAGGTGCATTCCCTGCGTGGCTCGCGCCAACCCAGGCGGTGATCATGAATATCACTGATAAACAGGCAGATTTTGTTGCAGAAGTAGAAAAAACTCTCAACGAAAGCGGATTTCGTGCCAAGTCCGACTTGAGAAATGAAAAGATCGGCTTTAAAATCCGCGAGCATACTTTGCTCAAGGTTCCCTATCTTTTGGTTATCGGAGATAAGGAAGTGGTGGTGGAGTCTGTGGCTGTGGGTACTCGTGGTGGTGGTGTGATGGGGTCGTTGCGGGGCGCCCAGGTGGGGGTGTTTGTCGGGCAAGCGGTTT
>NZ_JBIUVJ010000063.1:0-30576 GCF_044742875.1 Pseudomonas sp. NPDC087817
AAAGACACCGCATAAAAAGTTTTAACAAATCAAACAGGAACAATAGTGTCCAGGTCGCTCGTAAATGGATGCATAGACCGCTGCGCTCGGTGTTTTCCATGTCACGCAGCAGGCCGTTCATTTCCGGCAGGGCCAGGCGCCGGTTGGCGCGGATTGCGCCGTGGCAGGCCATGGTGCCGAGCAGTTCGTTCAGGTGTGCCTGAATCCGGTCGCTGGTGCCGTACTCCATCAAATCCGACAGCACGTCACCGACCAGGCGATTGGCCTCGGCCTGCTTGAGCAGTGCGGGAATTTGGCGGATCGCCAGTGTTTCCGGGCCCAGACGCTGCAGTTCGAAGCCCAGACGCTGGAACCACGCCGCGTGTTCTTCGGCGCAATCAGCCTCGCGCTGACTGACCGCCAACGATTCCGGCACCAGCAACGGCTGGCCACTCAGGCCTTCGCTGGCCATGGCGATCTTCAGGCGTTCGTACATGATCCGCTCGTGAGCGGCGTGCATGTCCACCAGCACCAGGCCCTGGGCGTTCTCCGACAGAATGTAAATGCCCTTGAGCTGCGCCAGCGCATAACCGAGCGGCGGAATGTCTTCCTGACCGGCCGGCAACGCGTTGGCATTGGCCTCGGGCAGCGGCGCGAAAAACTCGCGATACGCCGCTTGGGCCTCGGCGGCCGGTGGCACGGCGGATTGCGGACGCGGCGTGTATTGATACTGATAAGCGCCACCAGCGCTGCCACCTGACGAGGTATTGAATGCCGGTTGCGCCTGCGGCTGCTCCAGCAACGCATTGGCCGCCAGACGCATTTCGCCTTGCGGTCCGAATTCGCCGGCATCAAGGCCGGTCGGACGGACTATGGCGGTGGTCACGGAACCGGCGAGCTGGTCTTCCGGACGCACATCACCCAATGCCCGGTGCAGCGTGCCGTAGAGGAAGTCGTGCACCATGCGCCCGTCACGAAAACGTACTTCGTGCTTGGTCGGGTGCACGTTGACGTCTACCGCCGCCGGATCGACCTCGAAAAACAACGCAAACGTCGGATGTCGACCGTTGAACAGCACGTCGCGATAGGCCTGACGCACCGCGTGGGCGACCAGTTTGTCGCGCACCGCACGGCCGTTGACAAAGAAATACTGCAAATCCGCCTGGCTACGGTTGAAGGTCGGCAAACCGACCCAGCCCCACAGGTGCAAACCGTTGCGTTCGATCTCGATCGGCAGCGCCTGCTCAAGGAAACCCGAACCGCAGATTGCCGCCACACGGCGGGCGCGGGCCGCATCATCGTGGGCCTCGTGCAGGCTGAGGATGGTCTTGCCGTTATGACGCAGGTGAAACGCCACGTCGAAACGCGCCAGCGCCAGACGCTTGATCACTTCTTGCAGGTGATCGAATTCGGTTTTTTCAGTCTTGAGGAATTTACGCCGCGCCGGGGTGTTGAAGAACAGGTCGCGGACTTCCACCGAAGTGCCGACCGGATGCGCCGCCGGCTGAACACGGGGTGCCATGTCGCGACCTTCGGTTTCGACCTGCCAGGCCTGATCGGCGTCGCGAGTGCGCGAAGTCAGGGTCAGACGCGCCACGGAACTGATCGACGCCAATGCCTCACCACGAAAGCCCAGGCTCATCACCTGTTCCAGATCTTCCAGATTGCGGATCTTGCTGGTGGCGTGACGGGCCAATGCCAGCGGCAGGTCATCAGCCGAAATGCCGCTGCCGTCATCGCGAACGCGCAGTAGCTTGACGCCACCCTGCTCGACATCGACATCAATGCGCTTGGCACCGGAATCAAGGCTGTTTTCCAGCAGTTCCTTGATCACCGATGCCGGGCGCTCAACTACCTCACCGGCGGCGATCTGGTTCGCCAGCCGCGGGCTAAGCAATTCGATGCGGGCTGCGTTCGACACCTGATTCATTCTTTGGACGCCAGTTCGGTGCCAGGAATGGTCAGGTGCTGACCGACTTTCAGCTCATCGCTTTTCAGGTTATTCGCGCTGCGCAGCGTCGCCGGCGACACCTGATAGCGCACACCAATCATCGCCAGGGTCTCACCCGGGCCGACACGGTGATCACGCGGGCCTTGGGCGATCTTGCCGGAATCACGCAGCCAGGCAATGTAGGTGCCCGGTGGCGGGTTCTGCTGGAAGAACTGGCGCACGCCACTGCTGATCGAACGTGCCAGCGCCTGCTGGTGGCTCGATGCCGAGAGCTTGTTGGCTTCGTTGGCGTTGGAGATAAACCCGGTTTCGACGAGGATCGACGGGATGTCCGGCGACTTCAACACCATGAACCCGGCCTGTTCCACGCGCTGCTTGTGCAGCGGTGTCACACGACCGATGTTGGTCAGGACTTTCTGACCGACGTTGAGACTGGAGGTCAGCGACGCGGTCATCGACAGGTCGAGCAACACGCCGGCGAGCATACGATCCTTGTCGTCGAGGCTGACGTTGCCGGCACCACCGATCAAGTCGGAACGGTTTTCGCTGTCGGCCAGCCAACGGGCGGTCTCCGACGTGGCGCCGCGATCAGACAGGGCAAATACCGAAGCACCGAAGGCTGCCGCAGACGGCGCGGCGTCGGCGTGAATCGAGACGAACAGGTCGGCGCCCTTCTTGCGGGCGATCTCGGTACGGCCGCGCAACGGGATGAAATAGTCGCCAGTACGCGTCAGTTCGGCGCGGAAACCTTTCATGCCGTTGACCTGACGCTGCAATTCGCGCGCGATCTGCAACACCACGTCTTTCTCACGCTGGCCGCGTGAGCCGGACGCACCCGGGTCTTCACCACCGTGCCCGGCGTCGATAACCACAATAATGTCGCGTTTGCCAGGCGGGGCCGGCGGCAACTTGATTGCCGGCTCGGAAGGCGTGACTGGCACCGCAGGCATGGTCGCCACTGACGGCGTTGGAGCAGGCACAGGCGCTGGTGCCGCATCGGCCGCGTTGTCGAACAGATCGACCACCAGACGGTTGCCGTACTGCGCGTTAGGCGCCAGCGAGAAGCTTTTCGGGGTGACGGCTTTCTTCAGGTCGATGACTACCCGCAGGTCAGTCGGCGTGCGCTGGGCCGAGCGCATCGCGGTAATCGGCGTGTTCGCGGTCTGCACATTCAACGGCGCGCCAAGGGTGGCGCCGTTGATGTCGATCACCAGCCGATCCGGTGCAGTCAGGGTGAAGACGCTGTGCTGCACCGGGCCGCTCAGGTCGAAGACCAGCCGCGTGTTGTCCGGTGCGCGCCACAGGCGCACGCTGTTGACCTTCGTATCGGCCACAGCGTTGACGGTTACTGCCATCAATATCAGTCCAGCGGCAGCCACCAACGCGCGAAAGCGCATACCTAACCCCATCATTTAATTGGATTCCAATGCCAAAGCGGCACACCAGGCCTCGCCGCGCGACCCCTGGGACAAAATTTTCAGCGAACGCCCGCTGTCTTGCGGGCTAATGGTAATGGTCAGGTCAGGCTTTGGCAAAAAGCCTGCACCTTTATCGGGCCACTCGATCAGGCACAGGGCGTCGTCTTCGAAATAGTCACGGATGCCGAGAAACTCCAGTTCCTCCGGATCGACCAGGCGATACAGGTCGAAGTGGAAGGCGCGGATGTCGCCGATCTCGTAGGGCTCGACCAACGTGAAGGTCGGACTTTTTACCGCACCGACATGCCCCAACCCACGGATGATGCCCCGGGACAGCGTGGTCTTGCCCATCCCCAGATTGCCTTCCAGAAAAATCAGGCCATGGCCCTGGGTCACGCGGGCGATCCGTGCGCCAAAGTCGCTCATGGCCTGTTCATCGGCCAGGTACAGGGTTACTTCAGACACGGTGCATGCTCCTCCAACAACTGACGAATGGCTGGAATCAGATCACTGGCCGCCAGCCCACGGCCGAATTTCCCTTGTTGCATACCGGCATTGGCGTGCAGCCAAACCGCCAGGCAGGCGGCATCGAAACCGTTCATGCCTTGCGCCAGCAGTGCGCCGACCAAACCCGCCAGCACATCGCCGAGACCGGCGGTGGCCATGGCCGGATGGCCCTGATGACACAGCGCCAGACGTCCATCGGGATGCGCAATCAGACTGCCGGCCCCCTTCAACACCACCACCGCTGTATATTTTTTGCTCAACGCCAATGCCGCAGCAGGACGATCGGCCTGCACTTGTGCGGTACTGATCCCCAGCAAACGTGCAGCCTCGCCCGGATGCGGAGTGATCACGCAGTCCTTGGGCAGGCTGACGAAGCCGGTCGCCAGCAAGTTCAACGCATCAGCGTCCCACACTTGCGGCAACGGCGCGTTGGCCGCAGCGGACAACAACGCCCGCCCCCAACTCGCTTGCCCCAGACCTGGCCCTATAACCAAGACTGAAACCCTGTCCATCAAGCCCATTAACTGGTTGGCCGATGAAGCGCCAAGCGCCATGGCTTCCGGCACGCGGCTCAAGGCTGCCGGCACATGTTCCGGGCGAGTGGCCAGCGAAACCATGCCGGCGCCGCTGCGCAGGGCGCTTTCGGCACTGAGCAGAATCGCCCCGCCGAAACCGTGATCGCCGCCGATCAGCAGCACGTGGCCGAATCGGCCTTTGTGCGCTGCCGGTGCACGTGCAGCCAATCGCGGAAGATTAGCCGCGTTAAGGCGTACGGCGCTGACATGAATGTCACGACAGGTTTCGGCCGTAGCCTGCAAATCGTTAAACACCAGCGCGCCGATGTGATCCGCTGCGTCACCGGTAAACAGGCCGATTTTCAAACCAATGAAGGTGACAGTGAGGTCGGCGCGGACTGCGTCACCGAGTACATGTCCGGTATCGGCGCAGAGCCCGGAAGGAATATCCACCGCGATCACCGGCAAGCCGCCGGCATTGATCGCTTTGATCGCACTGGCATAAGGCTCGCGCACGTCACCGCCAAGGCCGGTGCCGAGCAAGGCATCGACGATGACACCGCGCAACTCGCTTTGCGCAGTCCAGTCCTGCACGGTGACGCCTTCAGCCAACGCCTCGGCATGGGCCAATGCGGCATCACCCTGCAAGCGCTGCAGGTCACCGACCGCCAACACCCGAACCGTACAGCCTGCGCGCCGCGCCAGCGCAGCGACCAGATAACCGTCACCTGCGTTATTGCCATGCCCGGCCAACACGCTCAGTTCGGTCGCTGAAGGCCATTGCCGAACCAGAGCCCGCCATGTCGCATGGGCGGCGCGCTGCATCAATTCGAAGCCCGGCGTACCGGCAGCGATCAGCCGCGCATCGAGTTCGCGCACCTGTGCGGCGCGGTACAGCGCGTCGGGTAATTCATCTTTCGTGTGCGGCATGCGTCTTCGGGCTCCGATGTCTGGCAGAATTATACGCACCTCAGCTCCGGTTTCTCTCGCCTCATGTCCGCCATCACCACAGACCTGCCCGCCCTCGCCCAATCGATCAAGGATTGGGGCCGCGAGCTGGGCTTTCAGCAAGTCGGCATCAGCGGCCTCGATCTGGCCGAACATGAGCAGCATCTGGAGCGCTGGCTCGCGGCCGGCTACCACGGCGAAATGGACTACATGGGCGCCCACGGCAGCAAACGCTCGCATCCCGAAGAACTGGTTCCGGGCACTTTACGCGTGGTTTCGCTGCGCATGGACTACCTGCCGGGCGATACCGAAATGGCCAAACGCCTGGCGCAACCGGACAAAGCCTACGTGTCGCGTTATGCCTTGGGCCGCGATTACCACAAATTGATCCGTAAACGTGTTCAACAATTGGCCGACAAGATTCAATCCGAGATCGGACCGTTCGGTTTTCGCGCGTTTGTCGACAGCGCCCCGGTGCTGGAAAAAGCCATCGCCGAACAGGCTGGGCTGGGCTGGATCGGCAAGAACACCCTGGTGTTGAACCGCAAGGCCGGCAGTTATTTCTTTTTAAGCGAACTGTTCGTCGATCTGCCGCTGCCGGTGGATGAGCCGCACAGCAGCGAACATTGCGGCCGCTGCACCGCGTGCCTCGATATCTGCCCGACCAACGCCTTTGTCGGTCCGTACGTGCTGGACGCGCGGCGCTGCATTTCCTACCTGACCATCGAACTGAAAAACGCCATCCCCGAAGACCTGCGCCCGTTGATCGGCAACCGCGTATTCGGCTGCGATGACTGTCAGATCGTCTGCCCGTGGAACCGCTTTGCCAAGCCTTCCGGGGAAAGCGATTTCAAGCCACGGCACAATCTCGACAATGCCGAACTGGCCGAACTGTTCATGTGGGATGAAGACAAGTTTCTCAGCAGCACCGAAGGCTCGCCGCTGCGCCGCGCCGGTTACGAGCGCTGGCTGCGCAATCTGGCAGTGGGACTCGGTAATGCGCCGTCGAGCATTCCGGTGCTGGAAGCCTTGAAGGCCCGCCGCGACTATCCGTCAGAGCTGGTGCGCGAGCATGTAGAGTGGGCGCTGAAACAACATGCCGAGCGTCAAGGCGCGTCGTTATAGACGAACTTGGGCATCTCCCAATGAAACCGGATCGCCAGCAGACGCAATAGAAAGCCGCCGAACAGTGTGATCAAAATCGCCTGTTCACTCGGCACATTTAGATACAGGCACAGCATGTAGCACCACGCCGCCGCGAACGACACGCTGGCGTAGAGCTCACGGCGGAAGATCAGCGGGATGTCGTTGCAGAATATATCGCGCAGAATGCCGCCGAACACGCCGGTAATCACCCCGCTGACCGAAGCCACCAGCATGCCGTGGCCCATTTCCAGAGCAGTCATGCAGCCGATCAGGGTAAACGCCACCAGACCGACGGCATCCAGCACCAGAAACAGCGAACGCAAATGACGCATCCAGCGGGCGGTAAACACAGTAATCATCGCGGCGACGGTGGTCAGCACCAGGTACTCCGGATGCTTGACCCACGTCAGCGGGTAATGCCCGAGCAGCACATCGCGCACTGACCCGCCGCCCAACGCCGTGACACAGGCGATCAGCACCACGCCAAACCAGTCCATGCCGCGTCGGCCTGCGGACAGGGCACCGGTCATGGCTTCGGCGGTAATGGCAACGAGGTAGAGCATTAGCAGCATGATGGCGATCCAGGCAGGAAGGCGCGCAGTCTAGCCATTTCAGCGCCGCACCAGAAGGGGGCGCGCTCCGGGATGCATTTCTGACTTGAATCTTCCGAGGACTCTGTCGCCCTCGCCGCGAGCAAGCCCGCTCCCACAGGGGGAACGCATCCCAAATTGTGGGAGCGGGCTTGCTCGCGAAGACGTCAGTGCAGACACCGCTCAATCAGAACTTGATGAAGTGCTTGCGGTAGTGCTGCAACTCGGCGATGGATTCGCGGATGTCGTCCAGTGCCAGGTGCGTGCTGCCCTTCTTGAAGCTGTCGCGCACATCCGGTGCCCAGCGGGCGGCCAGTTCCTTGAGCGTGGAGACGTCGAGGTTGCGGTAGTGGAAGTAGCTTTCCAGCGCTTTCATGTGGGTATAAAGGAAGCGGCGATCCTGGCAGATGCTGTTGCCGCAGATCGGCGACTTGCCCTTCGGCACCCACTTCTCCAGGAAGGCAATGGTTTGCGCTTCGGCTTCGGCCATGCTGATGCGGCTGTCACGCACGCGCTGAGTGAGGCCAGAGTTGCCGTGGGTGCGGGTATTCCACTCGTCCATGCGCGCGAGGACTTCGTCGCTGTGGTGGATGGCGATCACCGGGCCTTCAGCCAAGGTGTTGAGGTCACTGTCGGTAACGATAGTGGCCATTTCGATGATGACGTCGTTATCCGGATCCAGACCGGTCATTTCCAGGTCGATCCAGATCAGATTCTGCGGGTTTTGCATATTTCGACTCCTAGGCAATGCTGCGCAGTTTAGCCTAGGCCGGTGCCCGGGCGTGCTAAACTCGCGGCCGTTTTACCTAATCGCTGCATTCTTCAGACGGAACACCCATGGCCAAACGCCAACTCAATCGTCGTCAAAACTGGCGCATCGAAAAGATTCAGGGCGAGCGCGCTGCCCGCGCCGCCAAACGCGAGTCCTCGGCTGTCGAAGCCCTGGAGGGCGGCGACCTCGGCCCGGAACAGCACGGCCTGGTGATTGCCCACTTCGGTGTGCAGGTCGAAGTCGAGGCCAAGGACGGCGAACTCGCCGGCCAGGTGTTCCGTTGCCACTTGCGTGCCAACCTGCCCGCGCTGGTAACCGGCGACCAGGTGGTCTGGCGTGCCGGCAACCAGGGCATCGGCGTTATCGTCGCGCAACTGCCGCGCAGCACCGAGCTGTGCCGCCCGGACAGCCGAGGCCAGCTCAAGCCGGTCGCGGCCAACGTCGACATGATCGTCATCGTTTTCGCCCCACTGCCCGAGCCGCATGCCAACCTGATCGACCGCTACCTTGTAGCCGCCGAACATGCCGGCATCCGCCCGTTGCTGCTGCTGAACAAATTCGACCTGATCGACGAGCAGAACGCCCCGGCGCTCAACGCCCTGCTGGCCGTTTACCGCACGCTGGGTTATCCGGTGCTGGAAGTCTCGGCGCACCACGGCAACGGCATGGAACAACTGCAACAGCAGCTCGACGGGCGCATCAGCGTGTTCGTCGGTCAGTCCGGTGTCGGCAAGTCGTCGCTGGTCAACAGCTTGTTGCCTGAGGTGGAAACCCGCGTCGGGCCGTTGTCCGAGCTGTCCGGGCAAGGCACGCATACCACGACCACCGCGCGACTGTTCCACTTCCCCGGCGGCGGTGAGTTGATCGACTCCCCGGGCATCCGTGAATTCGGCCTCGGCCACGTCAGCCGCGCCGACGTCGAAGCCGGCTTCATCGAGTTCAACGACCTGCTCGGCACCTGCCGCTTCCGCGACTGCAAGCACGATCGCGAACCCGGTTGCGCACTGCTCAAGGCCCTGGAAGATGGCCGCGTGCAGCAGCAGCGAATGAACAGCTACCGCTCGATCATCGCCAGCCTGCCTGAAAACGGCTATTAAACAGACGCACCGGCAGCCCTGAGACCCAGGGCTGCCGGTTGTCGGATCACGCCTGACAAACCCGCAAAACGCTTAAACATCAGACTTTTCTGTAGGCGTTTGCACGCCTGTTTGCAGGACATTTCTCTTTTGCCGCCAGCACCTTGTAGGCCTCCTCCAGATGCCTACATTCAGTTCCTCCTTCGCATTCTCGCGACCTTCGAGGAACCCCATGCAAACCTATCACTTGTTCATCAGCCATTCGTGGAACTACCCCCACGCCCACGACAATCTGGTGCGCCTGCTCGGCGCTCACGCGGATTTCACTTTCAAGAATTTTTCCGTACCGCCGCACAACCCGATCATGGGCGCGCAAACCGATAAACAGCTGGAAGAAGCCATCGAAAACAAGATCCGCCCCTGCTCGGCCGTGCTGATCATGGCCGGCATGTATTCGACGTACAGCAAGTGGATCAACAAGGAAATCGAGATCGCCAAGCGCATGGGCAAGGTGATCATCGCGATCAAACCGTTCGGCGCCGAGCGGATCTCTACCGTGGTGCGCAACGCGGCGCATGCCGAATGCGCCTGGAGCACCAAAAGCATCGTCGCCGCCATCCGCCAGCACACGGCGGTGTAACCATGCGCAAGGGACTGTTTATCGGCATCAACGACTACAACCATGTTTCGCGTCTGAGCGGCTGCAATAACGATGCAATGGCCATGGCTTCAGTATTGGAACGTCACGCCAGCGGACGCCCGAACTTCAGCAGCAAGGTGCTGACATCAGCCGAGGAAAACCTGACCCTCACCGCGATGAAACAGCACATTCAAAGCTTGTTTTCGGGCGATTGTGATGTGGCGTTGCTTTATTTCGCTGGCCACGGTCAGTTCGACACCAACATTGATGAAGGGCTGCTGATTCCGCAAGACTACCAACCGGGTGGGGAAGGCATTCGTATCAGCGACATTCTGGAATGGGCCGACAAGGCTCCGCATATCAAGAACAAAATCATCATTCTTGATTGCTGTCAGGCCGGCGCGGCCGGCGCCATGCGCGGCTTGCGCGGTGGCAGCAGCGTGATTGGCGAAGGCATGACCATTCTCACCGCCTGCAAAAAAGAACAGGCCGCCCTCGAGAGTCGCGGCCACGGTGTGTTCACCGACCTGCTGTTACAGGCCCTGCACGGTGGCGCCGCCAACGTGCTCGGCAAGGTCACACCGGGTAGCGTTTACTCGTTTGTCGACAATGCACTAGGGGCGTGGGAGCAGCGTCCGGTGTTCAAGACCAATGTTTCGCAGTTTGTGCCGTTGCGCGAAGTGGCGCCGCTGATCGCCGAAGAAACCCTGCGCAAACTCAAAGACTGGTTTTCCGACCCCAGCTTCGTATTCAGGCTCGATCCCAGTTACGAGCCCACGGCCTCAACGTTCAATCCCGATCACGGCGACATCTTCAAACAACTGCAAATGTGCAATCGCCACAGCCTGATCGAACCGGTGGACGCCGAACACATGTACTACGCGGCCATCAACTCCACCGGCTGCCGCCTCACCGCCCTCGGCGCCTACTACCGCGAACTCGCCCTCAAAGGACACTTCTGATGCCCGTCTTCATCAGCTACCGCCACATGGATCGCGCCCACGCCATGGCCATCAACAGCCGCCTGATCCAGGCCAACATCAAAACCTACCTCGACGTGCTCGACCCGGAATCGCAGACAACCGACGACATCACCGGGGTCATCACCCGCAATATCACTGAATGCACGCACTTGCTGGCGGTGGTTTCGGAAAAGACTGCGTTGTCGTGGTGGGTGCCGTTTGAAATCGGCGAGGCGACGATCAGCAACCGACGGATCTGTTCGTTCAAGACCGGGCCGACGGAATTACCGTTGTATCTGGATAAATGGCCGAAGCTGAGCACAGCCAGCGATCTGGATTTCTTTATCGACGCCTATCGTGAAGAAGTGTCGAGCAAGCGTTCAATGACGCTGGACTCGAGCAACGAATCGTTCAGCGGCACCTATAAACGCAACGCCGAGATTTTCCATGAACAACTGAAAAACCGGATTCGGCGGGGGTTCTGACCGACGTAAAAAAAGCCGCGACACCGTCGCGGCTTTTTAACTTTCAAAGGCTGGGCGCGACTCGATCCAGCTTCCAGCCCAACGCATCCAGCGCGTCACAGCCGTCCTGAAGCAGGATATGCGCGGCGCTGGCGAAGTGTTCCAGATCATGACCTTCGGCATCATTGACGCACAGGCAACTGACGCTGTTGAGCATATTGCGCAGGATGTTCAAGCGATGCTTTGCGGTTTCGAGAAGGGCCGAGGCCTTGGCTTCGGTGTCGATGTAGAGCGTGGGGGTGGTGCTTATGTTGCCTTGCAGGGGGCGATAATTAGCCATGGTCAAACTCCAATGGTTTACGGACATTCCATCTTGTTTCGACCGGCTAAGATCGGTCACTGGATTGAACAGTGACAGAAAGGACTATAGGCAGAGTCCATGGGATTTAGAACCATTGCCCAGGAGTTTCAGATCGTTCCTACAGCCAGTTCAGCCTCGCGTTTGGCGATGGCTGCTTCCAGCTCTGGAGAGCGTTTGGCCCATTGTTCCGGCGGGAGTGGTTTTGACCATTCGATGATGTCGGGATAGGGCAAGTCGGGAGGGGGGTTCAACTTCCAACGCTCCAGCACATCGATCAGCAGCGTGTTGAATATGAATATTCCGCAGAACCCCTCCCAGAGAACGGTTACGAACCAGCCTCTCAACTTCGCGGCTTTGATCAGATCATCCAGATAAGTCGCCCAGATTCCTTTTGACCTGTCGAAACGCGCGGTTTGATCCTCAACAGCCTCTGGCCCGATCTCCATGTAAATGCGCATGCATTCCCACAACGCCATTGCCGTGGTGCCGCCGCCACAGTTGAAGCCCAGCGAAAAGTGCTTGTTGTCGTCCGAAGCGTGCGGGTCGGGGTTTTCGAAACCGATGACCAGTAGACCCATTGTGGCTTTGCCGGCCTGACTGACTGATGACTGTTGAGTGGCGGCGGCTGTCACGGTTTCCCAGGGGACAACCCAGTACTCGCCGTTGTCGCGGGGGACGCAGACTTCGCGGCGTTGGCGATTGAAGCGTATGGGTAAGGGGACTTTGCGGAAGAGGCCTTGGATCAAAATCAGCGTAGGAACGCCCAAAATAATTGCCCCAAGGATCAGAATTTCGCGGCTGAATTCAGAGTCGAGATTTCGAGTGAAGAATGACATCGCTAGAACCACCATCAGCGATGGCCACATCACCATCACCGCCGAACCGATGCTGTAGTTACCGATATCGAGAAACACTTCGTTCTTGCGCCAGATGATGTTGAGCACATCAGAAGGTTTCCTACCGGTGGGAATAGGTAATGGCGCGAGATAGTCATTGCGCGAAAACATCTTTTTTTCCGTTGTGCCTGCCGGTGGCGTACTCATGACTGCGCCTCAACTCGTCCGGCCAATTCGGTTTCGCGTTTGACGATGGCATCGTCCAACTCCGGGGAACGTTTGGCCCATTGTTCCGGAGGGAGTGGTTTCGACCATTCGATGATGTTGGGGTAGAGCAGATCGGGTGGCGGGTAAAGCTTCTTCCTTTGCAGGTAGGTGGCGAGAGGAGCATTGAAGATGAATATGCCAACGAGACCTTCCCATAACAGGGTCAAAAACCAGCCACGTTCTTTGGCTTTATCCTTTATGTAATCGATGTAGTAACGCAGGTTGGCCCCTGAATTAAGCGCTGCGGCATCCGGTGCCGCCTCTGGACCGATTTCCATATAACTGCGCATGCATTCCCACAGAGCCATTGCCGTGGTGCCGCCGCCACAGTTGAAGCCCAGCGAAAAATGCTTGCTGTCTTCCGTAGCGTGCGGGTCGGGGTTTTCGAAACCGATGACCAGAAGGCCCATTGTGGCTTTGCCGGCCTGACTGACTGATGACTGTTGAGTGGCGGCGGCTGTCACGGTTTCCCAAGGGACAACCCAGTACTCGCCGTTGTCGCGGGGGACGCAGACTTCGCGACGTTGGCGATTGAAGCGTATGGGTAAGGGGACTTTGCGGAAGAGGCCTTGGATTAAGAAAAAAATCGGGATGACCATGATGCAGGCTCCCAAAATCAATGCATCAGGATCTTTGAAAAGATAGGCCAGCCCTAAGAACAGCATAACCATCGGCCACATCACCATCACTGCTGAACCGATGCTGTAGTTACCAATATCGAGAAACACCTCGTTCTTGCGCCAGATGATATTGAGCACATCAGAAGGTTTTCTGCCGGTGGGGATAGGTAATGGCGCGAGATAGTCATTTCGCGAAAACATTTTTTTTTCCGTTGTGCCTGCCGGTGGCGTACTCATCGCTTTTCCTTGGGTTGCAGGTAAATGGCGCCGGGGTGATCCTCGCCGAGCGGATAATTCGGTACACAATCAAGTTCGGGAGTTGGGTCAGCTCGTAGCGCAATGACGCCCGTGGAGTTGTTCAAGGTAAATGCCAAACCGCGCTCTCCGCCGATAAAGCTCCGGGCGCCGAGTATCCCGGTCAATGGCGTGCGATAACGCAACCTTAGCGACAACGTGCTTGGTGGTGTGCGCAGTACGTCTTTCACCTCTTTGAAAGGGCGTCATATCGCGCCAAGGCCTCGGCGTCTTGTAGCTATTGGTCGGACTGTTCTTGATCAGATGCCGATAGACCTGAGTATCCGACCTCAAGCCAACTCGCTTTGAGCCTGCGCGGCCAGTTCAGCCTCGCGTTTGGTGATGGCTGCTTCCAGCTCTGGAGAGCGTTTGGCCCACTGTTCAGGAGGGAGCGGTTTCGACCATTCGATGATGTCGGGATAGGGCAATTCCGGTGGATGGGAAAGCTTCCAGTCCTGCAACTTTTCCGCCAGATAGGTGCCCAGAAACGTTATGCAGAAAACTCCCCACAGGACGCTTAATATTTCCCCTTTGCGCAGGTCGACGATTAGCGATCCGATTTGGGTTTCTTCGTAAGGTGCGATACCCACCCGACTTTCGGGGACGGCCTCAGGTCCAATTTCCATGTAACTGCGCGTGCATTCCCATAACGCCATCGCTGTAGTGCCGCCGCCACAGTTGAAGCCCAGCGAAAAATGCTTGTTGTCTTCCGTAGCGTGCGGGTCGGGGTTTTCGAAACCGATGACCAGCAGACCCATTGTGGCTTTGCCGGCCTGACTGACTGATGACTGTTGAGTGGCGGCGGCTGTCACGGTTTCCCAAGGGACTATCCAGTACTCGCCGTTATTGCGGGGGACGCAGACTTCGCGGCGTTGGCGATTGAAGCGTATGGGTAAAGGGACTTCGCGGAAGAGGCCTTGGATCAACCAATAGATAGGGAGAGCCATGATACAAGCTCCTAATATCAACGCGTCAGGGTCATCGAAAACGTATGCCAGCCCCAAAAACAACATCACTCCGGGCCACATCACCATCACCGCCGAACCGATGCTGTAGTTACCGATATCGAGAACCGCCTCATTCTTGCGCCAGATGGTGTTGAGCACATCGCAAGGCCTTTCACCCGTAGGAATTGGCAATGGCGCCAGATAGTCATTGCGCGAAAACATCCTTTTTTCCGTTGTGCCTGCCGGTGGCGTACTCATCGCTTGTCCTTTGGTTGCAGGTAAATGGCGCCGGGGTGATCCTCGCCGAGCGGGTAATTCGGTACACGATCAAGTTCGGGTGTTGGGTCGTTTCTAAGCGCTATGACGCCCGAGGTGTTGTTCAACGTAAAAGCCAAACCTCGCTCTCCGCCGATAAAACTTCTAGCGCCGAGTATCCCGGTCAATGGCGTGTGATAACGCAACCTTAGTGAAATCGTGCTCGGAGGCGTGCCCAAAACATTCAGCAGTTCGTTAAACGGTCCACTCAGACGCAAACCCTGACCTTCCTTGAACGGTATCCACTCACAACGACTGCTGGCCAACCAGTGCGGGGTCATATCGCGCCAAGGCCTCGGTGCCTTGTAGCTATTGGTCGGGCTGTTCTTGATCAGATGCCGGAAGCCTAGGGTATCTACCGGGTCACCGATCATACTCAGCTCCAGGTATGCACTGCCGGGTTCCGCACCCGGCAAGTCGATGGTCAACGAATTGATGGCACTGACGAAAGTCAGGCCGGAACGGCCATCATCACGCGCCTGCTCCGAGCTGCTTTCCATGGTGACTCGTGGCGTGTACAGGATGAGGTACAACCGGTCGAGTTCGTCCTGTTGGGCTTTCGGCCCGATAGGCTCCAAATCGTTAGCCCGCGCTTTAGACCAGCAGCAGTTGTTCAGGAAGTTTTGCAGCGGTGTTTTTTCGAAGAGCCAGGCTGTCAGGTACAGTGCGCCAAACCCCAAAATGATCCAGTTCAACGGCCCCATGTACAGCGTGTAACGCAAGATTGCGACATCCGCTGTGATTGACCCTGCTAAGGCACGGGCGGTGTAGCCAAACCCTAATATCGCTTGGGCGCCGAAGGTCGCTACTTGCCCTCCAACCGCGAACTGACGCAGTTGCAGCCATGGATCGACTCGCTTTTGGGCATCCTCTAGCTGTTGTTTCAAGGATTTGAACTCTTGCAAGGCTGCATAGGCCGACAACCCACCAATCACCCCGCCAAACAACGTTAAAGTCGGAGCGATTGACCGGCCCCTACCAAACTCTTTAATCCCCAACCCCATCCGCACCTGACTATCCACCACCGCCACCAACGCCGCCGCCCCATACAAACTCGCCGACACCGTGTCATTCACCCGCCGGGCATCCATCCCCTCCAGCACCCCGGCCTCGCTCAAATAGTTCTGCACATTCACCACGTTGACCAACAACGCCGCCAACGGCACCACTCCCCCGCTATTGACCACCACTGGCGAATTCACAATCCGCTCCACCCGCCCAACCCCAATGGCTTTCCCCGTCTTGTTCACCCATTCACTCAGCGCCTCGGCCCGTTGCCCCAGCAATTTCCACACCGGTCGCCCGGCTTCGATCGCGAACTGCAAGCGGCTCTCACCCCCCAACCTCGCGGCAAGAAAAATGCTCATCCACGACGCACTGAAACCCTTGTCCCCCTTGAGCAACAACAACGCTGCACCCAGCCGATTGACCAACACATTCCATTGGCTATCGGCCTCGCGGGCCATGGTCGCGATGTCGTCCAGCACCACCACGCTCAGCGGCGCCAAGGCCTGATGGGTGGCGCTGAGGTTGTCGGCGGACAGGGCGGCCATCAACTCGCCAAGGCGCGAGGCGTTGTTGACTGCCGCCTCAATCGACGGTGTCCAGGCGCTGAACAGTTGTCGGAGTGCGCCACCGTCGGGGGCGCGCACGTAGTCGGCGTATTGCTCGGCGCCTTGCGCGCGGATGCATTGCGCGGTCAGGCAACCGCTGGCGAGTTCGGTCAGCCATTGGCGAGTGTCGAGGTCGTCGTAATCGACAAACCAGGTGCCGCTGGCCGAGTGCTTCAGGTACACGCCACGATCAGCGAACAACGCAGTGTGGCGTTGTTCGAGTTGTTGGAAGTGGCCGGCGGCGGTGTCGGTGAACCATGTGTCCATGGCATCGAGGTCGATGTACTTGCCGACCTTGGCGCTGAATGCGTGATTGTTGAGGTTGGCGTGTTTTTCCGCGCGGTATTGCCGCACCACTTCCTCCGCTTCGTAGTACAGATCGGCCGGAATAAACGCCCGCACCGGACCGACAATGGCTGCGATACGTGCATCACGGACGGCAGCTTCGGCCTCGGTCGGCCGACCGCCGAATTGACGATCCCGGGTTTCAACCCTGAGTTCCTCGTTCAGCCGATCCTGGGTGTCGAGCATGATCTGGCCCTGTTCGGGCGTAAGGCTGATGTCGCGATCCTTGTAGCGGTAGCTGAGACTGCCGGCCAGTTCGGCGCCATCCTCGGTGATCAAACTGCGCACAAAGCCGCCGATACTCAGGCGCAGATTGTTTTCGCCCAACCATTTTTCGTGGCCGGCTTCCAGCCATTCCTGTTCGTGGTTGATGTCACGCAACACGCCCAGATCGTCGTCCAGGCAGGCGAAGACAGCGAACAGCCCCGTGCTTTGTGTCTTGGCATTGTCCAGCCAGTCCCGCGTGCCCTGCCCGGCCCACGGTTCGGCGCTCCACTCGCCCGGTGGCTCGTCACTGGCGTCGGGATGCTGAGCGAGGACCTTGTCGCGCTCACGGATGCGATGCCTGGCGTCTGTGTAGGCATTGATGTTGGCAGGAGTCGGCTGCTCTAACAGCGTCGCACCGAGGGCTTCGGTGTCCTCGGCATTTTTTTGCTGGTCAACTTTCATCGACCGGGCATAGGTATCCGGGAGAAGTTCGGCGATGACCTCGTCGGCCTTCTCCAGCGGTGGACAGTGTGGGGCCTGCAGTTCGTCGGCCACTGTGCGCAAGGCAATGTGGCGCATGTGCTGGCTGCGTTTGGCGCTGCTCTCGCTAAGGATTCGGCAGTGCTCGGCGTTCAACGGGAATTCGCTGTAAAGCATCCAGGCGTCGTGGATTTTTTGCAGCACCAGGCCTGTGAGTGTTGCGTCGGGCACCGGAGCGGCCGCCGCGTCCAGCGCCTGTTCCTGCAACAGACCCTGCGGCGAAACAGCAAAACGCTTGAGCGGCCCCTGATGCTGCCAGAGGTAAACAAACCCGGCCCGCAAACGCCGCGCCGCCATCGGGCGACTCTGGGGCGTAATACCGGGAACGCAACAAACGTGCTCAGCCTTTTCGTGCGCCAGCGCATAGCGCACCGGCACCACAAACAGTTCGGGCTGACTGGCGGGGCACGGATGCACCGTGCTGTTGATGTCCACATGCGGCTGGGATTTGGCCTCGCGTTCGGCCTGAGCGGCCTCGTCGACCATGGCCAGTTTTTCGGCGCTCATCAGGCGAAGTCCTTGTCGGTCAGCAATTGGTGCGTCAATGCGCTGTTGAGGTTGTCCAGACGCTGGTGCGGCAACACTCGGGGCTCGTCCAGCAAACGCCGGTAGGCGCCGTGCTCGGCACCATCGGGAAAGTCAGTGCCCAGCACTGTGAAGAAACGCGCCCAGCGCAGGACTTCATCGACGGCACTGAAGCCCCGCCGTGCAGCACTGGCCTGACACTCCATGGCCCATCGCTGCAAAGCAGTCGAATCCATTGTGTTGAGGTATTGGGGGAAATAGCGTTGACCGTGTTCGATCAACTGTCTGGCAAAAGACTGGCGCTTGGCCGCGTTCAGGTGATCGAGTTGTTCCGCCGTCAGCACCAGCCAGGGCTTGTGCGCATACGGGATCGCGGGGTGCTCGGTTTGCTGATTGATCTGTGAATCCGGCAGACGAATCAGCCGTACTGGCCCCATCAGTCGATCACGCTCAGGCGAGGGCAAATCCTTCAGCCACAACGCGGTAATACGCGGGTCGTAAAAACGAAAGAAAACCGTCGCAACCCCGTCAACCCGCGCGTGGATCAGGCCGCGCAAATGCGCCAGCACTTGATCTTCGTCGGCCTCAGACTCCAGCCAGATACCCGCCGTTGTGCTCCACGCCTGCCAAAAAACCGTTGCCAACGGGCTATCGGGGGGCACACCGATCAGCACGGGGCCGGCCTTGTCCAAAGCGCTGTAGGCGGTACGTTGATAAAGCGAGTGAACAGGCCTGCCGCCCGTCAGCTCGAACAGGCGATCGGGAAGGTTTTCGATCTGGACTCGATCCAGCAACAGATAAGCCCGGCTCATGCGCTCACCTGTGACAGTTTTTCGCACACGGCACAGACTGAGGAAGCTTGTTCTGCCGCCTGAGTCAGCGCAGCCACTTGTGCGGTGACCGCCAGCGCGATCAGTGCCTGCGGATCTTCGGGCATTGCCGCCAACGCCGTCTGCGCCGCGACACCTGCAACTGGCGCGCCACCCTCAACGATGGCGACACTGCTGAAGATCCCGCCGGCATTGATCACGATGTGATGGCCGCCCGCCGTCAGCGTCAGGCTCGTACCGGCATCGATCACCACTTGGCTGGCGGTAACGCGGGCATGCGGGCCGGCCTGGATTACCAGCGTGCCTTCAGCCGTGGTGCTGCTGTTGCCGCTGATACTGAGCAGGTCGTCGGTGCCGATCACCGTGTTGCGCGTCCCGTCGGTGGTGTGGCGTTCGTCAGCTTTGATGAGGCTGGTGCTGTGGTTGTCGACTTGCTCAAAACGGTCGCGACGGATCTGACTGCGGCTGTCGTTGAGGATCAGTTGTTCGACATCGCGTTCGGCGCGCAGGTAGATTTTTTCCTGACCGGCGCGGTCTTCGATCATCAGTTCGTTGTAGCCGCCGGTATGCGGTGAACTTTGGCTGCGCAGCACGGTTCGGGTCTTGTGCTCGGGCAAGGCGTAGGGTGGCGACGTAACCTTGTTGGGCACACAGCCGGTGATCAGCGGTTTGTCCGGGTCGCCTTCGAGATAGGTCACCACGACTTCCATACCGATGCGCGGAATGGTCACCGAACCAAAATTTTCCCCGGCCCAGCTCGATGAAACCCGGATCCAGCAACTGCTGCGCTCGCTGTTGAATTCGGCGCGGTCCCAGAAAAACTGGCACTTCACGCGGCCATTTTCGTCACAGTAGATCTCTTCGTTAGCGGGGCCGGTCACACGTGCAGTCTGGGAAACCAGAGGACGACACGGCGCTGGCAACGGTGGGCGAAACACCACCTCGGCGGGGATCACACTGAAGGTATTGCGATAGCCCTGAGTGAAACCGTCAGCCGCGTTGGCGTCGCTGGTGACCGATTCTTCGAGCACTTGGGGCTGGCGGCCGTCGTGAGAAACGCTGAGCAATAGCCACAGGTCATTGCAGCTTTTGCGCGGGTGTTCGGTCAGTTCGAACAAGTGACCGCAGCGCAGGTTCGCCTGATCGCTTTGACCTTCACCCAACTCATAGTCGGCGCGATGCCGCTCGAGCGCCTGTCGGGCGAATTGCTTGCCGGACTTTTCGTTCTCGATCAACAGCGGATAACGGTAGTCCTCCAGCGCCGGGGTGAACTCGGCGGTGAAGTGGCTTTCAATCAACAGACTTGGGCGTTTCAGGTCATAGTCGCGGCGAGTGACCGTGCTGGTACGGGTGCTGGTTCGCGCGCTGAAACGGCTGACCACCGAATGCTCGGCGACCATGCCGGAATCTTGCTGATACGACGTGGCGCCAAGTTTGGGCAGGAACACCTGATCATCGGTGAACACCAATAGATGCCCATCCACCGAGTGCTGGTGGTGCCAGGCAATGCCCTCCTCGGCGCATAACCTTTGTATGAATTCCAGGTCAGATTCCGCGTACTGCGTGCAGTATTCGCGAGCGGCGCTGGTGCTGACGTGGAAGGTAAACGCATCGGCCTGAATGCCATGACCGTTGAGCACTTGGGCGATGATCTGCGGCACAGTCATGCGCTGGAAAATCCGCTGATCGTGGCTGAACTGCAAATAGTGCAGCGCCGGCACCAGCGTCAGGTGATAGCGGGTCAGGCGTTTACCGGCCTCACCAACCAGTACGTTTTCAATACGCCCGTGAATACCTTCGCCATTGAAACCAAATTGCAGAAACGCCGGTTGGCTGAGCATGCTCTCCAGATCGAAATCGGGGTGCTCGCTGACCAGTTCAATATGGATGCCGTAGAGGGTGCTGATCGCTTCGGTGCCGCTGAAGGCCAGCACCTGGAAGTCGTGACGGATAGCAGGAATCTGCAACGCAAAATGCGCGGCATTGGCCGACCGGAACATACGCTTATCCTTAAGCAAAGAGGAAAAGAGCGCGATGTCGAAACCGTCCCTGGTTTGTGCTCGCGAAAACTGGCAAGCACGCTAACAAGGCGAAAAAAAGATAGCTGTAGGGGGATTCTTCAAAATCGGAAGGACATTTCCTTTACAACAACCTGCCGTTCAACAGGCACAAAAAAGCCGCGATCATCGCGGCTTTTTCACATCCACCCCGCCCTACTTCGGCTCAGGCTTCCGAAACGCATACAGATGCTGACGCACAATCCCGCCCGGCAATTCCTTGCCAAACACGCCATAACGCACTGGCCATTCCTTCGGCGGCAGCTTGAAAGTGCCGAACAGCATGTCCACCAGCGGTGTATGGATCGCGTAGTTCTTGTAGATGTAGTCCTTGTGCCGGGCGTGGTGCCAATGGTGGTAACGCGGCAGGACGATCAGGTAATTCAGCCAGCCGCCGTTGATCCGCACGTTGGCGTGGGCCAATACGGCTTGAACGCCAACCAGAATCACGTAGGCATTCAACGCCTGTGGTGCGAAGCCCAGCAGCATCAGCGGCACCAGCACGCCGGTGCGGGTCAGAAGGATTTCGATGAAGTGCACACGCGAGCCAGCAAGCCAGTCCATGTGCGTGCTGGAGTGATGCACGGCGTGGAGGCGCCACAGAAATGGCACGACGTGGTAGAGCCGATGCAGCCAGTACTGGCCAAGATCCGCCACCAGTATCGCGAGCAGGAACTGCACCACCAGCGGCAGACTTTGCACGCTGGCCTGCAAGCCCGGCGACACCGCCCAACCGGCGATATAGCTCGACGAGGCGGTGATGAAGATGAGGATGAACTGCACCAGCATGTGGCTGACGAAAAAGTAGGTCAGGTCGGTACGCCAGTGCGGGCGCAGGATGTTCTGCTCGGGGTCTTTGGAGTAAAGCTTTTCCAGCGGAATAAACACGAGCGCCGAGATCAGCAGCGCCAGCACAAACCAGTCCAGACCGAGCGAGTAAGGGGTCTGCCCGATCTCGCTGACCTGCACATTGGTGCCGCCGAGAAACACCGCCAGGCCTGACGCGACCAGTCCGGTGATGCCCAGGCGTTTACGCTTGTTGAGCAGGATGTTCAGGGTGCCGAGGCTGAACGACAGCACCAGCCCGAGCAACAGCGTGGTACGGGCGAATTGCTCGTCGTAGACCTTGCGCAGTTCGGCCGTGGTCAGCCATTCGGGAAACAGGAAGCAGAATACCGCCAGCAGGCTCAGCAGCCCGAGCGTGGCCGAGATGTAGCCACTGACCCGACCCTCGCCGAATTTGAAGGGAGCGTTGCCGTGCCGCTGAAAATAGGCTTTGAGTCTTTCCATAACTGATCTTCCGTGATTGCGAAAACTGCGACTGGTCAATGCGACGCAGGCAGGCACAAAAAAGCCACGGTCACCGTGGCTTTTTATGGATTACTGCTTCGGCGCGGGGGCCGCACTGCCCGGTTCGGCCGGTTTCGGCGCGGCGTCGTCGAACAGGTTGAGCCGTTCGCGCAACTCGTGTGCCGGTACCGGTTGCTGATCCGCCGGTAGCGCGTTGGGGTCGACCGGCGTTGCCGGAGCGGCGCCGTTCTGACTCTCATCGGCCGGTTTCGCCGGATCGGCACCTTGCGAACCTTCGATCGCGGCTTGGGCCTTTTTGGTCAGCACCACGATGTCGATGCGGCGGTTGACCGGGTTGAACGGGTTTTCCTTGTCGAACAATGCCGACGAGGCGTAACCGACCACCCGCGCCACTTGCGTATCCGGATAGCTGCCCGCAACCAAAGCGCGGCGGGCGGCGTTGGCGCGGTTGGCCGACAGCTCCCAGTTACCGAAATCGCCGGTGCCGGTGTACGGCTTGGCATCGGTGTGGCCGCTGATGCTGATCTTGTTCGGCACCGCTTTGATGGTGTCGGCCATGGCCAGCAGAATGTCTTCGAAGTACGGTTTCAGGCGTGCCGAACCCGAGTCGAACATCGGCCGGTTCTCGGCGTCCATGATCTGGATGCGCAAGCCGTTCGGCGTGATCTCGAAGAGGATCTGGTCCTTGAATTTCTGCAGCTGCGGGTTCTCGTCGACCTTGTTCTGCAGTTCTTGCAGGAGCAGTTCCAGACGTTCTTTCTCAACCTGCTCGGCCATGCCTTCAACCTGTTCGGTGTCGACCGTGACCTTGTCCGGTTGCGGCTGGGATTTAACCTCGGGGTTGAGGGTGTTTTCCGGCGCCAGCGTCGGCGTACCGCCCAGATCGATGATGTACGGCGTGCCGCTTTCGGAGAAGCCGACCGGGTCTTTGAAATAGCCGGCGATGGCGATCTTCTGCTCAGGCGTCGCGGTGGACAGCAGCCACAACACCAGGAAGAACGCCATCATCGCCGTGGCGAAGTCGGCGAAGGCGATTTTCCACGCCCCGCCGTGATGCCCGCCGGCTATGCGCTTGACGCGCTTGATGATAATCGGCTGATTATTTTCCATGACTTAGCGACCGCGAACCGCTTGTTCCAGCTCGGCGAAGCTTGGACGGTGCGCCGGGTACAGAACCTTGCGCCCGAACTCGACCGCCAGCGACGGCGGCATGCCGGAAGCCGAAGCCACCAGCGAAGCCTTGATGGCCTCGTAGACGTTCAGTTCTTCCTTGGCATCGTGAGCCAACGAGTGCGCCAACGGACCGAAGAAACCGTAGGCCGCGAGAATACCGAAGAAGGTACCCACGAGTGCCGCACCCACGTGCAGACCAATGGACTTCTGATCGCCTTCACCCAGCGAGGCCATGGTCACCACGATACCCAGTACCGCCGGGTACTTGGCGAAGATCGGGCTCGCAGCGGCATCTTCGATGTCGCCTTCGATGGCCATCATGCCTTCGCGGCGGCTCTTGTTGAGGATCTCGTAGATCAGGCCGAGCACTTCCAGATAGAAAGTGTGGCTGAAGCGCGAACTGAACATGCTCAGGGATTTCTTGAGCACGTGCATCGTCATGTAACCGGGGTTGGCCTGGAGGAATGCACCCAGTGCCGCACCACCGATGATCATCACCTCGAAAGGCTGGATCAGGGCGGCAATCTTGCCGTGGGAGAGCACGTATCCGCCGAGCACGCTCGCGAATACGACGATGATGCCGATAATTTTAGCCATAGGTAGAAAGTACTTATTTAAGTCGGGTTCAAGGTCATATTCGGAAGTTAAAAAATCTCTTCTTCTACTTATCGGCAAAACTGCGCCAGACTATAGCCAGTTCAGGCGAAAAGCCAATTTAGCCCATGCCGGGCGCGTCTACAGTCAGTGAAGATCTCGTCCAGACATGGCTAATGAAACGAACGTCCCACACGCAAAACCGACCACCGTCGACGGCTGGGTCAAGCTGCTCGACAGCGTCCGCCTGCCCGTACCGCAAGAGGCTCACGACAAAGTCTGCCGGGCGATCCGTGACAATCGCAGCTCGATACGCGACATCGCCGACCTGATGCAGGACAGCCCGGCGCTGGCCTTGAGCATCATCCGTGAGGCGAATCGTCACACCCACGGCAACATGGGCACGCCGGCGGAAAATCTGGAAGTCGCGATCAATCGTCTCGGCCTCGCCCGCACTGAAGAGTTGCTCGCGCGCCTGCCGGCCGAACCGCAGATGCAGATCCCCAAGGCCCTGCGCCAACTGCAAATGATCAGCCAGCACGCTTCGCAGCAAGCCAACGGTTTTTTCGCCAGTCGCCTGGCGCGGCTGTGGCAGGACATTCATTGGGGCAGTCTGCTGTTTCTCTCGCCACTATGGCCATTGGCGCTGACCTATCCACAGCTACTTGAAGAGTGGGAGCTGCGGGTTATCCACAAGGGCGAATCGGCGCGGACTGTCGAGAAGCAATTGTTCGGTGTGCGTCTGCTGAAAATCGCTGAAGCGCTGGTGCAAGTCTGGCATCTGCCGATCTGGGTGCAGCAGGGCTACAAATTGCTGCTCAGCGAACAGCGCGAACTGGTCAAAGTGTTGCGCATCGCCCGCGACAGCGAACATCCGCTGCGCCAGCAAAATCGCCTCGACGATGACCCGACCTTGCGTCGCTGGCTCAATCAGCCGGCCAACACCGTGCTGCTGGCCAATGGTCTGGCGCTGTCGGCACAGCAAGCCTGGGACAGTCCGCACAGCGAGCGTTGGCAATACCTGACCAGCCTTTATCTGCAGATTTCGATGGACGAGGTGCAGCAACAGCTGCACCAGCAAGCCGCCAACAGTGCGCGTCAGCACGCAATGCCCGATTTGTGGCACCCGGCGGTTTCGCTGTTGTGGCCGTGGGGCACCCATCGTTTGCCTGCCGGCATGTTGCCCGCGCCAGCGCCGAATGCAGAAGATTTGACCCAGTGGCGTAAACAGTGCGCCGAACTGCTCGCCGAGCCGAGCCGCTTTACCAATGCCATGAGCCTGACCGTCGCCGCCCGCGATGCCTTGGTTGCCAGCGGCATGCGCCGGGTGATGATCCTGATGGCCGATCGCACGCAATCGAATCTGCGCGTGCATCAGACGTTCGGTCTGCCGAAGGAAGCCGGCGCGCTGAACTTTGGCGTCAGCCAAAGCAAAGTCTTGCAACGACTGCTGACCCAACAGGCGCAGGTGCGGATCAATCCCGAGAACAACGCACAATTCTCCGCGTTATTGCCGGCAGGCCTGCGCACGCTGTTCCGTGGCGAGCACCTGTTCCTGCGCTCATTGCTCAATAATGGCCGGGTGATCATGATCGTCGTTGCCGATCAGGGCGGCGGGCCATTCGCCGACATCAGCGTGCAAGCCTTCGGCAAAACCGCGCAGTGCATCGAAAAGGCCCTGCACAGCTTTAGCAGCCGTGGCCGATGAGGCTGCGCTACAATCCTCCCCTTTGTGCTCTGGAGACCTCACATGTCTGACTTCTCTGGCTTGCCGCTCGTTATCGAACCGAGCGACCTGCTCCCTCGGCTCGAGTCCAGCGAACTGATTCTGGTGGATCTGACTAGCCCTGCCCGCTATGCCGAAGGTCACCTGCCCGGTGCACGGTTTGTCGATCCGAAACGCACCCAGCTCGGCCAGCCGCCGGCGCCGGGGCTGCTGCCGGCGAAAGCCGATCTGGAAGCGTTGTTCGGTGAACTGGGCCATCGCAAAGACGCGGTCTACGTGGTCTATGACGACGAGGGCGGTGGCTGGGCCGGGCGCTTCATCTGGCTGCTCGACATGATCGGTCACGACAAGTACCACTATGTCGATGGCGGTCTGCCGGCGTGGCTGGCGGAAGGTTCGCCGATGTCGATCCAGGTCCCGCCGGCTGTCGGCGGCCCGGTGCCGTTGACGCTGCACGAAGAGCCGACCGCCACCCGCGAATACCTGCAAAGCCGTCTCGGCGCCGCCGATCTGGCGATCTGGGATGCACGCGGGCCGCTGGAATACTCCGGTGAGAAAGTGCTCGCAGCCAAGGCCGGGCACATTCCCGGCGCGGTCAACTTCGAATGGACGGCGGGCATGGACAAGGCACGTCACCTGCGCATTCGCACGGACATGCCGCAGATCCTCGAAGACCTCGGGATCACCAAGGACAAAGAAATCATTACCCACTGCCAGACCCATCACCGGTCGGGCTTCACTTATCTGGTGGCCAAGTCCCTCGGTTATCCGCGGGTCAAGGGCTACGCCGGTTCCTGGGGCGAATGGGGCAACCACCCTGACACGCCTGTCGAGATTTAAGGTTTTTAAGGACAACTAATGAAAGAGCGTCTGTTTATCCTCAGTCAGTACCTGCTGCCTCATCACCTGCTGTCGCGCCTGGCCGGTTGCATCGCCGAGTGCCGCGTGCGCTGGTTCAAGAATGCCTTCACCCAATGGTTCGCCAAACGCTACCAAGTCGACATGTCGCAAGCGCTGGTCGAAGACCTGACCGCTTACGAGCACTTCAACGCCTTCTTCACCCGTGCCCTGAAAGACGGCGCGCGCCCACTGGACCAGACGCCGGGCGCGATCCTCAGCCCGGCCGACGGTGCGGTCAGCCAACTCGGCCCGATCGAACATGGTCGTGTGTTCCAGGCCAAGGGCCACAGCTTCAGCGTGCTGGAACTGCTCGGCGGTGACGCGGCCAATGCGGCGCCGTTCATGGGTGGCGACTTCGCGACTATTTACCTGTCGCCGAAGGACTACCACCGCGTGCACATGCCGCTGGCCGGCACCCTGCGCGAAATGGTCTACATCCCGGGCCGGATCTTCTCGGTCAACCAGACCACCGCCGAAAACGTGCCGGAACTGTTCGCCCGCAATGAGCGCGTAGCGTGCATCTTCGACACCGAGCGCGGCCCGATGGCGGTTGTGCTGGTGGGCGCGATGATCGTTGCTTCGATCGAAACCGTGTGGGCCGGTCTGGTCACGCCGCCCAAGCGTGAACTGAAAACCTTCCGCTACGACGAAGCCGCCCGTGCGCCGATCCACCTGGAAAAAGGTGCTGAACTGGGCCGCTTCAAGCTGGGTTCAACCGCGATCGTGCTGTTCGGCCCGGACCAAGTGAAGTGGGCCGAGGAGTTGGCTGCTGGTTCGCCAGTACAAATGGGCCAAGGCCTGGCACTGCCAAAAGCCTGATGCCTTGCTGTGGGAGCCGCTTCGGCTCCCACAGGTTGCAGCATTTGCTGCTATGGTTTTTGGCATGAGCCAGACCATCTCCCCACCGCTGCTAAGCGCCCCCACTCCGACGCAATCGCGCCTGTCGTTTTGCGACGCCACACCGCGCGACCTCAAGCGCTGGATCGCCGGCCTGCCAAAAGCCAACATCGGCGAAACCGCCCGCCAGTTGTATCAAGGACTGGGCGAGCTCAATCAGTTGGTGACCCCCAGTGACAATCGCCTGCAACTGCTGGAGCTGCTGCGCCCCGAGGTGTATTTCGTCTGCCAGCACCTGGAGCGGCACTTCCTGCATCAGGCAATCATGCTTGATGAGCGCTCGCGCAAGATCAGCAACCTGTGTCAGACGCTGCAAAGTCAGCTGGCCATCGGCTACAAACAGATCCTTTTGCGCATCGCGCCCAAGTACAGCAAGGATCGCGCGGCGCTGATCAGCCTGGCCCTGCAACGGGCGGCGCATGCACTCAAGGGTCAACTGGTGCGCGCCACGCAGTTGTACAGTTCGCCGCCGGAACACCTGTGGTTCGAGCTGCATCAGCTGTATCGCCTCGCCTGTGAATTGCAGTTGCATCAGCGCCGTGTGCATGACGACCTCGCCAGCCTGACCACGGAGCTGAGCCTCGAACAGACTTACATCGCCACCCTGTTATTGGGCAGCGCCCGTTGCAACCAACTGCGCCAAAACCAGATCGCCCGGCTCGCGGAAGTGTTGGAGCCGTGGAGCGCCTTGCTCAAGCTGCGCCCCGGCAGTCCGGACGATGGCTTGTTTGCGATCAGTGCCGACATTGACGTCGGCCCGCGCTACCGCTCGATGTTTCGTAGTGAGCAAAAGCCCGGGCTACTCGGTTTCGATCCGCAGCCGTTGGTGAATGCCATCGAAGCGCATCTGCTGCGTCAGGACACCTCGACGCCACTGCCGATCCCGACAGGCCTCAGCTTCGATACCCTGCAACACTTGCACGCAACCTGGGGCCAGACCGCCGAGCGCAGCTTTCAACGCACCATGGGTCAGGGCACTTTGACCGTGTGCGTGGGCATGAGCGCCCTGCACTTCTACCTCGGCGGCGAACGCACGTTCAGCGAATTGCTCAAGCATCCCGGGGCCCGTGCGGCGAACTTCAGCAGCGTGGTGGCCAAGGGAGAAAAAGACAGCTGGAGTCAGGCCTTCGATGCCGCTCCGCAAAGCCAGGCTGATGAGTTCCTGCCTTATGAGGAAATTCAGTACGACCATCTGGTCGAGGACGAAAACAGCACCGACAACACGCCGCACTATCCGACCTATGCGTTGCCAGTGATCAATCACAGCCCCGGAGGTTATTGCCTTGGCTGGCCGAAAGACGTGCCCGCCGAGTTGCAGGCCGGGGAAATGCTCGGGATTCAGGACAGTGCGAGTCTGGGCTGGAGCATCGCGGTGATTCGCTGGATCCGGCAAGTGCGCGGTGGCGGAACGCAGATGGGCATCGAACTGGTGGCGCCCCATGCACAGCCATGCGGCTTGCAACTGGTGCGTTCGCGAGACGACCACAGTCACTATTTACGCGGATTACTGCTGCCGGAAATCAGCGCAATCGATTTACCGGCAACCTTGCTGGCACCACGACTGCCGTTTCAGGAAGGCAATAAAGTGCTGATCAACACCCACGGCGAGGAGCACCGCGCCGGGCTGGATCGACGGGTGGCGAGTACGCACAGTTTCAATCAGTTTGCTTATCGCTCGCTGGAGGCCGCGCAGAATGGCGGGAGCGAGGAGGATTTTGATTCGTTGTGGAAGTCGCTTTAGGGGCAATCCAGAAACCTGTGGCGAGGGAGCTTGCTCCCGCTGAGTTGCGAAGCGACTCCCTCTGTATCCAGCAAAAGAAGGGGCCTGCTGCGCAGTCCAGCGGGAGCAAGCTCCCTCGCCACAGAGGCCCGCACCAGGCTTAGAGCTGCCCGTCGCGATCGCGGAAACCCAGCAGATACAACACGCCATCAAGACCCAACGTCGAGATCGCCTGCTTCGCCGACTGCTTGACCAGCGGCTTGGCACGGAACGCCACACCCAATCCGGCAATCGCCAGCATCGGCAGATCATTCGCGCCGTCGCCGACCGCGATGGTCTGCTCCAGACGCAAACCTTCCTTGTGCGCCAGCTCCTTCAGCAGGTCTGCCTTGCGCTGCGCGTCGACAATCGGCTCGATCGCCACGCCAGTGCACTTGCCGTCGACCACTTCCAGTTCGTTGGCGAACACATAGTCGATGCCGAGTTTGGCTTGCAACTGTTTGGCGAAATAGGTGAAGCCGCCGGACAGGATTGCAGTCTTGTAGCCTAGACGCTTGAGTTCGGCGAACAGGGTTTCTGCACCTTCGGTCAGCCGCAGCGAGGCGCCGATCGAGTCCAGCACGCTGACGTCCAGGCCTTTGAGCAATGCCAGACGTTCTTTGAAACTGGCGCGGAAATCCAGTTCGCCAGCCATCGCCCGCTCAGTGATCGCCGAAACCTGCTCGCCGACGCCGGCAGCCTTGGCCAATTCATCGATGACTTCAGCTTCGATCAGCGTCGAGTCCATATCGAACACCGCCAGACGACGATTACGACGGAACAGCGAATCTTCCTGGAAGGCGATATCGACGTTCAGCTCTTGAGCGACGCTGAGGAATTCAGCGCGCAGCGCCTGCGGATCCGCCGCTTCACCACGCACGGAGAACTCGATGCAGCCCTTGCCCTTGTCGGCCGGGGTGTCCAATGGCATGCGACCCGACAGACGGTCGATGTGATCGATGTTCAAGCCATATTTGGCGGTGATCGAGCTGACAGCCTGCAGTTGGCCGGCGGTCACTTTGCGGGTCAGCAGGGTAACGATGTGGCGCTTTTTGCCCTGATTGCCCACCCATTGCTGGTAATCCTCTTCAGACACCGGGGTGAAACGCACCTGCTGATCGAGCTCGTAGCCCTTGAACAGGATGTCCTTGAGCACGGATTTACCCTGCTCGGAATCGGGAATTTCCACCAGGATGCCGAACGACAGCATGTCGTGGATCACCGCCTGACCGATGTCGAGAATGTTCACGCCACCCTGTGCCAGAACACCGGTAATGGCCGCCGTCAGACCCGGACGGTCGACTCCCGTGATGTTAATCAGGACGATTTCGCGCAACGCGCACCCCCGCAACTGGAAAAAAACCGCATTCTACCCACTTTCAGTGACCATCGGGCACCGCGAGCGCTTTGCCGGTCTAGGGCCTGTCGCTATACTGCGCGTCAACTTCACGGACAAAAGAGCCGAGGTCAGTGAACCGGCCCACGCCAGTT
>NZ_JBIUVJ010000064.1:0-14126 GCF_044742875.1 Pseudomonas sp. NPDC087817
GCGCAATCATCTCTGGCGGCAAAGGCACTGCAGACGAGAAATTCGCTGCTCTGCAAGACGCAGGCGTAAAAACCGTGCGTTCGCTGGCAGACATTGGCAAGGCCCTGGCCGAGCTGACTGGTTGGGCTGTCAAGTAAGCCTCGTGCTTAGCTGACGCTTTACCAAACAAAGGCCACCTTCGGGTGGCCTTTGTCGTTTCTGGCATTTAGAGGGACAGGAGGGCTTCTGTGGCGAGGGGATTTATCCCCGATGGGCTGCGAAGCGGCTCCAAACCCGATGTATTCAGCCAATCGAAAAGCGCTAGAAGTTCTCAATCAGGGCTGCTTCGGCCCATCGGGGATAAATCCCCTCACTACAGGGTTCGTGCTCTACCTACAGAGTTCCATGTAGGAAAAATAGATACGTAAACGCGACAAAGACACGTCGCGTATCGGATAGTTCGCCCCCAAACAGTGCGTTTGTCAGACAAATTCGTTAGGCTAGCAGCCATTTTTGCGTCTGCCGCCCACAAGGCATGCAACGCGCTAAACGGGTTGATCCCATACGGATCGACAGCATTTCCCTAACCCCACAGGGAAATCCCCTCCTAAATTCCGATTCAGAGTGTGGTTTCCTTAATGAAAGTTTTGAAAGGTCAGGACATCCTGGCACTGGGTTTTATGACATTTGCCCTGTTCGTCGGGGCCGGTAACATCATCTTCCCGCCTATCGTCGGTTTGCAGGCCGGACCTCACGTCTGGATGGCGGCGCTGGGCTTCCTGATCACCGCTGTCGGCTTGCCGGTGATCACCGTCGTTGCACTGGCCAAGGTCGGTGGGGCGATGGATGCGCTGAGCAGCCCGATCGGCAAGATCGCTGGCGGCATTCTGGCTGCCGCGTGCTATCTGGCGGTCGGTCCGCTGTTCGCGACACCGCGTACCGCGACCGTGTCGTTCGAAGTGGGCCTGGCGCCGCTGACCGGCGAAAGCCCGCTGGCGCTGTTCCTCTACAGCTCGGTGTACTTCCTGCTGGTGTTCTTCATCTCGCTCTACCCGGGCCGTTTGCTGGACACCGTGGGGCGCTTCCTCGCGCCGCTGAAAATCATCGCCCTGGCGGTACTGGGCATCGCGGCATTCGCCTTGCCGGCCGGTGATATTGGTCAAGGCACAGCGGAATACGTGGCGGCACCGTTCTCCCAGGGTTTCATCAATGGCTACCTGACCATGGATACCCTCGGCGCCCTGGTGTTCGGTATCGTCATCGTTAACGCGATCCGCTCCCGTGGCGTCGAGTCGCCTGCGCTGATCACCCGTTACGCGATCATCGCCGGGTTGATTGCCGGTGTCGGTCTGGCGCTGGTGTATGTCAGCCTGTTCCGCCTCGGTTCCGGTAGCCACGAAGTCGCGGTCGGTGCTACCAACGGCGCGGCGGTACTGCACGCTTATGTGCAACACACCTTCGGTTCGCTGGGCAGCGGTTTCCTCGCGGTGCTGATCTCGCTGGCGTGCCTGGTGACGGCGGTTGGCCTGACCTGCGCCTGTGCCGAATACTTCAGCGGTGTGGTGCCGCTGTCTTACAAGACGCTGGTGATCATCCTGGCAGCGTTCTCGCTGCTGGTGTCCAACCTGGGCCTGACCAAGCTGATTGCGTTTTCGATCCCGGTACTCACCGCGATCTATCCGCCATGCATCGTGCTGGTGGCACTGAGCTTCTGCAAAGACTTCTGGCATGAGCATGGCCGTATTCTCGGGCCGGTAATGCTGGTGTCCTTCCTGTTCGGCACCATTGATGCACTCAAGGGCGCCGGTCTCGCTGACTGGATGCCTTCGCAACTGTCCCACTTGCCGCTGAGCGAGCAGGGCCTGGCATGGCTGGTGCCGTGTGTGATGACTCTGGTGGTCGCGGTGGTTTGCGATCGTCTGCTGGGCAAGCGCAGCGAAGCCATTGCTTAAAGCTTCGTGATCCGCCACAAGCGGGTTTGCAACGCTTAAACAGAAATGCCCCGTATCAATCGATACGGGGCATTTTTTATGGGCATCAGGCAGTGTCTTTTTCCCTGAGCTAACGTCGAAGCACTGCACAGGTTTTACCTGGAACAGCTTCCATTCATCACAGGGACCCGCATGTCGTTCATCCACGCCAACCTGATCCACCTGCTCGCCGCACTCTGGTTTGTCATCTGCTGGGGCGGTTACACCCGCTACGCCAGCTGGAAGGCTCGCGACACCGCGTGTCTGGCCAGCGTGTTGCATCTCTACCGCGAAGACTGGATGCGCCGCATGTTGCTGCGCGACAACCGCATTGCCGACGCCAGCGTGATCGGCAATCTGGAGCGCAACGCTTCGTTCTTCGCATCCAGCACCCTGATCATTCTTGCCGGTATTCTCACCGTGCTCGGTGCCTCCGAGCGGGCGGTGTCGTTGCTGGCTGACATCCCGATGGTGCAGCAGGCCTCACAGGGCATGTCGGAGATCAAGTTGCTGTGCCTGGCGCTGGTGTTCGTCTATGCGTTTTTCACGTTCAGTTGGTGCATGCGCCAGTACAACTTTGCCGCCGTGCTAGTGGGGTCGGCGCCGATGGTGGGTGAACGGCATGTGTCGGAGCAGGAGCGCAAGGCGTTTGCGTCACGGGCGGCTCGCGTGATTTCGATGGCGGCCAACCAGTTCAACTTTGGTCTGCGTTCCTATTATTTCGGCATGACCATGCTGGCGTGGTTCGTCAGCCCGTGGCTGTTCATGCTGATGAGTGCTGGCGTTGTGCTGGTGTTGTATCGCCGCGAGTTTCATTCCGACGTTCTTGATGTAATGGTCTATACCCCTACAGAAGCGCCCATTCCCGAGGCAAACAAAGAGGTCGTTTGATGAGTATTCCGTTCTGGTGTGTGTTTATCAGTGCGCTGTTGATCTATATCGCGCGCCTGCCGGTGGGTAAGGCCATGAAAGAGCAGGGCGGCTACAACAACCACCTGCCACGCCAACAGCAGGCGCAACTCAGCGGTTATGGGGCCAGAGCGCTGGCGGCGCACCAGAACAGTATCGAGGCATTCATCTTGTTCGCCGTGGGTGTGCTGATGGCGCATACGACGCAGACTCAGGGATGGTTGATCGATGCCTTGGCGATCATCTTTGTGATCGCGCGAATTCTCTACTTGTGGTTCTACCTGGCTGATATTCCAAAGCTGCGCAGTCTGGTCTGGCTGGTGGGCCTGATTTGCTCTTTGTTGCTGATGATTAGTCCGACTTTTAGAACTGTGCTGCTCTAAGCGGCATTACCGACAAATGACAGGCAAAAGAAAACCCGCACTAGGCGGGTTTTCTTTTTTACACCGAAAAGCAAATTATTGCTTTTTGGCGGCTTCTTCTTGAGCAGCTTGATTCGATTCAGCCTGAGCTTTGGCAGCTTCGGCGTTTTCTTTTGCTGCGTCGTTCACTTTATCCTGAGCTTTGTTCATGTCTTGCTGAGCCTGCTCAGCATGTTGGTTGGCATCTTGAGCTTTGTCCTCGGATTTTTTATCGCAGGCAGCGAGACCGAGGGAAGCGGTCAACATCAAGGCAATAGCTAAAGTCTTACGCATGGGGTGTTTCTCCTTATGGAAAATAACTACTGGCCTTAAGAACGTTGCCCGCAACGTTAAGTTCCTCATTTCTTTCAGATATATAAGTTTGTTTTTACATGGAACTTTTGCTGTATTCCTTACTACTGGCAAAAGGCTCTAACGAGAGTAATTATCAAATGGCCGAAAACCCCGTTTTTGAGCGTGCGACGCGATTTCTGTCGGCGTTGCGTCACTGTCAAGTGTTGGGTTTAAAGGTGCACAGCGCCTCAGGCGAGGGGCTGACGGTGATCCTGCCGTACAGTCCGCAAATCGTCGGTAATCCGCAGACTGGTGTCATTCACGGCGGAGCGATCACCTCGTTGATGGACACTGCCTGCGGCATGTCCACCCTGTGCGTGCTGCCGGAATTCGAAGTCTGCCCGACCCTCGACCTGCGCATCGATTACATGCACGCCGCCGAGCCCAATAAGGATGTCTACGGCTTTGCCCAGTGCTACCGAGTGACGACCGATGTGATCTTCGCTCGCGGTTTCGCCTATCAGGATGATCCCGAGCAGCCGATCGCTCATGTCGTCGGCACCTTCATGCGCATGGGCAAAAATATAAAAGGAACAAAAGGTTTCGGCGGCGCCATCAAGGGGGGAGGCCAATGAGCAACGACCTCAAGGAACAACTGCTACAGGCTCATGCGCAGGGAGACTATGCGCCGTTGCTGAAACTGATCCCGTATGCCGGGCTGATTGGCATCGAATGTTCACGCGTCGGTGACGAGCTGCTGTTCAAGCTGCCGGCGAACAAGGACAACATTGGTAACCCTTTACTTCCAGCGATCCACGGTGGGGTGATTGCCGGGTTCATGGAGCTCGCAGCGGCGTTGCATCTATTGATCTTCACTGGTGCGCCGGGTGTGCCGAAGATCATCGACTTTTCCCTTGATTACCTGCGCGCCGGGCAGTTTCGCGACACCTGGGCCAAGTGTCAGGTGTGCCGCCAGGGGCGGCGGGTGGCCAACGTTGCCGTCACGGCCTGGCAAAGCACAGAAAGCGAACCGATTGCCACCGCCCGCGCGCACTTCAAAATTGAAGAGCCCTTGAAATCCTGAACACTGCCCCAAACTCAGATGACAACCCGCCGTAGACCATTTCGGGTCACGGCCACTGCCATCTGATTGGAGTTTGATGACCATGAGTGTGGAAACTCAAAAGGAAACCCTGGGCTTCCAGACCGAGGTAAAGCAGCTGCTGCACCTCATGATCCATTCGCTGTATTCCAACAAGGAAATCTTCCTTCGCGAATTGATCTCGAACGCCTCTGACGCTGTCGACAAGCTGCGCTTCGAAGCCCTGGCCAAGCCTGAGTTGCTCGAAGGTGGCGCAGATCTGAAAATCCGTGTGAGCTTCGACAAGGACGCCAAGACCGTCACTCTCGAAGACAACGGTATCGGCATGAACCGTGACGATGTGATCACCCACCTGGGGACTATCGCCAAGTCGGGCACCGCCGATTTCATGAAGAACCTCTCGGGCGATCAGAAGAAAGATTCGCACCTGATCGGTCAGTTCGGCGTGGGCTTCTACTCGGCGTTCATCGTTGCCGACCAGGTTGACGTGTACAGCCGTCGTGCCGGCACCCCGGCCAGCGAAGGCGTGCACTGGTCGTCGAAAGGCGAGGGCGAATTCGAAGTCGCCACCATCGAAAAACCTGAGCGCGGTACTCGCATCGTTCTGCACCTGAAAGCGGCTGAAGACGAGTTCGCTGATGGCTGGCGTCTGCGCAACATCATCAAGAAGTACTCCGACCACATCGCCTTGCCAATCGAGCTGCCGAAAGAAGCGGCTGCTGCCGAAGGCGAAGAAGCCCCGGCCGTTGAATGGGAAACCGTCAACCGCGCCAGCGCCCTGTGGACCCGCCCTCGCACTGAAGTGAAGGACGAGGAATATCAGGAGTTCTACAAGCACATCGCCCACGACTTTGAAAACCCGCTGGCCTGGAGCCACAACAAAGTCGAAGGCAAGCTCGAATACAGCTCGCTGCTTTACGTGCCGGCCCGCGCACCGTTCGACCTGTATCAGCGTGAAGCGCCGAAAGGCCTGAAGCTCTACGTGCAGCGTGTGTTCGTGATGGATCAGGCTGAGTCGTTCCTGCCGCTGTACCTGCGCTTCATCAAAGGCGTGGTCGATTCCAACGACCTGTCGCTGAACGTGTCGCGTGAGATCCTGCAGAAAGACCCGATCATCGATTCGATGAAGACCGCGCTGGAAGTGACCCTGCGTTCGCAGTTCGGCCTCAAGGCGATCCAGATCCTGCGCGAGCAGCGTCCGGAACTGGTCACCGGTGCCGGCACCGTGCTCGATCGCAACATGCTCGCAGCGGCTGAGGCGGCGGGTTCGCAATTCATCGTCACCCCGGGCATCACCCGCGACTTGCTCGAAGCCAGTGTCGACAGCCCGATTCCGCTGTTGCCGGGTATCAGCAACGCCTCCGGCATCATGGAAGGCTATGGTCTGGGCTATCGTCGTTTCAAACTGTTCCCGGCTGAAGTCAGCGGTGGCGTGGCGGCAATCAAAGCCCTTGGCGGCCCGTTCGGTGAAGTGAAATTCTGCCCGACCGGCGGCGTCGGCCCGGCCAACATCAAGAGCTACATGGCGCTGAAAAACGTCATGTGCGTGGGCGGTAGCTGGATGCTTGATCCGGAGTGGATCAAGAACGGCGACTGGGCCCGTATTCAGGAATGCACCGCCGAGGCATTGGCGCTGCTGGACTGATAGCAACCTTACACTTCGTTGTGTGTTCTACGGCTTTACGGTGCGCTTGGTCGGTGCACCGTTTTTTTTTGCCCCGAAAAAAGTGGCGAATACATCCCGCGATACATAGTTACCGCACAAGCGGTTTTTTCCGGCGCTAATCTGCGTGCTTCTTATGGAAGAGAGCACGTGTCATGGATCGAGACTTCTCCGCCTCATCGCCACAACCGGTTTATCAATTGGCCCCCGAACAAATTGCCGGGCCGTATTTTCGCAATCCCAAACTCTTGCGTCGCAACATCAGCGAAGGCGCTGAAGGCTTGCCGCTGATCCTGCGCCTGACCATTGTCGATGCGATGACCGGCGAGCCCGTCAACGGCGCTCTGGTGGACATCTGGCATTGCAATGCACGAGGCGCCTACTCCGGCTGGAGCCGGCTCAACCCGGACACCGAGGTCGACGTCGAGGCCATCGGTTCGATCCCGCGCACGGACGATGACACTTACCTGCGTGGCAGTCAGTTCTGCGATCACAAGGGGCGAGCGCGGTTTACTACCATCTATCCCGGCTTCTACGCCGGCCGCGCGCTGCACATCCATGTGGCGGTGCGCATCGTTGCCGGCAACGAATACCTGGAAGAACGCAACGTCGCCTGGGTCGGCCAATTGTTCTTTCCCGAGGTGGTTTCACGTTCCGTGCTCAACGCACAAGCCTATCGCGGGCGCGCTTCATCTCCGCTGCAAAACATCGAAGACAGCCTCTATGCCGGGCAGAACGGTGAAGCATCAATCCTGACGGTCTGGCCGATCGGCCGTGACTCGCACGAGGACGGCTACTTCGGCCATCTGACCATCGGCATCGACACCTTTGCGGCGTCGTCGCAGATCAAACCCGAGGACTTCGACAAGTACACTGTCTAACCGTCTCAGCGCAGCTCGTTCAGCGCGCGGGTCAGTAACTGCATATCGGTCGCGGTGGTGGTCAGTCCCGGGGTAATACGGATACACGGCCCGCACGCTGCACCGGTGCGCACCACGGTGAACAGGTTATGGTCTTTCAGCAGCCGCTCGGCCATCACCTGTTGGTCGTCGTGGCGAGTGAAGCGCATCGCGGTGATGCCGCAGTACAGACGCGCGTCGTCCGGAGTCATCACCTCGATGCCCGGCAAGTGCCGTACGGCGCTGACCCACAGATTGCGCAGGTAGTTGAGCCGCGCACCTTTGGCCGCCGCCCCACCCAGTGATCGGTGCTCCTCGAACACCAGCGGCAGGCTCATCAGCGCCGGAATATTGGGGGTGCTGTAGGACGTGCGAGCCCGGATGTCATTGCTCGGGTAGTGCATCTCGCCCATGTCCGGATCAATGTCGGCCAGGCGTTGCGGGGCGATATAAAGAAAGCCCAGGGTCAGCGGTGCGCCGATCCATTTGTGCAGGTTATAGCCGGCGAACGCGATGCCCATGGCTTCGAGGTCGAATTCCAACTGACCGAGGGCGTGTGCGCCGTCGAGGATGATATCGACGCCATGTTCCTTGGCCATTGCCGCAATCGCCTGCACCGGCATCACCAGACCGGTGCGATGGGTGACATGGGTCAGCGCCATCAGCTTGAGTTGCGGATGACGGACAAAAGTCTCGCGATACGTCTCCAGCAGACTGTCGAAACTGGCCGGATGCGTGTGAGCGATCTCGATCACCTCGACACCGCGATGTCTGGCCAGCCAGCGCATGGCGCCTTTGACCGTGTCGTATTCGAGGTCGCTGATCAGCACCTGATCGCCCGGTTGCAGGCGGTTGTAGTTACGGATCAACGATTGCAGGCCTTCAGTGGCATTGCGGGTGAAGGCAACGCTCTGCGCACGCACGCCAATCAACTCGGCCAGTTGCGCGCGGATGTCGAGGTTATCGTGCTGCTCGAAGCGTTGGCGCACATACACCGAGTTGCTGTTGTTGATCAGCTCGATGTTGCGTTGGTACTCCTCGATCACCGTGCGCGACATGCGCCCGAAGTAACCGTTTTCCAGGTTCACGGGGCCGGGGTGAGCGTCATAACGATCAGCGAACGTTCGCCAGAAGGCTTCGTCTCGGGCGCGGCGGCTGTTATCGGGCATGATCGACAGGGCTCAAATAGAGGAGGGCGCTTCAGTGGCGCGGGGCAGGTTTGCCGTGTTTGGCGCGTAGCGGTTCGAGCAAGTCGGACAGGCCGTTGTGGTCGATCTCCTGCATCAATGCCAACAAGCCACCGAGTTCGCCGTGGGGAAAACCTTCACGGGCGAACCAGTTCAAGTAAGGCCCCGGCAGGTCGGCAATGATCCGGCCCTTGTATTTTCCGAAGGGCATTTCACGGGTGATCAGCAGTTCGAGTTTTTCGGGATTCATCGGGTTTCGTCTGGATTCAAAATCAAACTGGAAAATACAGGCATTCTGCATGCAGGCCAAATGACAGATCATGCAAATAACCGTAATACAGATAGTTCAATTATCTATAAGTCGTTGATAAATAAGGATTTGATGGCAGCAAAAAAACTGGCACGCACTCTGCAATATCCCTTGCATCTTCAACCGATCGCAAGGAATTGAAAAATGACCGACGTAAACAAAGAAGCCATCTCTGTACTCAATGACCTGATTGAAACCAGCAAGGACGGTCAGGAAGGGTTCAAGACTTGCGCTGAAGACATCAAGCATCCTGAACTGAAAACCCTGTTCGTGACTCGCTCTGCCGACTGCGCCACTGCCGCTGCTGAACTGCAAGCGGAAGTTCGCAAACTGGGCGGCGATCCGGAAACTTCCACCAGCGTCAGCGGTGACCTGCACCGTCGCTGGGTCGACGTCAAAGCCATGTTTACCGGCAAAGACGAAGAAGCGGTGCTCAACGAAGCCGAGCGCGGTGAAGACCATGCGCTGAAGGCTTACAAAGAAGCGCTTGAGAAAATTTCCAAGCACAATCTGGTAGGTATTCGTGATCTGGTTGAACGTCAGTACCACGGCGTACAACGCAACCACGATCAGGTGAAAGCCCTGCGTAACCAGGCTCGCGCTCGCTCGTAAGCGTTCGTAGCCCACAAAAAACGCCAGCTAGTCTGGCGTTTTTTTATGTGTCCGGGAAAGCAGAAGCAGAAGCCCCTCACCCTGGCCCTCTCTCGGAGGGAGAGGGGACTGACCGAGATGGATGTTGGAGATACACCGACTTGAGCGATCTGAGGTGAACTCAGGTTTTAAAAAGCACGAAGATCGGCTCCCTTTCCCCCTCACCCCACAAATCAATCAGCCAATGCTGATCGCCGGCAACGTCGGCAATGTCACGGTCTGCTGCTTGCGCGGCGCCAGAATCTCGGCCTCGCCATCCACCACCAATTCATCACGCTGGTTGAACACACGGGTGGCGATGCGCACACGAAACTTCGGCAGCTTTTCGAGAATCTCCAGGCGCACTGTCAGCGTGTCACCGATCTTCACCGGCTTCTGAAAGCTCATCTGCTGACCGATATAAATAGTGCCCGGCCCAGGCAACTCGCACGCCACCGCCGCACTGATCAGCGCACCGCTGAACATGCCGTGAGCGATACGCTCCTTGAACATGCTGGCGGCGGCGAATTCGGCGTCCAGGTGCACCGGGTTGTGGTCGCCGGACATCGCGGCGAACAACTGGATATCGCGCTCTTCGACGGTCTTGCTGTAGCTGGCGGTCTGGCCGACTTCGAGGGCTTCGTAAGGGATGTTGGTAACCTGGGTCATCGGTCTTGATTCCTGTGACGGATTAAATGAATCCACAAAAAATTATTCGCTGCGGTGAGGGCGCGGATGGCTCAGGGCCTGGTCGATCCAGGTCAGCACATCGGCGATCACTTCGTCGCGATTGGTTTCGTTGAACAATTCGTGCCGCGCCTGCGGGTAGATTTGCAGTTGCAGGTTTTGGCTGCCGGCCGTGCGCAAGGCATTGGCCAGATCAGTCAGACGCTTGCCTTCACTCACCGGATCACATTCGCCGCCGATTACCAGCAGCGGCAGGCCCGGGTCGATCTGGGCGAGATTGGACGCTTTGCTGATTTGCTGCAAGCCGCCGAGCAAATCGATCCACAGCTGATTGGTGCAGCGAAAGCCGCACAGCGGATCGCTGGCGTACTTGTCGACTTCACCCGGATCGCGGCTGAGCCAGTCGAACGGCGTGCGCACTGGTTTGAATTTGTTGTTGAACGAGCCGAACGACAACCACTCGATCAACGCGCTGCGCCCCTTGCCACCCTGACGCAGCTTTTCCACGCGAGCGATCTGCCGTGCGGCGCCATAGAGCGCCACCGGTTGAAAGTTCGAACCACTGAGAATCGCGCCGTGCAGGCTGGCGCTGTGGTGCAGTAAATAGCCCTGGGCAAGGTAGCTGCCCATGCTGTGGCCGAGCAGAATGATCGGGACGCCGGGATGTTGCTGGCCGATGTATTGGTTGAGGCTGGCCAGGTCACCCAGCACCTTGCACCAGCCGTCGTCATCGGCGAAATGCCCGAGCGTGCCGTGATCGGCAGTTTTGCCATGTCCACGCAGATCCGGCGCGTATACGCCATAGCCTTTGTCGCAAAACGTGTCGGCGAGCCGTGCGTAACGACCGCTGTGTTCCGCCATGCCATGGGCCAGCAAAATCACCGCTTTCAATGGCGCGGCCGGCAGCCACTGATTGACGAAGAGGCGGCTGCGGTCACTCGCGTCCAGCCATAGGGTGTCGTGGATCATGGCGATTCCTTTGCTCAGAGTCGAAGCATTGTATAGCGCATCTGTTGATCGCCGTCCGATCAGCCCACGCCACGGCAGGAAGATTCACACGATCAATGACGGCTGTGCCCTTATTTGCCTGATTGGCCATAACTGCTAGTGTCCGTGAAGCTCCGCTTTTTGCTTTCTGTTTTCAATGGACGAAAGAGAAATGACAGAAACGCGGCCCCGGATCGGCTCAGGTAAAGAGGACAAGAACAATGCAACCTGATTTCTGGAATGACAAACGCCCGGCCGGCGTACCGCTGGACATCGACATGGGTGAGTTCAAGTCGGTGATCGAGGTGTTTGAGCGTTCCTGCAAGAAGTTCGCGGACCGCCCGGCCTTCAGCAACATGGGCGTGACCCTGACTTATGCCGAACTCGAACGCCAGAGCGCCGCTTTCGCCGGTTACCTGCAAACACATACCGATCTGGTGCCGGGGGATCGCATCGCGGTGCAGATGCCCAACGTTCTGCATTACCCGATTGCCGTGTTCGGCGCCTTGCGCGCCGGGCTGATCGTGGTCAATACCAACCCGTTGTATACCGCACGGGAGATGCGCCACCAGTTCAAGGATTCCGGCGCGCGGGCGTTGGTGTACCTGAACATGTTCGGCCAGAAAGTCCAGGAAGTGCTGGCCGACACCGACATTCAATACCTGATCGAAGCGAAGATGGGCGACCTGATGCCAACCGCCAAAGGCTGGCTGGTCAACACCGTGGTCAGCAAAGTGAAAAAAATGGTCCCGGCGTATTCGCTGCCGCAGGCGATCTCCTTCAAAAGCGCATTGCGCATGGGCCGCGGCTTGGGGATCAAGCCGCTGAAGGTCAGCCTCGACGATATCGCCGTGCTGCAATACACCGGCGGCACCACGGGCCTGGCTAAAGGCGCGATGCTGACCCACGGCAACCTGGTGGCGAACATGCAGCAAGTGCGCGCCTGTCTCGCGCAACTGGGGCCGGATGGGCAGCCGCTGCTGCGTGAAGGCCAGGAAGTGATGATCGCGCCGCTGCCGCTCTATCACATCTATGCGTTCACCGCGAATTGCATGTGCATGATGGTGTCCGGCAATCACAACGTGCTGATCACCAACCCGCGGGACATCGCCGGGTTCATCAAGGAACTGAAGAACTGGAAGTTTTCGGCGCTGCTGGGGCTCAACACCCTGTTCGTCGCGCTGATGGAACACCCGGATTTCAAGACCCTGGATTTCTCCAGCCTGAAACTCACCAACTCTGGTGGCACCGCGTTGGTGAAAGCCACGGCCGAGCGCTGGGAGCAGCTCACTGGTTGCCGCATCACTGAAGGCTACGGCCTGACCGAAACCTCGCCGGTGGCCTGCACCAACCCGTACGGCGACCAGTCACGTCTGGGCACCGTCGGTTTACCGGTGCCGGGCACGCTATTGAAAGTGATCAACGATGACGGCGTCGAACAAGCGCTAGGCGAGCGTGGCGAGTTGTGCATCAAAGGCCCGCAGATCATGAAAGGCTACTGGCAAAAGCCTGAAGCCACGGCCGAAGTGCTGGATGCCGAGGGCTGGTTCAAGTCCGGCGACATTGCGGTGATCGATCCGGACGGCTTCGTGCGCATCGTCGATCGCAAGAAGGACATGATCATCGTCTCCGGTTTCAACGTGTACCCCAACGAAATCGAAGACGTGGTGATGGCCCACCCGAAAGTCGCCAACTGCGCGGTGATCGGTGTGCCGGACGAACGTTCGGGGGAGGCGGTGAAGCTGTTTGTGGTGGCGCGGGAAACCGGAGTCAGCCTTGAAGAGTTGAAGGCTTACTGCAAAGAGAATTTCACCGCGTACAAAGTACCCAAGCACATTGTGTTGCGTGAGTCGTTGCCGATGACGCCTGTAGGGAAAATTCTGCGGCGTGAGTTGCGCGATATCGCCTGATCGGTGAATGGCCGCGCTTTGCGCGGATCGCGGGCAAGCCACGCTCCCACGGGGATCTATGCAGACCTTGTGGGAACGGGCTTGCCCGCGATGCTTTTGACAGGAAAGCCCCCGAAATCCGGGACTTTCAAGGTGATATAGGATTTTTGCTCTAAAATGACTGCCAGAAAGTCTTGAGTCATCAATGTGACTGTAGGGGCCGCTTTTGGCTCTAGTCGACCCTCGGCAAAGCTGCTACTCTCGGCGCGCTTTGTGACTTCTCGGCCTATGTAAAAGCCAGATTCACCAATACAAAACACACACCAATAATAATCGCATCAAATGCGGTGAAGAATTCGCGTTGCTGAGGAGTGGGCTTCCATGATCGAAGACTTTTGGAAGGATAAATACCCGGCTGGAATTGCTGCCGACATCAATCCAGACGAGTATCCGAACATTCAGGCAGTGTTGAAGCAATCCTGCCAACGCTTCGCCAACAAACCGGCTTTCAGCAACCTGGGCAAGACAATCACCTACGGTGAATTGTATGAATTGTCCGGTGCGTTTGCCGCGTATCTGCAACAGCATACCGATTTGCAGCCCGGTGATCGAATCGCCGTGCAATTGCCCAACGTTCTGCAGTACCCGGTAGCCGTCTTCGGTGCGATCCGCGCCGGGCTGATCGTGGTCAACACCAACCCGCTGTATACCGCGCGGGAAATGGAACACCAATTCAACGACTCCGGTGCAAAAGCGCTGGTGTGCCTGGCGAACATGGCGCACCTGGCCGAAACCGTGGTGCCGAAAACCGGCGTCAAGCACGTTATCGTCACCGAAGTCGCCGACCTGCTGCCGCCGATCAAGCGCCTGCTGATCAACAGCGTCATCAAGTACGTGAAGAAAATGGTCCCGGCCTATCACCTGCCCAAAGCCGTCAAGTTCAACGACGTGCTCAGCAAGGGCCAGGGCCAGCCAGTGGCCGAAGCCAACCCGGACAGCGGTGATGTTGCCGTGCTGCAATACACCGGCGGCACCACCGGCGTGGCCAAAGGTGCGATGCTGACCCACCGCAACCTCGTCGCCAATATGTTGCAGTGCAAGGCGCTGATGGGCTCCAACCTCAATGAAGGTTGCGAGATCCTGATCACGCCGCTACCGCTGTACCACATCTATGCGTTCACCTTTCAGTGCCTGGCGTGGCTGGTGGGCGGCACCCACA
>NZ_JBIUVJ010000064.1:14136-29748 GCF_044742875.1 Pseudomonas sp. NPDC087817
CAGCAACCCGCGCGACCTGCCGGCGATGGTCAAGGAACTGTCGAAGTGGAAGTTCAGCGGTTTCGTCGGCCTCAACACGCTGTTCGTGGCGCTGTGCAACAACGAAGGTTTCCGCAAGCTGGATTTCTCCGCGCTGAAAGTCACCCTGTCCGGCGGCATGGCCCTGCAACTGGCTGCCGCCGAACGCTGGAAAGCCGTGACCGGTTGCCCGATCTGCGAAGGTTACGGCATGACCGAAACCAGCCCGGTGGCCACGGTCAACCCGATCCAGAACATCCAGATCGGCACCATCGGCATTCCGGTGCCATCGACCCTGTGCAAAGTCATCGACGATAACGGTGTCGAGCAGCCGCTGGGCGAAATCGGTGAGCTGTGCGTCAAGGGCCCGCAAGTGATGAAGGGCTACTGGCAGCGTCAGGAAGCCACTGATGAAATGCTCGACAGCGAAGGCTGGCTGAAAACCGGCGACATCGCGCTGATCCAGCCGGACGGCTACATGCGCATTGTCGATCGCAAGAAAGACATGATTCTGGTCTCCGGTTTCAACGTCTACCCGAACGAACTGGAAGACGTGCTGGCAACTCTGCCGGGCGTGTTGCAGTGTGCCGCGATTGGTGTGCCGGACGAGAAGTCGGGTGAGGCGATCAAGATCTTCATCGTCGCCAAGCCGGGCGTGACCCTGACCAAGGAAACGGTGATGGAGCACATGCGCGCCAACGTCACTGGCTACAAGGTGCCGCGTTCGGTGGAATTCCGCGACGCGCTGCCGACCACCAACGTCGGCAAGATCCTGCGTCGCGAATTACGCGACGAAGAGCTGAAGAAGATCAAGGCGAAGAACGCCGCATAAAACAAAAAGCCCCGCCGATGCGGGGCTTTTTGTTGGTGGGCAGCGGGGTTTTAGATATCTGTTGTCTGGTTAAACCAGCCCCTCACCCCAGCCCTCTCCCAATGGGAGAGGGGGAAAGGGAGTAGATCTTCATGCTGTTCAAAGCCTGAGTTCAACTCGATATTTCAGGTCGGCGTACCTTGCCCAGACACCTCGGTCGGTCCCCTCTCCCTCTGGGAGAGGGCTAGGGTGAGGGAAAAGGGCTTCCCCCAAATCTTACTGGCGAAACGGCGCGAAATTCACGTTGGTGCCCGCCGGACGCATGTCCTGCAAGTAAGAATCCTTGTCCGCACTCAACTCCAGGCTCAACGCCGCTTTGCGCTTGCCCTCGTTGCGAATCACCAGACCTTCGAGCTTTTCACGCAGAAACACCGTCGGCACTTTCAGGTGCAGCAGTTCGTCGGTCGCCGGCGTGTGCATCAGCAGGTGAATCCACTCGTACTGACCAACGGCCAGGCGCGACACCGGCAGGTCGAACCACCAGATATTGCGGTTACGGTTGAGTTCGGCGAAGTGGCAGTTGTTGGAGCCGAGCACAGCGCCGCCCAGTTCCTGGTTTCTACGGGCAATGGCCTGCTTTTTATCGAGTTTCATAACATTCCTGCGGGATCTGATCTTTGGCGCACGGCGCCCATAGGTGCGCATTCTCGGGGCTGGGCGGGTAAACATAAAGCCCAACCTGCGCAGAGCGACGAAAAGAACCACCGAAAAATAAATGAAACTCCGCGCAAACCCGGCCGGTCAATCATTACGTACTGACTTTTCCCCCTAATTGCACCAAGGAGAAACACCATGAGTAGCACAGGCGATAAAGTAAAAGGCATGGCCAACGAAGCAGTCGGCAACGTCAAGCAAGGCGTCGGTAAAGCCACCGACAACACCAAGCTGCAAACCGAAGGCAAGATTCAAGAGAAAAAAGGCGAAGCCCAGCAAGCGGTTGGCAAAGCCAAAGACGCTGTGAAGAAAACCGTCGACAAGGCGTAATCGCGTCTTGAACGAAACAGCGAAGCGGCCATCCAAGGATGGCCGTTTTTGTGTCAAAAGCCTGCGCTGACCCCACCAAGGGTCGCCAAGTAGGCTACCGTGAGGTAAAAAACGGCCCCTGAGTCGCCACGACTTCAACCTGTATTGCGGCGAAAGGAGACGCGAATGATATTTCCGGACATGAAAGGTCTGCCCCTGCACCGGGTGATGGTGCGCACGGTCACTGAATTCGTCGATGACGAGATGTCGACTTATGCCTCGGCACTGGCCTACCAGATGCTGTTCTCGCTGTTCCCGTTCATCCTGTTTCTGATTGCCCTGATCGGTTTTCTGCACCTGCCGGATTTCTTCTCCTGGCTGCGCCTGCAATCGGAACTGGTGTTGCCGCCGCAAGCGCTGGAGCAGGTCAACCCGGTGATCGACCAGTTGCAGCAGTCCAAGGGCGGCTTGCTCTCGGTCGGTATCGTTATCGCCTTGTACACCGCTTCAGCGGGCGTGCGGCTGATGATGAGCGCCATGAACGCCGCTTATGACGTGGTCGAAGGCCGGCCGGTCTGGAAGCGTTTTCCGCTGTCGATTTTCTACACTGTCGGCATCGCCGGCATGCTGCTGGTGGCTGCTGCACTGATGGTGCTCGGGCCGCAGGTGATGGGCTGGATTGCCGCGCAGGTTGGCCTGGAAGAAGTCATCGTCACTGTCTGGACCATCGCGCGCTGGCCGGTGATCGTGATTTTGATGATGGTCGCCGTGGCCCTGATCTATTACGTGATGCCCGACGTCAAACAGGAATTCCGTTTCATCACGCCGGGTTCGGTATTGGCCGTGGTGGTGTGGATCATCGCTTCGTTGGGTTTCGCGTTCTACGTGAAAACCTTCGCCAACTACAACGCGATGTATGGCAGCATCGGCGCGATCATCGTGCTGTTGCTGTATTTCTACATTTCCGCGGCGGTGTTGTTGCTCGGTGCGGAGATGAATGCGGTGATCGAGCACATGTCCAGCGAAGGCAAGGACGAGGGCGAGAAAGTCCCCGGCGAACTGGACGAACATCCCAAACAACACGTCTCGGGCCTGGGCCGCGATCACTCGCTCAAGCCGGACACTGACGAAGTCTGATCATGATCCGTGAAATCCTCAAAATGGGCGATGAACGCCTGCTGCGTATCGCTCCGCCCGTCCCGCCGGAAATGTTCGACAGCCCCGAGTTGTGGCAACTGATCGACGACATGTTCCAGACCATGGAAAGCGTCGGCGGCGTCGGCTTGGCCGCACCGCAGATCGGTGTCGACCTGCGACTGGTGATCTTCGGTTTCGAGCACAGCGAACGTTACCCGGACGCCGAAGCAGTGCCGCAGACAATACTGATCAATCCGTTGATCACGCCGTTGAATCCGTTGATGGAAGAGGGCTTTGAGGGCTGCCTGTCGGTGCCGGGTTTGCGTGGTGCGGTGGAGCGTTATCAGCAGATTCGCTATGAAGGGTTTGATCCGAAGGGCCAGCCGATTGTGCGGGTGGCTTCGGGTTTCCACGCGCGCGTTGTGCAGCACGAATGCGATCATTTGATCGGCCGGTTATACCCGTCGCGCATCACCGACTTCAGCAAGTTCGGCTTCACCGAAGTGATGTTCCCCGACCTCGATCCAACCGCCGACGATTAACCCAGGCCAACACATTCCCTTTGTAGGAGTGAGCCTGCTCGCGATAGCGGTCTGTCAGTCACCGAAAATGTCACTGACACACTGCTATCGCGAGCAAGCTCACTCCTACAGGGTTTTGCATCAGATTGAAGGTTTGCGCTCCATCGCGATCATCGGCTTGCTCCGCGCATACCGGCTCAATCGCTCCGCCATCGCCTGCGGCAGGGCCGGGTCGACCGTGAACCCGCGCCGCTCATAAAACCCGCGCAAATCCGGATGGCAGAACAGCCACACTGGCTCCGTTACATCCTGCACCGCCGCAGCGATCAACTGTGCGGCAAGCCCCTGTTCACGACACGCCGGATCAACAAACAACCCCGTCAACCATTGCCCGCCCGCCACCGGCCGCAAACACAACGCCGCGACAATGTCGCCACGCCGGGCCACCCACAAGTGTGCATCGCGCACGGCTTTCATCGAGGATTGATGGCTGCGGTAAAACTTGTTCATCAACGGCCAGAGAGACTCGTCGAGCAGGCTGTATTGGGTATCGGGCATGGGATCGGACTGTCGGTGGGCAAAGCGTCGATTATAAAAGAACGCACGCCTCGGGATAGGTGTATACCTGAGCCTACAGCCCTGTGAGTGGAGTACCCATCATGTCCAAAGGTTTGAATTCCAAGAAAGCCGACAAGAAAAAACCGGCCAAGACCGCCATTGAAAAACGCGCGGAGAAAAAAGCCAAGAAAGTCGACATTTTCGGCCATTGATCGCACCCAACAGGAGCCCGGTTCTCGGGCTCCTGCCTGAATCCGAAAAATAATCTGCAGGATTCATCGACGTCGTTGCACAGAAGGGCAAGATCCCGTTTCGAGCAACGCCATGCCCCATTACTTCGACGCCGCCCATCGCGAGCAAATCGACACCCTGCGCCAACGCTTCACTGCCCGCACCGAGTGGCCGACCTGGCTGTTGCTGATCGGCGTGTATGGCGCCTGGTTCGCCATCGTCCTCAACAGCGATTGGCTCGGTCGTGGCTGGAGCACCGTGCTGCTGATTCCGCTGCTGGTGCTGTGGTTGTCGGTTCAACATGAACTGCTCCACGGGCATCCGACCCGCTCGACCTTCGTCAACAAAGTCCTCGGTTATGCGCCGTTTGCGGTGTGGTATCCGTACACGCTGTATCGCGACAGTCATTTGTTGCATCACCGCGATGCAGACCTGACCGTTCCCGGTGTCGATCCGGAAAGTCGTTACCTGACGGCGGCGGGCTGGCAGGGCAGTTCGTTGTTCGAGCGCGGCCTGCATTGGCTGAACAAAACCGTCCTCGGTCGATTCGTGATTGGTGCGCCGCTGGGGCTCTTGGCGCTGGCGAGTGAGGAACTGCAACGGCTGAAGAACGGCGACCGCCAAGCGTGGCTGATGTGGCTGACTCACGGCGCGTTTACGTTGTTGATGCTGTGGTTCATCGCCCGCTACAGCGCCTTGCCGGTGTGGCATTACCTGCTGCTGATCAGTGTGCCGGCGCTGTCGATTGCAATGATCCGCTCCTACTATGAACATCGTCCGCACGCGCAACCTGAGCAACGCACGGTGCTCAACGAAGCCGCATGGCCGTGGCGCTGGCTGTTTCTGAATCTGAATTTTCATCTGGTGCATCACGACTTGCCGGGGCTGGCGTGGTACGACTTGCCGCAGGCATACCGGATGCGCCGTGAGCAATGGCTGGCGCGCAGTGGCGGGTTTCTGGTGCGAGGGTATGGGCAGTTGTGGCGGCGGCATGGTTTCAAGCCGATCGACAGTCCGCAGCATCCGTTTCACTGACCGCACGGCCACCGCTAAACCCTGTGGGAGCGGGCGTGCCCGCGAAGGCGATCTGTCTGAAAACAATGATGTTGGAGGTGCTGGCCTCTTCGCGGGCAAGCCCGCTCCCACAGGGTTATTTATGGGTAGGGAAGGATGGGGATGACCCAACACCACATAGAGCTTCTGATGTATGTCGCGCCTGAGCCCATCCGTGCAGCGAACGAGCGCTGGATTTCACGCATCCTCGAACACCTGGGCGTGATTCGTCTGAACGCGGAAAACCTGTCGCTGCCGGAACTATGGCTTTCGCCGGATTTGCTGCTGACCCAAACCTGCGGTTATCCATTGATGACGGCGCTACGCGGCAAGGTCCGAATCGTCGGCCGTCCTCGTTACGAACTCCCCGACGCCAGCGCCGGCAACCATTGCAGCCTGATCCTCTGCCGCGCCGATGACCCGCGCAAAATCCTCGCGGACTTTCGCAACAGTCGCGGAGTGATCAACAGCGAGGATTCCAACAGCGGCATGAACCTGTTGCGCCAACGCCTGGCGCCGTTGCAGCAGAACGGCCAGTTTTTCGCCTCGGTCGGCGTCAGCGGCGGACACCGCGAGAGTCTTCGCTGGTTGCGCGAAAATCTTGCCGATCTGGCCGCCATCGACAGCGTGACCTACGCCTGTCTTGCACAGTACGCACCCGAGGAGGTCAGCGGATTACGGCTGGTGGCGCGCAGTGCCTTCAGCCCGACGCTGCCGTTCATTACCGTTGCCAATGCCACGGATGAGCAAGGCGAGCAGTTGCGCCGAGTGATGAATCAATCACTGCGTGAGCTTCCCGACGTCGCACAGACATTGGGGCTGGTTGAAGTGCTGTCGGCCACTGAAAGCGACTATCGGGTGATTCTCGATTATCAGCGTGAGGCTGAAGATTTGGGTTACGGCCGCTTACGCTGAAAGATCAAAAATGAATATAAAAATAAGATTTAAATATTATTAATGCATAAGGCGCCTTGCTACGATCGCGCCACCGGAACACCGGACATTCAGCGACCCTTCACCAAGGAGCCCTTATGTCCGGCGCCGATCTGTCTCACCGCCAGCAACTCGAAAAGCTGTTCCGTGCCCACTATCACTGGCTCTGCAGCTACCTGCGCCGGCATCTGCATGACGCAGCCAGCGTTGAGGACATCGCCGCCGAAACCTTTGCGCAACTGCTCGAAGCCCCCAGCCTGACCGCGATCCGTGAACCTCGCGCGTTGCTCACCACCGTCGCCCAACGCCTGTTATATCAACGCTGGCGCCGCGCCGACCTGGAGCGCCGTCACCAGCAGCAGATCGATGTGGATTACGCCGCCTCGCCGGAAGACATCGCGCAATTGACCCAAACCCTCAGCCGCCTCGATCACAGCCTGCAACGGTTGCCGGGCAAAGTCCGCTCGACCTTTCTGCTCGCACGCATCGATGGCCTGACCTACCCGCAAATCGCCGCCGAACTGGGCATCTCGCAGCGTTCGGTCAGCGTCTACATGAGCCGTTCCCAGGCACTGTGCGAGCGCCACAGTGCCAATCAATTCCTACAAGACAAGAGGTCTGCATGAGATCGATCAAAACCCTGCTCGGCGGTTCGCTGCTGGCACTGAGCCTGAGCGTCGGCGCCGTTTCGGCGGCGGAGCAAACCGCACCGATTCACTTTGGTGACATCACTTGGGAAAGCGGCAGCTTCATCACCGAAGTGCTGCGCCTGATTGTCGAGAAAGGCTACGGCTACTCGACGGATACGCTGCCGGGCAGCACCGTCAGTCTGGAAGCAGCGCTGGCGAAAAACGATATTCAGGTGATCGGCGAGGAATGGGCCGGGCGCAGTCCGGCGTGGGTAAAAGCGGCCAATGAGGGCAAAGTCTTCGGTCTCGGCGACACAGTCAAAGGCGCCACTGAAGGCTGGTGGGTGCCGGAGTACGTGATCAAGGGCGACCCCGAGCGCGGGATCAAGCCATTGGCGCCGGAGCTGAAATCAGTGGCGGACCTGCCGCGCTATAAAGACGTGTTCCGCGACCCGGAAGACCCGAGCCGTGGGCGCTTCCTCAACAGCCCGACCGGTTGGACTTCGGAGATCGTCAACAGCCAGAAGCTCAAGGCCTATGCCCTGAACGACAGCTTCGTCAATTTCCGCACCGGCTCCGGCGCGGCGCTGGATGCCGAAGTGGCGTCGTCGATCAAGCGCGGCAAACCGGTGCTGTTTTACTACTGGTCGCCGACGCCACTGTTGGGTCGTTTCAAACTGGTGAAGCTTGAAGAGCCGCCGTTCGATGCCGAAGCCTGGAAGACTCTGGCCGATGCGAACAACCCGAATCCGAAAGGCACGCGCTCGATGCCGGCGAGCCTGGCGATTGGCGTATCAGCACCGTTCAAGGCGCAGTATCCGGAACTGGTGAGGTTTTTTGAAAAGGTCGATTTGCCGATTGATCTGCTCAACCAGACGCTGGCCGGGATGAGTGAAAAACGCCAGCAACCACGCGTGGTGGCAGAGGCGTTTTTGCGTGATCAGCCGCAAGTCTGGAAGCCATGGGTGCCGGGTGACGTAGCTGACAAGGTGAGTGGAAGTCTGTAAGTCATTTCTGTTGTTTTTGTAGTGTTTGTAATGGCCTCTTCACTGGCAAGCCAGCTCCCACAGAAATTGCACTCATTGGAAATAGTGCAGAACCCTGTGGGAGCTGGCTTGCCAGCGATTATGTCCGCCTCGCCAAAACCTCCCCGCGCTGAACCGATTCTTGTGCAAAAAGTGCCAGATACTGGCCGACTAGTGGCCTTGCGCAAGGCTTTGCGCTGTCTATGCTCACACATAACTAACTATGTCGACCGTCATGCCAAACATGCCGCGCGTACAGCGTTAGCCCCTGATTCATGCTGCCAGAGTGCGCAATCCGAGGCACCGACACTGAACCAACAAGGAGCATCATTTAAATGGAAGTTCTTCAACACGTTAGGGCTGGCCCGCGAGCGGGCTATCAAGAGAAGGATGTCTTGATTAGAGCGTCGCTGCATGGACTCTCCGATTGATCATCATTTATCACCTGACAACTTCCTCCCGTGGAGGAATGCGTGTGCCTGTTCTGTGGAACGTAGTGGTGGATTCTGAAAGACCTGAACTTTCATCAAATCAAAAGACCGCGCTGAAGGTGATACAACCATGTTCAACCTACATCACAAGGCTGACCTGCAGGAAATCGAGCGATTCAGTTGTGCGCTGACTGAGGCCAACGCCAAGTTGGCCGCGATCAGCCGTTCGATGGCAATGATCGAGTTCACCCCCGAAGGTATTGTTCTGGATGCCAACGAGAACTTCTGCAAAACCATGGGCTACAGCGCTGAAGAAGTGCGCGGCAAGCATCACCGGATCTTTTGCGAGGAAGTCTTCTATCGCAGCGAGGAGTACGCCAAGTTGTGGCGCGATCTCGCTCGAGGCGAGCCGATCAGTGGGACTTTCCTGCGCTTGAACAAAAGCGGCAAGGAAGTCTGGCTCGAAGCCAGCTACATGCCGGTGTATGGCCAGGACAAGCAAGTCAGAAGTGTGATCAAAGTGGCGTCGGACATTACCGCGCGGATCAACAAGGAACATGAAGAAGAAAGCATGCTGGCGGCCATCGGTCGCTCGATGGCGGTGATCGAGTTCACCCCCGAAGGCAATGTCATCAGCGCCAACGAAAACTTTCTGAAAACCATGCAGTATTCGCTCAACGAAGTCGTCGGCCATCACCACAGCCTGTTTTGCCATCGCGCCGAGGCCGAGTCAGCGCAATACAAGGCGTTCTGGGCCTCGCTCAATCGCGGCGAATATCACTCGCACCGTTTCGAGCGCAAGAACAAGTCCGGGCAGATGGTTTACCTGGAAGCGTCGTATAACCCGCTGTTCGATGCGAAAGGGCGACTGTACAAAGTGGTGAAGTTCGCCAGCGACATCACCCATCAAATGACCACGCTGCAAAACGCGGCGGAATCGGCCCACAGCACTTCGGTACAAAACGACGCCTGCGCGCAAAAAGGCTCACAGGTCGTGCAGCAAACCGTGCAGATCATTCAGGACATTTCCCGCGACCTCAACGAAGCCGCGGTCAGCATCGATGCGGTCAGCAAACAGTCGGACATCATTGGCACCATCGTCCAGACCATTCGCGGCATCGCCGATCAAACCAATCTGCTGGCGCTGAATGCCGCCATCGAAGCGGCTCGAGCCGGTGAGCATGGGCGTGGATTCGCGGTAGTGGCGGATGAGGTGCGCAGCCTCGCAGCCCGTACCAGCCAGGCGACGCTGGAAATTGTCGAAGTGGTGCGCAAGAACCATGATCTGTCACTGAGCGCGGTGTCGAGCATGCAATCGAGCCTGAGTCGCACCGGGCTCGGGGTGGAACTGGCGAACGAGGCGGGGGAGGTGATTCTGGAGATTCAGCAGGGGTCGCGGCATGTGGTCGATGCGATCAGCCAGTTCAATGAGACGCTGCAACTGAACTGATGAAGGTATAAGCACAGCCCCGCCAATGCGCGGGGCTGTGGGCTGACAATTTAAACAACAGGCTTAGTGTATTCCTGCAGTGAAAAAGTCCCGTGGATATCTCCACGCAACCCAGGGCTTTCAATGGGTACGGCGGTGAATCGGAAGCTGCCTTTAATGAAGTATTTTTCGAAATCCACTTCGTCTAACGTAAATTCGCCTTCCGTAGCCATCCAGGATTCATCTGATTTTCTTGGGTTATAAAATGCGTAGCCCTGTGCCAAATCATATTTGCCAACCTTGATTGGACCGCGTATGTCAATCCGGCATCCCCAAGGCAACTCGTTGGGATCATCGTAATTCCATCCTCGAAGTGTCAGAGAGTTCGAAGATAATTCCACGCTATGTATCTTGGTTGGCACCACAATCTCTTCGCCACCGTTTTCTCGCGCTCTCAAATTGAAGCGCCCACTGGCTTTGGTTTTTTCGCTCATGACCTGTCTTCCTTGTCTGTTAATCGAGGGCATTGCCCCCAGCCGGATGGCAGGTCGATGTTTACTCGGTTCACCCAGAGCGTCTACTGTCAGAAATTACAGGTGGCGGGGTTTATGCGACGAGTGGTCTACCTGCTGAAAACAAAAAAAGTCCCTTTCAGGACTTTTTTATCAAACACGTAGCGATCAAAGCGCGGCGAGAAACTTGTCCGCCAACTTGTCGCTGTCCTTCACGTCATTGACGTTTTCTTTCTCGGACTGCGCCAACTTCATCTTGTCCTGCATGCGCTCGGCGATCTCCTTGCCGATTGCCAGTTGTTTCTCTGGCGGCATGTTCTGGATGTCTTCTTCGGTAATGCCCAGATTCCGGAGGATGTTGTCGCGCAGACGCTGTTCCGGCGACTTGCTCATGTAGTCCTTGAACTCGTCGGTAGCCGAAGGAGTGGCTTTGGTCGCGTCGGAGATATCGGTGGCTTGCAGGTTGACGCGGGTCTTGGCGAACGCTTCGTCGACGTTGTCGCTGATGCGCGTCGCTTCGGCAACTTGCTGAGTAGCAATCTGCGTGGCCGAATCCTGGACCTTGGCGGTCGCGTCGGTGGCTTGCGCCTGCGTCTGGTTTTGCAGGGTCTGCAGCATGGCACCGTGCAGGCCGCCTTGCAGACCGGCTGCGGCGGTGGAGGTGGCGTCGTCATTCAGCTGCTTGGGCAGGTGGATGATTTGCTGATGTTTGGCGCTGACCAACATGATGAATTGACCTGTAGGTAATTGCTGACTGCCGTACAGCAGCAATTAACGTGCCCGTCCCGCAAGTGCTTGTATTTCAACAGGTTGGTCAACAAACCGGCGATGAAAAGCGGTCAGCCGTTGCCGATAGACGGCAGAAGATGACCGCCGGTCCTCAGCGATGGGCAATGTTCTCCAGCGCCAGATTGCGCGTGCGCGGGCCGAAGTAGCCGATGGTCAGCATCACGATCAACATGCTGCTGACAATGAACGCCAACACCCCGGGCGTACCGAAGTTGTCGAGAAACAGGCCGATCAACAGACTGCTGAATACCGTCGACAAGCGACTGAACGAATAGCAGAAACCCACCGCCCGCGCGCGGATATTGGTCGGGAACAATTCGCTCTGGTAGGAGTGATAACTGAAGCTCAGCCAGGCGTTGCAGAAGGTGATCATCACCCCACAGAAGATCAGTCCGAACGCACTGGTCTGCAGGGCAAACAAAGTACCGAAGGTCATGGCGCCAAGGGCCGAGCCGACAATCTGCCATTTGTTCTCGAAACGGTTGGCGAACTTCACGAACAGCAACGGCCCGAGCGGGTAGGCGAGGGTGATGATGAACGCATACATCAGGCTGTGAGTAACGCTGACGCCCTGGCCGGAAAGCAGCGCCGGCAGCCAGTTGCCGAAGCCGAAGAAACCGATGGCCTGGAAGATGTGGAAGACGATCAGCATCAGCGCGCGACGGCGATAGGGCGGCTGCCAGATGTCGGCGAAACGGCCCTTGCCTTCAACGTCCACGGGGACGGCCTCGGGGGCATCCAGCGGTTTACCGTGATCTTTCTCGCAACGAGCCTCAATGCTATCGAGAATCCGATTGGCCTCATCGAAACGCCCATGCTGAGCGAGCCAGCGCGGCGACTCCGGCAGGCGCTTGCGCAACCACCAGATGAACAGCGCAAACACCGCGCTGGCCAACACCACCCAGCGCCAGCCACTGACGCCGAACGGCGCCTGCGACACCAGCCACCACGACATCAACGCCACCGCCGGTACCGACAGGAACTGCACGAAAAACGCGAAGGCAAACGCCGAGCTGCGCATGCGCTTGGGCACCAGTTCCGAGAGGTAGGCGTCGATGGTCACCAGTTCGATGCCCAAGCCAATGCCCACCAGAAAACGCATGCAGATGATCCCCAGCGCCGAACTCTGAATGCCCATCAGCACCGTCGCGACCGTGTACCAGACCAGCGCGAAGGTGAAGATGGCGCGGCGGCCAAAGCGATCCGCCAAGGGGCTGAGCAGACTGGCGCCGAGGAACAGGCCGAGGAAGGTCGCCGAGGCAAAAGCTGCCTGATCGGAGAAACCGAACACACCCTGATTGCCGGTGGCGAAGATGCCGTCGCGGATCAGTCCGGGGCTGATGTAGGCGGTCTGGAACAGGTCGTAGAGTTCGAAAAATCCACCGATCGACAGCAGCGCCACCAGTCGCCAGATCGTCGCGACGGCCGGGAGGCGGTCGATGCGGGCGGACACCTGGGCGGCGCGAATCGGGTCGATGCCGTCGCTTTGCGCGGCGGCGGGGGCGTGAGCAGTCATGGGCTGATCCATTTTTTATTGATGGAAAAGCTTAGCCTGCTATCGGAGTTAACGGATTGTGAATATTGGCGGTTTACTCCGTTAAACCGCTGATTTTTTGCAATATCTGTTTACGAATTAACGATTTATGCCGCAGCGGTCGAATCCGGTAGCGCTGAGGCTGGCAAGCCGAACACTCGATCAAACAGCCAGTTGAAGGCAAACGTGTAGCAAGGAATGAAGATGATCAGCGCCAGATCCAACAGAAATGCCTGCACCAGACTGATGTTCATCCACCAGGCGATCAACGGAATGAGGAACACGATCAGCGTCAGTTGAAATCCGATGGCGTGGGCAATCCGCCGTTTCACTGTGCGGGTGCGCGACGGTTGGCGGCTTTCCCAGTGCTCGAACAGCGAGGTGTAAATGAAATTCCAGGTCACGGCGATGGTGGTGATGATCACCGCCAATGGCCCGGTGCTGCCCGGTGACGTCCCGGACAACAACGCCAGGCCGAGGGCGGAGAAGGTCATGCCGATCACTTCGTAGAGCGACACGTAGACCAGTTTGCGTTTGACGCCTTGCATGGGGGTTTGCCTCTTTCTTCAAATTCATTGGCCAGCGGGGCTGGCGCAGGCGACGAAAGATAGCTTCAATAGTGCTGACAGAAAAAGTCAGTAGCTTTCAGTTTTATTGATAGGTGGTAGGCGTGAATTTCAACAGCGACAGCATCGAACTGTTCCTCGCGGTGATAGAGCGCGGCTCGTTTTCCGCCGCCGCCCGTGCGCTGGGCAAAGTCCCGTCGGCAGTGAGCATGGGCATCGGCAATCTTGAGGCGGAACTCGGTTATCCGTTGTTCGACCGTAGCCACCGCGAACCGCAGCCGACGGCGATGGCATTGTCACTGGTGCCGCATGCGCGGCTGATCGCCGAGCAACTCAAGCAATTGCGGGTGCACGCGGTGGAGTTGTCGTTGGGGCTGGAGAGCAAGCTGTCGATCGGTGTGGTGGCGGACATCGACCGTCGGCGCTTGCTGGCGGCGATCAAGGTGATGACCGAGCGCCATCCGCTGCTCGACATCGAAGTGCTGACCGCACCGCAGGATGACGTGCTGGCGATGCTGCACAGTGGCCGTGTCAGCGTGTGCCTGGCGTTTGCCGGGTTGAGCGTGAACGTGCTGGAGCAGTTTCAGTTTGTCGGCAGCGAGCGAATGATCGCCACACTGGCGGCGGACAGTCCGTTGTTGCAGGGGAAGGGTTTGTTTTTGGAGGATCTGGTGCACGTCCGGCAGATCTTCGTCGCCAGCCGTGATTTGCCGATCAGCGATACACGGCCGCTGGTGGCGCAATCGCACTGGCGCACCGACAGCCTTGAGACGGCGATGGAAATGGTCGAAGCGGGATTGGGCTGGGGCAACTTCCCACTGTCGATGGTGCAGCCGTGGCTGGACAGCGGCCGTTTGAAACGGCTGAATTTTCGCAACATCGAAAACGGCCTGGTGCTGCCGGTGCATGCGGTGTGGCTCAAGAGCCAGCCGCTCCAGAAAGGCGCATTGGCACTGGTTGAACTACTCAGCCATTAGAAACAGTGAATATCCAATGTGGGAGCTGGCTTGCCAGCGATAGCGTCGTGTCAGCCAACCATTTATCGACTGACCTGACGCCATCGCTGGCAAGCCAGCTCCCACAGGGATTGCGATTGTCCCCTGGCTTTTTGATTGCCAAAGAAAAAATGTGGGATCAGGTGCTTTCGCGGATTCTCAGTTCGAAGCCCATGTCTTCCACCGGCCGCGCCACGCTGTTGCCGGCCATCAATGTCAGCATCTGCTCGGCTGCGCGCCGGCCGATCGCCTCGCGCGGGGTGTTGATGCTGCTCAGGCGCGGCACCATGTGCTCGGACATCGGCAGATCGTTGAAGCCGAGAATCGCCACTTGCTCGGGAATCTTGATCCCGATACGCAGCGCTTCGAGCAGTGCGCCCTGCGCCAGGTCGTCGTTACCAAAGAAGATCGCATCGACATCCGGATGCGCCGAGAGCAATTGCAGGAACAACTCACCGCCTAAACCAACTGAAGAGGAGCGCGGTGTCAGCACTTCCAGATCCGGGTCGTACTTGCCGGCCTTCTGCAGGGCTTTGCGGAAACCTTCGCCGCGCAGCAACGTACGCTGATCGAGTTGTGCGCCTATATAAGCCAGACGCTTGCGCCCGCGAGAAAGCAAATGCTCGGCCGCGGTTTCACCGGCACTGAGTTGCGAAAATCCCACGCAATTCACCCCTGCCGCACTGTCCAGTTCCATCATGTAGACGCAGGGAATATTGCTGGCTTCGATCATCCGTCGCGAACTTTCGGTGCGATCAAACCCGGTCAGCAGAAAGCCGCGTGGCTGATAAGCCATGTAGTTGCGCAACAGGTTTTCTTCTTCATCGCGCGAGTAGTGGAAGTTGCCGATCAGCACTTCGAAGCCCTTGGGCGTCAACACCCGATGGATGGCTTCCAGCGTATCGATGAACAAGAGGTTGGATAACGAGGGCACCAGAACCACCACCGAATGGCTCTGCGCCGAGGCCAAGGCGCGGGCGGCGGGGTTGACCACGTAGTTGAGTTCACTGGCGGCTTTTTGCACTTTCTCCACAAGTTCGGTGGCCACGGTGCTGACCCCGCGCAAGGCGCGCGAGGCGGTAATCGGGCTGACGCCGGCCAAACGGGCAACTTCATTCAGGGTGGGACGGCCGGTGGTGCGGGTATTTTTATCGTTTTTAGGGGTGGTCATCGGGCGGCTTGCCAAACAAAAATCAAGGCACTAAGGTAGCGCTGTCCTGATGCAGCTGTAAATGCGTAAGCGAGGTCCTGCCTGATCTTCGCTTTTTGGCGCTGGGAACAAAACCTGCTGCAACCCAAAAAAACGACAAGAAGGCGTCGGCAACTTCTGCCTGTGCACTAGAGTCATAGCTAGCAAAGGTAGCGCTGTCTGCGCGCTGAGGTGTTATATGAGTCATCCCATCACCGCCCTGGTCAT
>NZ_JBIUVJ010000065.1:0-28095 GCF_044742875.1 Pseudomonas sp. NPDC087817
TGCTGTAACGTCGATGACGGCAAGAGCACCCTGATCGGGCGCCTGCTGCACGACTCGAAGATGATCTACGAAGATCATCTGGAAGCGATCACCCGTGACTCGAAGAAAGTCGGCACCACCGGTGACGACATCGACCTGGCGTTGCTGGTCGACGGCCTGCAGGCCGAGCGCGAGCAGGGCATCACCATCGATGTCGCTTACCGCTATTTCTCCACCGCCAAACGCAAATTCATCATCGCCGACACCCCCGGCCATGAGCAGTACACCCGCAACATGGCCACGGGTGCGTCCACCTGTGACCTGGCGATCATCCTCGTCGACGCCCGTTACGGCGTGCAGACCCAGACCCGTCGCCACAGCTTTATCGCCTCCCTTTTGGGGATCAAGCACATCGTCGTCGCCATCAACAAGATGGACTTGAAGGGCTTCGATGAAGGCGTGTTCGAGTCGATCAAGGCCGACTACCTGAAGTTCGCCGAAGGCTTGAAGATGAAGCCGACCAGCATGCACTTCGTGCCGATGTCTGCCCTCAAGGGCGACAACGTGGTGAACAAGTCCGAGCGCTCGCCTTGGTACAAAGGCCAGTCGCTGATGGAAATTCTCGAGACCGTGGAAGTGGCGGGCGACCGCAACTTCACCGATCTGCGTTTCCCGGTGCAGTACGTCAACCGTCCGAACCTGAACTTCCGCGGTTTCGCCGGCACACTGGCCAGCGGCATCGTCAAGAAGGGCGACGAAGTCGTGGTGCTGCCGTCGGGCAAGAGCAGCCGCGTGAAGTCCATCGTCACTTTCGAAGGTGAGCTGGAGCACGCCGGTCCTGGTCAAGCGGTGACGCTGACCATGGAAGACGAAATCGACATCTCCCGTGGCGACCTGCTGGTGCATGCCGACAACGTGCCGCCGGTCACCGACAGCTTCGAAGCGATGCTGGTGTGGATGGCTGAAGAGCCGATGCTGCCGGGCAAGAAATACGACATCAAACGCGCCACCAGTTACGTGCCGGGCTCTATCGCCAGCATCGTCAACAAGGTCGACGTGAATACCCTTGAAGAAGGCCCGGCGAGCGCGTTGCAGCTCAACGAAATCGGCAAGGTGAAGATCGCGCTCGACGCGCCGATCGCCCTCGACGGTTACGAGAGCAACCGCACCACTGGCGCGTTCATCATCATCGATCGTTTGACCAACGGCACTGTCGGCGCCGGCATGATCGTCGCGCAACCAGTGGCTCATGGCACGGCTTCGCACCACGGCAAACTGGCCCACGTTGCCACCGAAGAGCGCGCTCAGCGTTTCGGTCAGCAACCGGCCACCGTGTTGTTCAGCGGTCTGTCGGGCGCGGGCAAGAGCACCCTGGCCTACGCGGTTGAACGCAAACTGTTCGACATGGGCCGCGCGGTGTTTGTGCTGGATGGCCAGAACCTGCGTCACGACCTCAACAAAGGTCTGCCACAGGATCGCGCCGGCCGCACCGAGAACTGGCGTCGTGCCGCGCACGTGGCGCGTCAGTTCAACGAAGCGGGCCTGCTGACCCTGGCAGCGTTCGTTGCGCCAAGCGCTGAAGGTCGCGAGCAGGCCAAGGATCTGATCGGCAAGGATCGTCTGCTCACCGTTTACGTGCAGGCCTCGCCGGCCGTGTGCGCCGAGCGTGATCCGCAAGGTCTGTACGCGGCTGGCGGCGACAACATCCCGGGCGAATCCTTCCCGTACGACGTGCCGCTGAACGCCGATCTGGTGATCGACACGCAGTCGTTGAGTCTGGAAGACAGCGTCAAGCAAGTGCTGGATCTGCTGCGTAAACGTGGCGCGATCTAAGCAATAAAGCAGCGACAAGCTTCTAGTTTCAAGCTGCAAGAAAAAGCCCGCCGATGAGTAATCTTCGGCGGGCTTTTTTGTTGTCTTGAGATTGCTATCGCTGGCAAGCCAGCTCCCACAGGGATTTTCAGCGCACACAAAGATTGTGTAACGCAGAGAAACCTGTGGGAGCTGGCTTGCCAGCGATGAGGGCGGATCAGGCGCCTGAGGACTTCGCTGGATATTCGCGGTGCATCTGTTCCAGCAACGCATCCTTGTCCAGCCACAGCTGATTGATCCAGCCCTGGAATTGCAGGCGATATTCGCCGTCCTGGTCGTAGTTCTTGCCAATGAACTGCTGCGGGATCTTCAGCTCTTCAAAGTGCACCACCACATCGCGCACATTGCCACACAGCAAATCCCAGAAGCCCGGACGGCCGCCCGGATAGTGAATGGTTACGTTGACGATCGACTCGAGTTGCTCGCCCATCGCATCCAGCACAAACGCGATGCCGCCAGCCTTGGGCTTGAGCAGGTATTTGAATGGAGATTGCTGCTGCGCATGTTTGCCTTCAGTGAAGCGCGTGCCTTCGACGAAGTTGAAGATCCCCACCGGGTTGTTGCGGAATTTCGCGCAGGTCTTGCGCGTGGTTTCCAGGTCTTTGCCTTTCTTTTCCGGGTGCTTTTCCAGGTAGGCCTTGGAATAGCGCTTCATGAACGGAAAGCCCAGCGCCCACCAAGCCAGGCCGATCACCGGCACCCAGATCAGCTCCTGTTTGAGGAAGAACTTCAGCGGCTGGATTTTCCGATTGAGCACGTATTGCAGCACCAGAATATCGACCCAGCTCTGATGGTTGCTGGTGATCAGGTACGAGTGCTTGTAGTCCAGGCCTTGCAGCCCGCTGATGTGCCAGCGCGTGCGCCGCACCAGGTTCATCCAGCCTTTGTTGTTGCTGATCCACGCTTCATGCGTGTGGCTCATCAACCAGAGTGAGGCACGCCGGGCGAGGTCGAATGGCAGCACTTTGATCAGCGCCACACAGAACAGAAACGAGCACAGCAGAATCGTATTGAGTGCCAACAGCAGCGAGGCGATCACGCCGCGCAACGGTGCAGGTAGAAAATCCAGCATTTACACATCCATAGGTCGGTTGGCGGCTTGAATCGCGGTGAGGGCGATGGTGTAGACGATGTCATCGACTTGCGCGCCGCGCGGCAAATCATTCACCGGTTTGCGCAGGCCTTGCAGCATCGGCCCGAGGCTGACGCAATCGGCGCTGCGTTGCACGGCTTTGTGCGTGGTGTTGCCGGTGTTCAGATCAGGGAAGACGAACACCGTGGCGCGACCGGCCACCTGGCTGTTCGGCGCCAGTTGCCGGGCAACCTCCGCGTTGGCGGCAGCGTCGTATTGCAGCGGGCCGTCGATCAGCAGCGAGTGCTGTTGTTCGTGGGCGAGCAGGGTGGCTTCGCGGACTTTCTCGACTTCTTCGCCGGTGGCCGATTCGCCGCTGGAGTAACTGATCATTGCCACGCGCGGGGTAATGCCGAACGCCGCAGCCGAGTCGGCGCTTTGCAGGGCAATCTCCGCCAGTTCCACGGCGCTTGGATGCGGATTCATCACGCAGTCGCCATACACCAGCACTTCTTCCGGAAACAGCATGAAGAACACCGACGACACCAGCGTGCAGCCCGGTGCGGTTTTAATCAGTTGCAGGGCCGGGCGGATGGTGTTGGCGGTGGTGTTGATCACGCCGGACACCAGTCCGTCGACTTCATCCAGCGCGAGCATCATGGTGCCGATCACCACGGTGTCTTCCAGTTGTTGCTCGGCCATCGGCGCATTGAGGCTCTTGGTTCTGCGCAGGGCCACCATCGGTTCGACGTAGCGCTCGCGGATCAGGTCCGGATCGAGAATCTCCAGCCCCGGCGGCAGCACGATGCCTTGGGCGCGGGCCACCGCTTCGACGTCTTCGGGTTTGGCCAGCAAGACGCAACGGGCAATTCCGCGTTCCTGGCAGATCGCCGCCGCCTGCACGGTAAACGGCTCGCTGCCTTCGGGCAGAACGATGCGCTTGTTGGCGGCTTGGGCGCGCTGGATCAGTTGATAGCGGAATACGGCAGGTGACAGGCGCATTTCCCGTGGCGTGCCGCAGCGCTGGTGCAGCCAGTTGGCGTCGAGATGGCTGGCGACGAAGTCGGTGATGATCTCCGCACGCTCGCGGTCGTCGATCGGGATTTCCTTGTTCAGGCCATTGAGCAAGTTGGCGGTGTCGTAGGAGCCAGTGCTCACCGACAACACCGGCAAACCGGCCTGCAACGCGCCACGGCACAGATCCATGATGCGCGGATCGGGCAGGGTGTCGCTGGTCAGCAGCAGACCGGCCAGCGGCACGCCGTTGATCGCCGCGAGGCTGACGGCGAGGATGATGTCGTCGCGATCGCCCGGTGTCACCACCAGCACGCCGGGCTTGAGCAGCTCGACGGTGTTGCGCATGGTGCGTGCGCAAATGATGATTTTGGTCATCCGCCGGGTTTCGTAATCGCCGGCGTTGAGCACCTGCGCGCCCATCAGGTCGGCGACGTCGCGGGTGCGCGGCGCGTTGAGTTCCGGTTGATAGGGGATGCAGCCGAGCAGGCGGAAATCACCGCTGCGCAGCAATGGCGAATGTTCTTTCAGACGCGCGGCGAAGGCGTCCATGCTTTCTTCGGTCTTGACCTTGTTGAGGATCACACCGAGGACTTTCGGGTCTTTCGGGCCACCGAACAATTGCGCCTGCAATTCGACACGGCCGGAGAGTTCGGCCAGCACTTCGTTTTCCGGCGCCGAGACCAGAATCACCTCGGCATCGAGGCTTTTGGCCAGGTGCAGATTGACCCGTGCGGCGTAGCTGGCGCTGCGGGTCGGCACCATGCCTTCCACCACCAGCACGTCCTTGCCGACGGCGGCCTGTTGATACAGGGCGATGATTTCTTCGAGTAACTCATCGAGCTGACCGTCGCCGAGCATCCGCTCGACGTGGGCCAGGCCCAGCGGTTGCGGCGGCTTCAGGCCGTGAGTGCGCGCCATCAGTTCAGTCGAGCGCTCGGGGCCGGTGTCACCCGGATGCGGCTGGGCAATCGGTTTGAAGAAGCCGACTTTCAAGCCCGCTCGCTCCAATGTACGCACCAGCCCGAGGCTGATGGAGGTCAGACCCACGCCAAAATCGGTGGGGGCGATAAAAAAAGTTTGCATGCGAATTCTCTAAAGTTGCATGGCAATGGCGTCAGCTTATGTCTGGCTGACTACCGAAATTCAGTCGCCAAGGTTATCGCTAACCGAGCCTTGCGCGCACCAACCACAGGCAAAGGGTTGGCCTATTTTTTCAATACGTTGCGTCGGGTCCAGCACCCAGGCTCGCGATTGCCATGGCGGCTGATGACGCAAGTGTTGGGTGTGGCCGCAGGAAAGCTCGGCCACCCAGTGACCTTCCTCGTCCTGATGAAAGCCGGTAATGGTCGAATCCCGTTTGTCCGGGTTGTGTTCGCTTTCGCGCGATTGCTTCGCTAAACTTGGCCTTTCTATATTCTTATGCAAAAGGTCTCGCCCCATGCTGATCGCCGCCAATAAGGCTGTCTCCATCGACTATACCCTCACCAACGACGCTGGTGAGGTCATCGACAGCTCCGCCGGCGGCGCTCCGCTGGTTTACCTGCAAGGTGCAGGCAACATCATCCCGGGCCTGGAAAAAGCTCTGGAAGGTAAAGCTGTTGGTGATGAGCTGGAAGTTTCCGTTGAACCGGAAGACGCTTACGGCGAATACGCCGCTGAACTGGTCAGCACCCTGAGCCGCAGCATGTTCGAAGGCGTTGACGAGCTGGAAGTCGGCATGCAGTTCCACGCTTCGGCGCCGGACGGCCAGATGCAGATCGTCACCATTCGTGACCTGGACGGCGACGACGTGACTGTCGACGGCAACCACCCACTGGCCGGTCAGCGCCTGAACTTCAAAGTGAAGATCGTTGACATCCGTGATGCCAGCCAGGAAGAAGTCGCTCATGGTCACGTCCATGGCGAAGGTGGCCATCACCACTGATTTCTGCGCTAAGCTTTCGAGAACTGGAGAGGCGCCTGCGGGCGCCTTTTTAGTCCGCGGCTGTCCTTGGTGGCCTCGCCAAGTGGCTGTTTCGAGTAGAACACGGGAATCCTGGAGTCCGTCATGAGTGCTTTTCACGACCTTAAGTTGACAGCCCTGGATGGTCAGGAGCTACCGCTGGCACCGTTCAAGGGCCAAGTCGTGCTGGTGGTCAACGTCGCCTCCAAGTGCGGCTTGACCCCACAGTATGCGGCGCTGGAAAACCTCTATCAGCAATTCAAAGGCCGAGGCTTCAGTGTGCTGGGCCTGCCGTGCAACCAATTTGCCGGTCAGGAACCGGGCACCGAGCAGGAAATTCAGGAATTCTGCAGCCTCAACTATGGCGTGACGTTTCCGTTGTCGAGCAAGCTTGAAGTCAACGGTCACGATCGTCATCAGCTCTACCGCTTGTTGGCGGGCGAGGGCGCGGAGTTTCCCGGTGACATCACCTGGAATTTCGAGAAGTTTCTGCTCGGCAAGGACGGCCGGGTGCTGGCTCGATTCTCGCCGCGCACGGCGCCGGATGATCCGACGGTGATTGCCGCGATCGAGAAAGCGCTGGGTTAAATCGCCAAAGATCAAAAGATCGCAGCCTCGGCAGCTCCCACAGTGATTGCCGATGCTGCGATCTTTTCGTTTCTATCCCTTAATCATTCAAATCAATAGTGCTGTTCAAAGCTTGCAACGCTTCATATTATCGACGTCATAAAGTCATTCCCTGTGGAGCCTTCCAATGCCGGTTCAAGCCTTGTTCAAACCGTTTCATCTCGGAGCCCTCGAACTGCCGACCCGCGTGGTCATGGCGCCTATGACCCGTTCGTTTTCTCCAGGCGGCGTGCCTAATTCGAAAGTCATCGAGTACTACCGCCGTCGCGCAGCGGCCGGTGTCGGCCTGATCATCACCGAAGGCACCACCGTCGGCCACATTGCCTCCAATGGTTATCCGAACGTGCCGCAGTTCTTTGGTGATGCGCCATTGGCCGGCTGGAAGAAAGTTGTCGATGCGGTTCACGCCGAGGGCGGCAAGATCGTTCCGCAGTTGTGGCACGTGGGCAGCGTGCGGCGCATCGGCACCGAGCCGGACGCCAGCGTGCCGGGTTACGGCCCGTCGGAAAAACTCAAGGACGGTCAGGTCGTCGTGCACGGCATGAGCAAACAAGACATTCAGGACGTGATCGCCGCGTTCGCTCAAGCGGCTAAAGATGCACAAAACATTGGCATGGACGGCGTGGAAATCCACGGCGCTCACGGCTACCTGATCGACCAGTTCTTCTGGGAAGGCAGCAACCAGCGCACTGACGAATACGGCGGCAGCCTGGCCAACCGTTCGCGTTTTGCCATCGAACTGATTCAAGCCGTGCGTGCGGCGGTCGGTGAAAGCTTTCCGATCATCTTCCGCTTCTCGCAGTGGAAGCAGCAGGATTACACCGCGCGTCTGGTGCAAACCCCGGAAGCGCTGGGCGAGTTCCTCAAGCCGCTGTCCGACGCTGGCGTGGATATTTTCCACTGCTCGACGCGGCGCTTCTGGGAGCCGGAATTCGATGGCTCCGATCTGAATCTGGCCGGCTGGACGCGCAAACTGACTGGCAAGCCGACCATCACCGTTGGCAGTGTTGGTTTGGATGGCGAGTTCCTGCAGTTCATGGTCAACACCGACAAGGTTGCGCAGCCGGCCAGTCTGGAGAAACTGCTGGAGCGCCTGAATAAAGAGGAGTTCGATCTGGTAGCGGTGGGGCGTGCGCTGCTGGTCGATCCGGACTGGGCGCTGAAAGTGCGTGAAGGGCGTGAGCAGGACATTCTGCCGTTCAGCCGTGAGGCGTTGATGACGCTGGTTTAAGCGTCGCTCTCACTGACGCTATCGCTGGCAAGTCGAAACGTCGCACCGCAGCTCCCACAGGTTTTGCGGGTGTTCACAAAAATTGTGTTCATCACAGCCCCTTGTGGGAGCTGCGGTGCGACGTTTCGACTTGCCAGCGATGGCGGCTTCAAAATCAGCGAAGACCTAAGGCAGGGTCTGTGCATTCGGCACAACCTGCTCCCCCACGCACGCCCCACGCAAATGACTTTCAAACTGCTCAATCACCGCTGGCCAGCCTTGGCGACTTGCATGCTGCCGCGCATTGAGCCGCACGCAACGCAACGTTTCGTCCTCCTCCAGCAACCACGCCGCTGCATCGCAAAACGCGTCTTCATCGCCTGGCATTGCCAGCACGCCGTTGTAGCCATGGCGAATATGTTGCGCCGCCGCTGCCTGATCGTAAGCCACGACACCCAGCCCTGAAGCCAGCGCTTCCAGCACCACATTGCCGAAGGTTTCCGTCAGGCTTGGAAACAGGAACATATCACCCGACGCATAGTGCGCCGCCAAGGCTTCACCGCGTTGCGAACCGCAGAAGATCGCCTCGGGCAGATCCTTTTCCAGTGCCATGCGTTGCGGCCCGTCACCGACCACGATGAGCTTCATATTGCGCTGTGGATAAGTGCTGCGCAGTTTTTCAAAGCTGCGTTTGAGTAAACCAAGGTTTTTCTCTGGTGCGAGCCGTCCTACATGAATCACCGCAATGTCACGCTCGCCCAGTCCCCATTGCTCACGTAAAGCGTTCAGCCGTTTGGCTGGATGAAATAACTGGCTGTCCACACCTCGCGACAACAACGCCAGACGCTCGAAATGCCGGCGCTCCAGTTCCAGGCGCTGACTGACGCTCGGCACCAGCGTCAGCGCCGAACGGTTGTGAAACCAGCGCAGGTAATGGGTCAGCATCCGGGTCAGCAGACCGAGGCCGTATTGACTGGTGTATTGCTGGAAATTGGTGTGAAAGCCGCTGACAACCGAAATCCCCAGTCGCCGCGCCGCGCGCAACGCCGATAAACCGAGCGGGCCTTCAGTGGCGATATACAGCACATCCGGGCGCTGACGCTTCCAGCGCCGCAGCAGTTTGTGCATCGACGACTGACCCCATTGCAAGCCCGGATAACCGGGTAACGGCCAGCCGCGACACAACAGCAGCGCATCATCTTCACTGCGCTGCGGATCATCGGCCTGACGCGGACGCACCAGTTCGACGCGATGCCCGCGCGCGCGCAGTCCATCGCACAAGCGGCCAAGGGTATTGGCCACGCCGTTGATTTCCGGTGGGAAGGTTTCGCTGATCAGAGTGATATGCAGAGCTGTCGTCATGACCTTAGTGTCGGCTGAGGCCATGTCTTCATTGTGTCGAGTTGATGATGGATTGATGACAGATGCTTATCTGTCTGCCTAAACCTTTGGCCTATGCGGTCGTTAGCTTTGGCTTAAACTCTTTTTCCAGGAAAACGGCTGTGTCCGAGAATGCTTATGCGCCGGCTGAGGCGCAACTGTTGGTTGCGGGTGAACAAACTCCAGAGTTTTATGTTGTCGCACGGTGGAAGTTCATTCTGCTGTCGATCCTCAGTTTTGGCCTGTATTTCTATTTCTGGATTTACAAGAACTGGAGCCTGCACAAGCGCAGTACTCAACAAGAGCTATGGCCGTGGGCGCGAGCTTTTTTCTATTTGTTTTTTGTGCATCAGCTTTACCGGCTCGCCAAAAAACGAATTCTCGACAGGGGCGGTAAATCCAATTGGGATCTTGAGCAGTGGGCGACAGTCTTTGTCGTATTGACCGTAGTCGCGCACATATTCGAAAAGCTTCCCAAGCAGATTCCTGAGCTGAGTTTTCTTGGTCTTGTCGCCTTGGTCATGTTGCCGATAAGAGTTTATGTCGCGAGCGAAGGTCAACAACTGATCAATTTGGCTGCGAACGACCCGCAAGGCCTGAGTAACAATCGCCTCAACGCCTGGAACTTGCTGATCATCCTGCCAGGCGTTGCGGTGTGGTTGTTGGTAGGGCTGTTGTTAGCTGGCGTTTACCCCTGAGTTATCAGGATTAAAGACTGGAGGCTCAGGCTTTTTCCTGAGCCAGTGCCTCGGCGCCACGCTCACGCACCCAGAACAGCGTTGCCCCGGCTACAGCAGCCGGCATCATCAGGATGTTGACCAGCGGAATCAGCAGCACCAGATAAACAATCCCGCCGAAACTCATACTCTGCCAGCGCTTCTGGCGCAGCCAGGCGAGCATTTCGTTCCAGCCAAGTTTGTGGTTGTCCGCCGGGTAGTCGATGTACTGGATCGCCATCATCCAGACGCCGAACAACAGCCAAAGCGGTGCGGCGATGATGTTCACCACCGGGATGAACGAGAGGATGAACAGGCCGATGGCCCGTGGCAGGAAGTAGCCGAGTTTGCGCATTTCCCGGGCGAGGGTGCGCGGGATCATTTCGATCAGTTCACCCCAGCTGAACGCCGGGAAATCATCGGTGCCGCGCACCACCACTTCGACTTTTTCCGCGAGGAAACCGTTGAACGGCGCGGCGATGATATTGGCCAGCATGGTGAAGCTGAAAAACACCATCAACGCCACCAGCACCACGAACAAGGGCCAGAGGATGTAGCTGAGGAAACTCAGCCAGTCGGGCAGCGAGGGCATCAGCGTATCGACCCACAGGCTGAACTGGTGGCCGGCCAGATAGATTAATCCGACGAACAGCACCAGATTGATGGCCAGCGGCAACAACACGAACAGTCGCAGGCCGGGGCTGAGGACCAGTTTGAGGCCTTCGCGAAGGTATTGCGGGCCGGACAGAACAGGGGCGGGCATAAGGTGCTCCGAGCATAGGGAAAACGCGCCGACCTTACCGACTTTGCAACAGCTGCGAAAGCACGGTAGAGCGATCGACATTCACTGTAACAAAGATCAGAGGAACGCTATTCGTCAGTGAATCGTTTACCGTCCGCTCTCAAAGCTCGAAGCGAATCCGCGATTCACGGCGTTGTGCTGGTGGTAACGCTTCTCCGCGTTTTACGGCGGCCAGTAGCTGCTCGACCCCTATATGAACGGCATCGGCCTGCACGTTGCACGGTTTGAAATCCGCGACATTGTCGAGGCCTTGGCGGTGCGCCTGAATGATTTTCACGTCCTGGCGAATCACGATGTGGGTGTACAGATGAATGAAAGGGCGCAACAGGCCCAGTACCCAGCGAGGTAAGCGGAAGCGGTAGGCGATGTAGGTGTAGACGCGCGACTGGCGCGAATCGATGGGCGTGATCTGACTGATGATGAAGAATGCCGAACGCTCGCCCCACCGATAGTCGCAGCGGGTGACGTTGGGCGCAAAAAAACGATCGGTGTGCACCAGCGGCTCGCCGTCTGGGTTGCTCAGCCAGTCCATCAAACCGATCTTGTCGCCGTCGTCGTGATACGTCACTTCAATGCTCTGCGCTTTACACGCCAGCGTGGCTTCCATCGTTCGCCCGCTGCTGGAACGGAAAATACCCTCGTGGACAAAAACAGTGTGTGGCACATCCATGAAGTTCTGCACGAGGCTGCCGACGTCGGCCTCGAAGGTGTTGATCATGAAATAGGACTGCCAGGGTTTTTCGCCGTAGACCGGGAGCTTGAACACGGTTTTGCTTTGCGGGTCACCCGTGCCGGTGTAGACCCAGACCAGTCCGTCCTGTTCCTGCACCGCAAAGTGACGCTGGCGGTAGCGATACGCGGGGGATGTCGACGAGTACGACTTCTCGCCGACGCTGGGGATATGCACCACTTGCCCCTGAGCGTTGTAGCGCCAGCCATGATAAGGGCACACCAGGCAATCGTCGGCAATCTTGCCCGCCGACAGGCGCGTGCCGCGATGCACGCACTGGTCGAGCAATGCGGCTACCTGGCCGTCACGCTGGCGGAAAAGCACCAGGTTCAAGCCTAGAATCTTCGCCCGGTAAGGTCTGTTTTTGCGCAGTTCTTTCTGTGCGCACGCCACATACCACTGTTCGAGGGTGCCATCGTCGGGCGTCTCGAGGAGGTTGTTCAAAGGTGCCGACATGAGCTTTCCGTCAGAGCGAGAAGGGCTTCGGCTGTTTCCAGTCGATTGATAAGCGAACGCGGCTTGAAGTCGCCCGCACGAATGCCGCTCGACTCCGCCGCCTGTTGCAGCACCTGCGCGAGCTGATCAGCGCCGCCGTCGAGCAGGCGCACCTGCACCGGTCCCAGTTGCCCGAGCTGGCGTGCCTGGCCGTAATGAAAGGCGTCGGACAGTGCCGCCTCGATCGTCAGCGCCAAAGCACTGGCATCAAGGTCTCGGGACATCGCCACCAGCGCCGTGTAATGCGGTGGCGAAGCATAGGCATTGGGGATCAGACATGCGCCAGCCTGGGTGGTCGGGCAACGCTCGAACAGGTTCTGCACGACGTGTTCATCGAGTTTTTCTCCGACCAGATCACTGGTCCCCGTGGCACGTCCCACAAACTCGACCCGTGGCGTGGCGCCCGACATGCCGACGACGCGGACCCGATCGCCCAAAGCGTAGCGGTACAAGCCGCCACCGGTGCTCAGCAGCACCTGCGCCGTTTCGCCCAGACGTAACGAATGAGCGTGGCGCAGGCTGCCGTCTTCGCAAAGAAATTCCAGATAATGGCTGCCGATCGCCAACGGGCAACCCGGTCCGTCGCCGAAGGGAACACTCACGACGCCTTCGGTGGCAAACAGACTTTTTGGTAGCCACTGTGCCTGCGGAAAACGCGCGGCCAGTTGCGTGAAGTAATGGCGACTCGGACCTTCCATCCAGCAACTGACGGCGGCCAGGCGTGGCCATAACTCGCTGCAGTCACCCTGGGCGCGCGCGCGGCGTAACGCCGAGCGGCGCGGCGCGGGGAGCGCGGCCTCCAGCCATGCAAACGTCTGCAACTGTTCGGGTGTTTCGGCGTCGAACAGTGGCTGTAACAGGCTGGTCAGAAAGGTCGGGCTCCATACGCTGATAAAGCTCAAATCAGCATCGGCCAGCAAGGCCAGCAGGGTCTGGCGGCGCCATTGCGACAGTGCACCGTTAAACTCTGGAATCAGCAACGTCCCTGCCAGACCGGCCAGATGACTGCCGCTCAAATACTCCAGATCACTGGCCGAGCCGAGACAAATGCCATTGGGCCCGGCGACGGGCATTTGCAGGGGCGGCGACATCGACCAATAACTCGAGCCATGACTGATGCCCGGCACCTGGCGATGCATGTCGGCGAGCCACACGGTCAGCGCGCTGTGCATTTCTGCGAGGAAGGCGCGCGTATAGGGAATCGCTTTTTGCAGCGCGCTGTTGCCGCTCGTACGCTCGAAAAACAGCGGTGTGGCGGTGGTCAGAATCGCTGCGGATTCATGTTGAGCGCGCTCGATCCACGGCTGCAGTTGTGCGTAGGTGTTGACCGGTACGTTATCGCGAAACTGCGACGAGTCCTGCAGTCGGGCAAAGTGGTGGGCGCGGCCGAATGCGCAATCACGATTGGTTTCGAGCAGGCGCTGCAATAAGCGTTCTTGCGTTGCTTGCGGTTGCTCGAGTTGCGCGTGCCATTGATCGAGTGTCGGCTTGGCGTGCTCGAGGAAGGTCTGCCACAGCGCGCGTTTGACATCCATGTTGGCGCTCATCAGAAGTAGGTCTTGTCCAGTTGCGTCAAGTCATCGGGTAACCGCTGGGGCGGCAGGAAAACCAGCAGCCAGCCATACCAGAGTGGCCGGGTTTCCTTCAGGTTGGAGGCCTCATGCATTTGCTGCCAATGCATGGCCGAGTGCCGATGATGAGTGAGGTTATAGTTGAAGTTTAGAAACGCCCAGCGAACCAGTCGCGGGGCGCGCATGTTATAGGCGCCCTCGACGACATCCAGCGGCGTACGCATGTGGTACACCCACTGCAGCGACGACCAGGAAAATGCAAAAGCGCTATAGGTGATGAGCACAACGTGCCACGTCCACCCCAGCAACAGTCCGATCAATAACCACGCGGCGACACCGGCAATGACTTCGTAGCGGATTCGTTTGAAGTCGGCGCTGGAGAAGTCCTTGAAGGCTGCGGCATAGGTGTTGACCTCTGCGGTTTGCGACCACTTGTCCGTGATGCGCGCCGGCAGCACCGGCAATAAAAGACTGCCGATAAACGCCGCCAACCAGATACCGCCCAGCACCGCGAAGTAGTACTCGATTCGTTTGCGCCACAGCGACTCACCCGCAACTGCAAAGTCGGCCAGCTCTGCGCGTGTGCGATTGCGGACGTGATGACCCAGGTGATTGATATGGATCAGCGTGGCCGAAGCACCAAACAGGGTAGAAGCCCACCACATGACAAAGTAGTTGAGTTTTTTGCGACTGTGCGCCAGTCCATGAAAGGACTCGTGCATCATCGAGAAGACACCTTGCATGACCAGACAAAACGGAATGAGCACCAGCCATTTGAGCCCGCCCGCATCGGTGTGGGACAGCCACGTCAGGGTCATACCCCAAACCAGCGTCTGCAGTGCCAGAACACACAGATTGCCCACGTCGAAACGACGCATTTGCGAAATGTCACTGGAACTGCGCATATGGGGTCCTTGAGAATGCTCGAGTCGAAAAAGTATACCGTCCTGACCGCTTTGCTAACGATCAAATGCTGACGCGGCGGAGCGATGAGGAACCGCAGAAAACTTTATGTCGTATCTAAAACGCCTTTTCAGCAGACGCTCGCTGACAAAATCCGTAAGTGCAGACATCCCCCGGCGTACCCTGCGGTTTGCACTTGATGAGCAGGTTCCTCGCTATTGGTACCGTGGCTGGCCTCATGTAACACGCTTTTTCGATGGCCTGTCGATCATGTTTCCACTTGGCGAAAAACTCTTCATCGACAGTGTCGTGCACTTTCGAAAGGCGATCGACGAAGATCCGGCGCTGGCCCAGGCCGTTGACGCGTTCGTTTATCAGGAAGCTTCGCATATCCGCGAACATCGTTCGTATAACCAGCTACTCGCGGCACAAGGCGCCCCGATTGATGCGCTGGAACAACTGCTGATGCGCCGCCAGGAGGTGGGCAACAAATTTTCCCCGGTGATGCGCCTGGCCATGACGGCCAGCCTGGAACATTTCACCGCGATCCTCTCCGATCAACTCTTGCGTCATCCCGCGATCCTTGAAGGCGCCGATACGAAGATGGCCATGCTGTGGCGCTGGCATGCGATCGAAGAAACCGAACACAAGGCCGTCGCCTACGATGTGCTGGGCGTGGTAGTGAGCAATCCGCTGCGGCGATACCTGATGCGTTGCGGGGTCATGCTGATCATGACGGGCTACTTTGCCATCGATGTCCTGTATTTCATTTACCGACTGGCAAGCAATGATGGGCAGCGTCGCAACGGGCGCGAATGGCTGCGTTTGCTCGGATGGTTATTCGTCCGACCCGGCCCACTGATCCGTGTGTTTCCGAAATGGCTGGCCTGGTTCATTCCGGGGTTTCACCCCAACCATCTCGACACCCGTGAAGCGTTGGCAACGGCGCGGCAAACCCTCGACGAATACGTTGGGCGCACACCATGAAAGGGCCTTCGGCGATGACACCCGCCTGGACACCTGAGGGATTTGCCGAGTGGTCACGGCATTTTCCGGCAACCGAATTCGTCGCGCCCGACGCATTGCTGGACTGCACGGAGCAATTTATCGCGTCCTGGCCCAAGCCCACGCTCAACCTTTCCCAGGACACGTTGGTGGTACTGGTGGCCGGGCTGTTTTCCGAATGGTTGCCCGGCTGTTTTCAGGATTGCGCGCGGACGTTGCGGCGCCGGGGCTATCCGGTTTTGCGCATGCCTGTGCGTTCCTCTCGGGGCGTCATGGCGCAAGGTCGACATATCAGTCAGGTGCTGACGGCCCGACTCAGGCAGGGGCAGCGATTTGTCGTGTTGGCGCACAGCAAGGGTGGGCTTGACGCGCTCGCGGCATTGGCACAGGACAAACTGTTGAGTCAGGCGTGTGACGGTGTGGTGCTGGTGCAACCACCTACAGGTCCGTCCACAGTCATCGATGACGTGTTGGCTTGCAGCGCAGGGCAGTCGAACCTCGACTACCCGTTTGATCGCCTTCGCCGGGTGTTGGCAAAAACCCGTTGGGTGGCCGCTGGCGCACGGGATATCAGCAGTCTGCGCGACCCGCACATCAGCGACCTGCTCAAACATTTGCCCGCCGACGTGCAATGCCTGCACGTGATCAGTTGGAGCGCCGTCCCCAGTTCGCGCTTCGATACCCATCATGCTCGCCTCAATGCGCGACGACCGGGTTGGGCCCATGACGGCCAGTTTTACCTCGAACATCAACGCATCGCGGGCATGCCGCAGATCTGCCTGCCCCGGCTCGACCATGGTCAACCGGTGCTGGGCGGCGGTGGCTTTGACGCCACGCGTTTCTGGTTGACGCTATTGGATGTCCTGCACGGTTGCGCTCAGACGAGATAGATTTCAAACCCTGGGATGCGCTCGGCATCCTGCGGCGTCAACGCCGTGGCATTGCCCACACAAGGCGCCGTGTACAAGTCCATGGCTATGGACACGGCGCGATAGCGCTTCATGGCCAGCCAGAATGGGTCATGGTCATACAGGCATAGTTGCATCAACGCGTACTGACCGCGAACGCGCATCCACGTCGCGTCCAGCAGTGCCGCAAAAATCTGCGGGTCGCGTTGTCGGACGTGCAAATGGGTCAGGTAAACGTCGCGCAGCGCCTCGCCGGGCGCGGCAATGGCGGGGCGCCCCAACAGCGGCGCACAGGTGTTGAACGCGAGGCGCAGGGCCTGGTGGGTCAGCGGCAAAGCCTCAACCACCACGCGTTTGATCCGCCCGGCATCCCAGGGCGCGACGCAGCCCAGCAGGTTGTCTCGGGTGTCCAGTGCCAGCAGAAATGACGAGAGGCCGAAGTCCGGCCAAGTCTCCAGGCGCCTGGCAAACAGCGCCTCACTGAAGACGTTGCCGAAGGGCTGATCTGCCGATTCCCGGTCTAGAAACGCGCGAAGTGCGTCGGCGTGACACGGCTGCGCTTGCACGATGCGCACGTGCTCCGGCGTTCGCGGGGTGCTTCCCCAGCCACGCTGGGCATACACGGCGACGTTGCTGTAGCCCCGCCAGTGCGCCAGCCCGAGTGGATTGGCGCGCCGTCCGCCGAGCAGTGACTGGGTGGCGAGACGGTTGTCGCGGATGACACAGCAATAGGCGTGCTGCACCCCCGTTTCACCGGCCAGTGCTGCAAGACGGACTTTGACCTCGGCCATCCACGACACCGACAGACGCCTATCGGGTACCAGCCGCAGGTCACCCAGATAGGCCACGGGCTGAATGTCGCCCTGAAGATAGCCCTCACGCACCACCAGGCTGGCGATGCCCTTCAGATCACCGGTTTCGTTCTCGGCCAGCCAGGTGCGATGGTCGCTGGCATGACAACGGTGCAGCGCAAAGTAGTCCGGCCCGCGATCGAAGCGCATTGGCAAACCACCCTGCATGGCCCGCTGCGCCTGAAAATCGAGCAACTGCCGATTGTCCGCCGCGCTGGCCTGGCGGATCAGCATGGTTGCACGGCGGCAAACAGACGCAGCGCCAATGGCCGAAGGTTTTCGGGGTGTAATTCACATAGACAGACCAGCTCATCGCCCGACGCATAACGAGGATTCTGCTGTAGAAAATACGCGACGTTTTCCAGGCGCAGGTGAGGGGCGGGGACGTGCGCCAGCTCGGTCGTCAAGCGACCTTGTGGCACTGTGAAAGACAGCACGCCCGTTGCGGGATCATAGGCCTCGCCGAAACGATCCACTGCCAGATAATCCGCCAGTGCCTTAACCGCAGGGTCCGTCACCACGCCAGCGCGGGGGGCGTAGTTCAACGCCATGGCGGCCAGATAACGGTAGGTGCGGTGACCCTTGCAGATCAGAAACCAGTACAGCGGAACGTCAGGCTGCTCCTGCCAGATCTCACCGGCCAGGCGCATCCACGCGAAAGCCAGTTGCTGGCTGCCCCAGTGTTCGCGGTCAATGATAGTGTCGCCGGAAAAAATCACCCTGATCGATTGCCCGCACCACGTGCGCTCATAGCGTTTGAGTGTGGTGAAACCGACGATAGTCTGATCCGCGCAACGCAACACGATGCAATGGGTCTTGTCCTGCAAATCCTGATCAAATTGCGGGCGAGAGATGTCGCAGTAGGAGGCGGAATAAATCTCGAACATCCGATTGATTTCATGTGGATGCAGATCGGAGCATTCAACTGACGTTGCGCTCAAACGCATGGAGATCCTCGGCATCGCAAGCAAGATGTCTGGAGTTTGGCGAGTTGAAAGGGTCAATGCAACGTAGACTTCCTTTCGTCGCTGTCATTTTCTGAAGGTGCAAACCTTGAATAACCGAGCAGAAATCGCCGTTCATGGCGGTATGAAAAATTGAGTTTGTTCTAACCTATCAGGCGCCTTATTCATGTCATCCACGTTTGTCAGTCATCACTTTGATACTTCGATCGTGACGCGACCCTTCCTCTGGCTGGTGATCTACACCGTCGTCACTGGCGCGCTATATTTTCTCGTCACGCACTATCCGATGGGCGCGGTGCGGGTGATTCAACCGACAGGTTTTGACGCGCACATTGCTCGACTGCCTTACACCTTGCCGCTGTACCTGAGCTATGTATTGATCATGCCGGCACTGGTGCTACTGGGGCGGCGCCGCGAATGGCTGTTGCCCGCTTTTTTTGCGGCGGCCGTGGCGTCCGGAACCTGCCTGCTGAGCCACTTGTTCTGGCCAACCATGATCGAGCGTCCGGAGAACTCGTCGCAGTGGCTCACGTGGTTCTACCAACTCGACTCACCGCTGGCCGCCTCGCCCAGTGGGCACGTGGCTTTGCCGGTGGCGATCAGCGTTGTCCTCGCTTGCCTGCGCGTCCGTACGGCCTGGCTCTTCAGTCTGTGGAGCGTGGTGCTGGGGATTACCGTGTTGACGACGGGCCAGCACGTGCTGCTCGACGTGGTGTATGGCGCTGCGATCGGCGGCTTGGCAGGCCTGTTCACCGTCATGCTCAAGCGCCTGAAAGTGGATCTGCGCAGCATGGCGGCGATCCTGCTGGAATGGCTGTGCATCATCGTCACGTTGCGCATCGCCCTGTACGTGGGGGACTGGCGCCTGTATGGCGTGGCCTTCGTGGTGATTGCCGCGCGCCAACATGCGCTGTTCATCCTGTACCACGACGCGACGCACTATCACCTGACCCGTCATCGCACGCTCAACGACTTTCTGATCAACCTGGCAATCGGTGTGCCGGGAATGGTCCCGGTGGAATTCTATCGGCCCCTGCACCTCGAACATCATCAACAGACTGGAACCGCCAACGACCCGGAGCGCCGCTTTTTGTATCACCGCCAGCCTTGGGATTTCCGTCCACTGAGCGGCAAATTGTTGCTGCGACAATTGCTCGGGGATCTGTTGCTGATCAACACGCTGCGCAACCTGCGCGCCTACAAGGCGGCGGGCGGAGCATCCCCGAAGATGACCCGGCCGGCATTGGCAGCCGGTGTGATCTGGCTGGTCCTTTTATCTTTCATCGCTTGGCAGACGTCGGCCCAGACGATCTTGTTGGTTGTTTTTTTCTGGTTGGTGCCACTGGCCACGCTGGGCACCCTGTTGCAGAAAATCCGCAGCATCGCCGAGCACAGCGGCGGGCCGGACATGACCCCCGGTTGGCGGGAGTGGACATATGCATGGAAAGTCGGGTGCGTAGGGCGGTTTTTCATTTGGCCTTATCACATCAATCTGCACCTGCATCATCACCGCAGTGCCAACCATCCCTGGCATGTTCTCCCGCGTCTGGTTACGGCTGATGAAGCGTTGCTGGACTCACGGACGCTGCCCTCGCTGCTCTGGTCGGGGATGAACAAGAACCGTTGATCCAGCCTGCTTCCCGGGCAGCAGCGCAGACGTAAAGAGCGCCCCACGTTTTCAACTTGCAGCTTCGCCCTTGGGGTTGCTGGCAATCAGGCTGGCGCCGCACGCGGTTTTCATCCCGTGAAGCGCCACTGCGATGCCGCCGACATCCAACAGGGCGCTGCCCTGCGTGATCGGGAAAACCCCTTTGCACAGTGGGCAAACCACCTTATGACCAACACCGGACATGGGTTTGCCGTTCAGGTCCGTCTGGTTGAAAGCTTCAAGAACGGTGCCACCATGACTGGTGGAGTCGCCGAGCCGAATGATGTCCATGGCAGCAGGCCTCCTAGAGATCGTCCATCCAGTTGGTTTTCGGTTTCTGGTCGGCGAGGAATTCTTCCAGCGTGTGATCCTGTTCAATGACATGCATTTTTGGCGCCGAATGGGCATTCGGTGCGGCTGGCGGCTCCTCGGTGCTCGCGGTCTGTGGCATCAGGTTGACGCCGAAATGATCATTGCCTGAAGGCTTTTTGCCGGGCGTTGGCGAGGTCACGGCAATGATCGTTGCCTGGTCAGGGCGGCGCATCGGAATGACCACGCTGGTGTCCGCGTTCAGATAACTGGCCATCGTTGCCAGGGTGAGGCCGACAAACGGCGAGGCCGAGCCAGTGTCGCCCAAGCGCTGGGTCAAATCGTAGCTCTCGCGCGAATCGAGCAGGTCTAGCGGACTGTGCGCGGCGGTGAGCGCTGGCAGCAGTTCAGCCAGAGGTGTGGTGTTCAAGCCACCATCAAAGAAAACTCGAGCCGGTTTTTGAGGGAGCCCGTCAGTAGCGCTTTTCCAGCCTGCGGCCAGTTTGACGGTCAAGGCTTCGCGCTTGAGGCGTTCTCCGTTGTCAGGCCGTAGCAGCGACACGGTGACTGGTCGATGCAGTTTGGCCAGCACGGGCAGCGCGTCCCATTGCTCGAAAGCGCGTTGAGTCCATGGTTGAGGAATGAACTCCGACGGTTGGAACTCCACAGTTGGTTTACGTGCGCCCCAACCGGAGAATTCCGGGTCGATCTTGTTCTCGTTCACCTTCGCGAACTGGGCGTAATAACGCAGCCATTCCACGCGCTCGGGACGGCCGACGACCAAGGCGACCATTGAGTCGGTGAGTTCGCCGGGTTGTCGTGGCCCGGTGCCGAGGCCGATGGGTTTATTACCTTTCGTGCTCAACGCCAAGGCCATGTTGAAGCCTTCATTGGCGTAGACCAGCAGTGCCGGCAAATCTGGATTGTGCTCGAAGGTCTGGAACAACGTCTCCAGTAAATCTTCGGGGGTATCACTGCAGACAATTCCGTCCTGCATATTACGAATGCGATGCCAGTGCAACCCGGCGGGGCCGCGCAGGTCATTGACCATCACCGACAGGCTTTTCCGGGTTCTTTCAGGCGTAAAGCGCAGATTCGGTGTATCGGGTTTCCAGCCACGAACCACGGTCACGGTCGGAATGGGCCATTTCTCCAGGAAATCGCGCAAGCCCAGCTCCAAGGCATCTGCCTCCCTCTTCTCAGAGGCGGCATCCTTGTCATCGGCGGTTACCGGGTACTTCTTCGGGTCCATGGGCAGGATGCTGCCGACGTGCAGGGCTTCGGATTGTTTGGCATTTTGTTCTTGCAGGGTTTGCCAGGCCTGGCCTTGGCGGTAAACGTCAAGGCTCATTCCGATGCTGAGCACATCGAGAGTTTCCAGGCGAGGCGAAGTGGCAGGGGCGCGGTAACGAGTATCAGCAGGCATGGCGGCGGCCTCCTTGGCCGAAGTATAGGAAGCCACGGGCGAAGCCGGGCTGGCAAAGCAACGAGTAGCCGTCAATAAATGTTCAGCCGATTGAGCCAGATGGCTGGTCAGCAGAAGGCTGGTGAAAGACAGGTACGTAAATAGCTCGCGCATCAAGGGACACCGCCAAAACGAATGGGCTCGCCATTCTTTAGTTCAGTTCGCGTCTGCGTGGCCACCAATGCGGGCATTTGATCCTTCACAGCGTCAGGCAGCTTGCCACTCTTTCGATAGATCACCGTGGCGTCGATCAGCGGTTTGTTTTCATCCTGAAGATAAAGCGCCTCCACATCATCATCCGGTCCGTCACTCTGTAATTCCGCGTCAGCCTGGGCCCTGCCTCTGGCGCGGGTGCTCCCACAATCCAGCCGCCAATCCGCAACACGACACAGATACGCATAAAAGGTCGCATCATCAACGCTCTCACCTGCACCAATTGCCACGTCATAGGCCAGCACTTGTCGGCTATGTTCAGGGTTGTTGGGAATGGATGAGTGGAAAGACAGAGCTTCCGAGTATTTCTCGCCTTGCAGACGTATACGCGCGTCGTACGGTGTTTCCCCGCGAGTGATGAGGACCTTGCCGTTACCTTGAGCCCGAGCGACAAACACATGGGCGCATTCCGAGGCTTCCTTGCCCTCGTTGCGGGCCTTTTCGACGCTTTGGATGTCTTGTCCATATTTGAAAGCCAGGGCTTCGTCCAGTGTCTCCTGTTTGGCGTAGCGTGGGTTTTTCGGCTCCCAGCCGCCATTGGCCACGCCGATCGAGGCATCGACAGGGTCCAGTTTGTCCTTCATCTGGTACACCCCGCTTTTGGAGCCTTCTCCCGGGGCTGTGATAACGCCATCGTTGGCAAAGTTCACGTCGCCCGCGACTGGCAATTGAGGCGCGGTCAAGACCACGCTGGCGCCCTTGTCCAGGCTGCCAACGGGTATTCGGTCCATGAAGCCCAGGCCGGTGTCTTCCCAGGGTTGCTCGCTGTCCTGGCGCAACAGGTAGACGTAGGGAGGAACGTGCTTGCCGACGGATTCTTTCTCGCCGTTACGCTTACGCACGGTAAATACGCGTTGGTGGAAACGTTGTGGAAGGATCTTGCGCGCAGGCTGACCATCGACCTCTTCACCGATCCCCTGCCAGCCGATCCCCTGGACGTTCTTGAGGCCAACCGTCTGATCCTGAGGCGTGAAATAGAGAAAGGTGCAGCCGCGGTTGTCACGCTCGTTGAAGGTGATCTTTTCTCCGCGGATCGTGGTTTGACACGCGGCCGTGCCCGTCCAGCCAGGCCCGCCAATCGCTCCGTAACCTTGCTTGTTTTTCAGGGCGACACCCGACAGAGCCGGTACCGGATTAGGGCTGCCCGCGATGAATTGCAAGATGCCGTTGAGCGTAGCGATACGCGCGCCGGTCGTTTGCTGACCGCCCAATTTCTGGACTTTATCCATATTGGGCTGAAACAGGCTGTAGGGTGAGTTGAACATGACCACGCCATCGGCCGGTCTGGCACCGTCTTCTTTGAGGAATGCATGGGCCAGCAGCGTGAGCAGCGTGCCCTGACTGTGGCCAACCACATTGATCGTATCGTTCGGATGACGTTTGTGAATGATCTTGATCAACATGGCCAGGCGCATGGCAGCCAGCACCATGTAGCGCCGACCGGCGGCTGAAAACAACGGGTGGGTCATGGTGCCGCCGATTTTGTTCAGCGAGATGAAGCCGAGCAGCATGCCGTTGAAACCCTTGCCCCACATATCCGGCAGATTGGTGGTGGCGTTGGCGAACTGGCCGCCCTCCTTGGTACCGGCCTTGTCCAGGCGGTTGCCGTCTCGATCCAGCCACTGACCGTGCTTCTCGTCTTTCTGAATGAACGCCTCTTCCTCGCGAAACCCCCAATAAAATGGCACTACCACGCTGCGCGGCTGGCATCCCTCGCTAGTGGTTCCTGACTTGCGACGAAAGTACACGGCGTCAGGGTTAATGGCCTTGCCGTCATCATCGTCGGGCACACTGTAGCTGGCCGGCAACAAATATCCTGGGTTGTTCGCGCCGTTGGGGAAGGTACGCGGCATATCGAGGCGTTCGTTCAACCCCGCGCACAGCCCCTGCTCAATACGCGCGTAGCAACCCGCCAGGTCGTTGACGCCGTGCACGAGGATCGTCACACAGGGCTTCGGTGGTGGTGGAATCAGGTGGATATCGCCACCGCTGGGCATGGTGATCGATTGGCTGGAAGCGATCTTTTTCGGCTGGGTAGGATCAGTCATCGCCCATTTCCTCCTTGAAAATTCCATTGGTCTGCGCGTGGGGGCAAGGTCATGACGGATTTGTCCGCTGGCGCCTATTGGCGCTGCGCCTCAAAAACGAAGGGGTCGCCCTGATTCGGGAAGTGCAACAGGTACTGCACCACCGGTTTTTTTGCTTGGGGTACCCGGTAATCCACTTGCAGCCCGGTCGGATTGTTTTCCAGCTCTGCCCCAAGGTATGCGTTTTCCGGATAGCTGAACTGATTGCCGGGCGCCTTGCGAATGGCCGAGCAAGAGGAGAAAAGTCGCGGTAACGCGTAGAGATGCTGGTCGTGTACCAGCAACACCAGGGGATAGCGACTACCGTAGCCACTGCTGACGTAATGCAACTCCAGGCACGTTGAGGCGCCTTGGCGCCAAGCCGTGGCGGTCGCCACGTTTTCCGGATCGATGGGGTCACCGACGGGCCATTGCGGCGAGGCGAGGTTGACCGCCTCGCGCAGCGGCCAACTTTGTTTGCCGACCGTCAGGGCCTCTCCGTCAAAGACAATGACGGGTGTGCCTTTGGGCGGGTCGAGCTTCAGTTCGTCGGGCGCGCTCCACTGCGCATCCTCAAAACGTTCAAATGCCGGGCGCATGGCGTTGACCCACAGGCAATGCCTTGGCGATTCAGAGCAAGGCCTGGCCAGCTCGCTGCCGTCTCCGGCGAACAGGTTGTCGCCCAGCGACCGATAGAACGCACGGTAATCGGTGAACTGTACCGGGGCGGCCTGCGCCAGAAAGGGCAGGCCCGCAACGAGAAACAGGCTCAGACAACGGGTGAGTTTGCTCATCGATATTCCTTGGCGCCGGTTGCCTTGATGTACTCCGGATTGGTGGTCCAGAAGATCGTTTTGCCGATGGCGGCAGTGGACCGGTATACGTGGTTATAACGCCCCCGCTCGCGGACATTGACCATGGTGTTGGTCTTTTTGTTGAGCTGCTTCCAGTAGGTGATTTTTTCCGGCTTCGAGACTTGCGCAACACCGAAAATGTTGTGCGAGGGGGAGCCGTAGTGGAACCCGTCTGAGTGTCGGGGGTTGGTCGAATCCTTGATATCGATGCCATCCCACCAGTAAGCACCATTGGAGGGATCATTGCCGCGCTGGGCGAGAGCATCCCGCGCACTCTCCACTGCCGAGCGCATGTTCGGATCTGCATTGATGTCCGCTTCCGAAGCCGCCATGAGTTGGTTGTAACGCTCATTCTTGCCCCGCGCTGCAACGATATAACTGTCCCCGGTCTCCTTGAGCAGGCTGGCGACGTCGGCCAGCCCCCACGCGCGCATACGGTTGGTCACCGTAAAGCAAATGCCGCGGACTTCCTGCGGATTGTTGTCCGTCGAGGCTTCGCCATATCCGATGGCCGCGAGTTTGCGCACCTGTGGCGTGATGAGATCAGGCATTTTGTGTCTCCTTTACCGGCCACGACTCCAGCTCCAGCTCCATGTCAGCGGGGAAGTCAGGCGTGCGATCACCGGATCCCTCGGCCACGACTTCCCCGGCGGACATCACCTTGAAGTGGTGTGGCGCGGGACCACCCTGGTCATCCTTGAATTCAAAAAACTGCACAATTTCCTCCGCCTCGTCAGCAGCACCAGCACCGGCCGCACTGGCGGCTGCCCCTGCGCCTCCTCCCGCCGCGCCTGCCGCTGCGGGGGCGGGCGGCTTGAGCATGGCGACGTTGGCAATGCTCATCACATCTTTCTGCAGCAACTGTGTGGCGCCCTGAGCATCCGTCACGCCTTCGACCACTTCGCCATCGGACAGGGTTATTTTGTACGGCATGTTGGGCATCGCCGACGTCCCGTCGATCTGCTTGAGCATGAAGCGTCGCTGGGTATCGCCGACTTTGAATTTCGGCAGTTCGGCTTCCAGGCTGGTCGCACCGAGCAGGCTGTGCTTGGCCGCTTTGACGATCAGGTTGCCGGGCATGCCCAGTTCGATATTGCCGCCCTTGAGGGTGATGTAGGCCCCGCCACACATCAGGGTGATGTGCTCTTTGGCCGACACCAGCACATGCTGGTTGCTCGCGCTGACTTCCACACTCTGATCCGCCTCCAGGCGGATGTTGTTTTTCTGCGCCTGCAACAGCATTGGGCCCTGGTGGGTGATCTGGCGCATTTCGCCGCTGTGGGCAAATATCCCCAGGTCGCTCCCGGCATTGAGCACAAACTTCTGCCCCGAGGTCTGTTGCTGATTCTGTTGGGCAATGGTGTCGATATGCTCACCCGCTGCCACCGTGATGCTCTTGGGGGATGCCGCCGCAATGCCGGCTTCACCGCTCATGGCAATCGCCGGATTGCCACCGTTGGTCTTGCCCGACTCGTCGTTCGCGCCGTTGCCCAGGTCGCGAACCGCATCGCTGAGGGTTTTCTGCGGTGCCTTGTCATGGCCGACACCCTGGTTGTCCTGGGCGTAGTCCCCCAAGTCCTTGGCCAGTTTCAACGCCGCTTCCAGTACCTGTATGACCGAGCCGCGATTGAGGTGGCCGCCGCTGGCGTTCATTTGCTCCTCGGTACTGAGCAGCAGACCTTTGGCCGCCCGCAGCGCGCCGTGTTCGTCGGTGCGCAACTCGAAACCTTCGCCGCGCGGCTCACCACCGCTCGGCCGCGGATGCGTCAGGTAACCCAGATGCAATGCGGTGCTGCCGTGATCACTCATCAAGGCGGCACTGATCTGCTTGGTAGTGTCGTCAATGCGCAGTTCGTTGGCCCGACTGCCCTTGTATTCCTTGCTTTTGATGGTACTGAGAATCTTGTGATCGGGCAGTTGGTAAGGCGGCATGTTCGTTGCCCGGTACGTGCGACCGGTAATGATCGGCTGATCGCAGTCGCCGTCCAGGTAATCGACGATGACCTCCTGGCCGATGCGCGGGATCGCCATATGGCCCCAGTCCGCGCCCGCCCAGTTCTGCGCCACGCGCACCCAGCAGGAGCTGAATTCGTTGTTCTTGCCTTCCCGGTCCCATGGGAACTGGACCTTTACCCGACCAAATTCATCCGTGTAGATCTCTTCCCCGTCCGGCCCGGTCACCGTCGCAATTTGCGGCCCGTCGACAATCGGTTTGGGCATCGGCGGGGTGCGCCATTCGGTTTCTTCGCAAACGATCTCTGCGACAAAGTCATAACTCACGCCGACATCGGCACCGGCGGACTCTTCTTCCTGACTGGCGTGCTGGATGCCCTTGTGAGTGATCCTCAGCGAGCGCCACCAGCGATTGAAATCTTCTCGGGGGTGGCCGGTGAGCTGGAAAGAGAAACCCGGGATCAGGCGCGGATCGTCGCCTTCGACAACGGCGATCCGCGCGTCGCCACGGTGCCCCAGCAAGCGATTCTGGGTGAAGGGTTTACCGGCAGCGGTGGCCTTGTAGCGGCCCGGATAGTCATAGCGTTCGTAGTTAGGCGTTTGATGTTGCAAATCATCGCCGGCGAAGTTCTGCTGCTGGTCGAAGGTCGGGCGCTTGAAGGTGTAGTCGCGTTGGGTCTGCTCGGCCGTGCGGACGTTCTCGGTGTAACTGAACGCATAGAGGACGGGTTGCGTGGCATCCGCTGCAGGTTCAGTGGTGTAGAGCACCGGAGCGCCTTGAATACGCTCCTGCACATAGAGTTTGTCGCCCTGGATCAGCGTGTGAGTGCTTTCATTGCATTTGAAGAAATAGAACAAGCCTTCTTCATTGGACAGCCGATCGAACAGGTACAAGTCGGTGTCGCCGACCTGCGTACAGTATTCGCGCGGCAAATGTTCGCTGTTGATGTGTTGCTGATAGTCGAGGATGCCGTGCTCGCTCAACACGGACTTGATGATGTCCGGCACGTTTTTCTGCTGAAAAATACGCCAGTTGGAACTCAGGGCGAGGCGAGCGAGTTGTGGTTCGACAACGGCGCGATAACGCGTGCGGCGAAAGCCGGTTTTGCCTTGTGTGAAGCTGGACACCAGCCCGTGGACATGGCGCACGACCGTGCCGCCCTGCCAGATCGTGAGTAGTGAGGGCTGATCGAGAACCTTGCCGAAATCGATGTTCGGGTTGTGGCTGGCCAACTCGATGCTGAGTCGAAAAGGTTCACAAACGGCTTCCTCCAGCGTGAACTCTACGACCTCGAACTCCATCTGCCCTGACAACACGGAAAACGTGAACTTCAAATCCCTTTGACGCATTGAACTGTTCCTTGGTCAGGTGAGAAAGAGAGTCCGCACATCAACTCTGCAAGACATCCATCACATCGACCAGCAGAGCTGGCCGATGTGTGAAACGATCAGCCGTAATTAAACGACTGGAGCACGCCAGTCATCGGAACCCGAAGTACCGGATACTTCGTGGGTCCAGGTGATTTTGCGGTAGGTGAACTG
>NZ_JBIUVJ010000066.1:0-27862 GCF_044742875.1 Pseudomonas sp. NPDC087817
AAGATGAAGAACTGGTCGAAGCTTTCGCCGCGCTGCAAAAGCGTGCCGAAGAGCGCATGGCCAAGATGAGCGAAGAGTCGGCAGCTGCCGGCAAGAAGTTCCTCGAAGAAAACGGCAAGAAGGCTGGCGTGACTACCACCGCCTCGGGCTTGCAGTACGAAGTGGTCAAGAAAGCTGACGGCCCACAGCCTAAGCCTACCGACGTAGTGACCGTTCACTACACCGGCAAGCTGACCAACGGCACCGTTTTCGACAGCTCCGTCGAGCGCGGCAGCCCGATCGATCTGCCGGTGAGCGGCGTGATCCCGGGTTGGGTTGAAGGTCTGCAACTGATGCACGTTGGCGAGAAGTACAAACTGTACATCCCTAGCGATCTGGCTTACGGCGCACAATCGCCAAGCCCGGCAATCCCGGCCAACTCGGTTCTGGTTTTCGACCTGGAACTGCTGGCCATCAAGGATCCAGCCAAAGAAGACGCTGCTGCCGCCAAGTAATCGGCCAGGGCTTCAACAACAACGCCTCGCTTATGCGGGGCGTTGTTGCATCTGGACCTTGGCAAGGGTAAACAGAGCGAACCGATGCCGGTCAGAAGAGTCATAGCCTTTGAGGTTGCTGCGCTAGACGCCCTGAGCCGCCAAGTCAATGAAATATTGGGGTTTTTTATGTGAGTAAAAAACGCCCGATCTGAGCGCAGCCCTTATGAAACGGGGCTCTCAGCGCTGAAATGCAGCTCTGTTCACAAGGTTATCCACAATTTGTGTGGATAACATTTCAACGGGAGGAAAAGATGAAAGCTCCGTGGAATTTCGCTCGATTCCTGCCCTTGGCTGGCCGGTTGCTCGCTCGCGGTCGCCTGCCGACGTTGCTGTTTGCGGTAGCCAGCAAAGGCGCTGCGCAGGGCAATCGTCTCGGAAAACTGAAGGATGATCTGCGTTTGCTCCAGGCGCTATGCCTGGCCTACTGGCGCGGCGAGTATCGCGCTATCAGTCCCAAAGCGTTGATCTCGGTGGTCGCGGGGCTGATGTATTTCCTCAGTCCGGTCGATGCAATCCCGGATTTCATCCCGGTATTCGGCATGCTTGATGACATAGCCGTCCTCGCCTGGCTGATGAAAACCCTCGACGATGAACTCAGCGCCTTCAGACTTTGGCGCAATCGCCAGCAACCGGAAAAACTGGCGGTCGTCGAGCGTCTGCCTGATACCCCCGCGCAACTGCAACTTCAGGGCCCGAAAAAGCCCTGATCCACCCAACCCGCCAACAGATAGATACCCCCCGCGACCTTGGCCGCTGTTAGGATTACACTTCTAGGGAAAAGTGCCGACTCGCTAAGTGTTGTTGTCCTACGGGGTAGTCATGGATATTCAGATAATTGCACGCGATGGCGAACCCGAATACGCGGTTTTGCCATGGGCTCAGTATCAGGCTCTACTGAAAGCAGCAGGCATCAACGAAGCACCGTCGCGGCAGGCTCCAGAGCCAGTCGCGGCATCACCGGACCCGATTCTTCCAGGTCTGGATCAACTACGCAGTTTGCGCGAAGGGAAGGGCATCGCCATCGAGGCGCTGGCCCGCACGGTAGGCATCAGCCCGTCTTACCTGGCCATGATTGAAAGTGGTGAGCGTCTGCCTGACGCCGCGATTCGCCGCAGCCTGGCCTGGGAACTGACGGTGCCAGGGTGGAGGGAAGAATCGTGAGCGTACGCATCAGTCGACAACATTGGGACGGATTGCTGGGGGAACTGGATCAGGCACGCCGACAACGTCATCTGCTGACGTATCGGGCGCTGCTCGAACGTTTGCAATTGCCGACGCCGGCGATGCAGACCCTGACCGCCGCGCTTGAGCATCTGGCGGCACTCGACGCCAAGGCTGAACAGCCGTTGCGCAGCTCGTTGGTAATCAGTCAGGGCGCGAGTCGTCTGCCGCGCACCGGTTTTTTCGAGTGCGTTGAGCGTCTGGGGCGTTTTTCCGGGCCGTCCGATGGTGTCGCAGCGGCTTCCTGGCATGCTTCGGAAGTGGTCAGAGTCTTCGAATACGAATACCCGGAATCGGCGGAGGCCTGAGTGTTTTTACGACTCAAGGCGCAGGCCAGCTACTGGTTGGCGCGCCGGCTGTTTCACTGGTCGTGGTTTGTCCGTCAGCCGCGCGGCTGGCGTTGGCTGGAGGGCCAGTTCGCACGCATGGCCAACCTCGGCGATGTCGGCGCGCAAAGCTTCTACGGACACATCCTGACCTTCCGCGGTGTCGGGCTGGGGGCGCGAGAAGAAGGCGTGCGCCTGTTGCGGTTGGCGGCCCTGGCCGGTGATGGCAAAGCGGCCTATCAGGTCGGTGTGATCAGCCTGGCAGGCACGCCAAGCAAAGCGCCGGATCCTGTCGAAGCCGCACGCTGGTGGAATATGGCGGCCAAGGCCGGGCATCCGTTGGCCGAGCTCAAATTGAAAGAACTGGGGACTGGAGGTTCAACGCAGTAACTTCAAATATGTCTGCCCAATAAACGTGGCGTGAGGGAAACCTCACGCCACGTTTGCGTTTATGCCGGTCTGTTTATTTTTTTTGATGTTTTACAGACTAGTCCTACATCCATTGCCTACTTGCCTGACTTCTTTCCTGATTGATCCCCCGCACAGTTCCCGCGCCTAATTTTTGCGCGAGGGAACGTTCATGCTCGACCCGGTCATTCAGTCCACTCCGTACGCCAGCGTACGTTGATGGAAGCCATCACCCGTATCGAGCAAGAGCTCGACAGCTTCCCCGACACCCTCAGCCTCTACCGCGAACAGCTCAAACATTGGGCCAGCCGTACAGCCGATACCGTCAGCCACGCCGCCGATCTGCCGTCGCTGATGGGCATGGAGCGGTTGATCCGCTTCGGTGAAAACACTAGCGCCGTCAGCAGTAGCGACGACCAGTTTTTCTCCCGCGTCGTCCAGTGCCCGAAGGGCGGATTGATGCTGATCGAGAGCAAGTTCGAATCGGTCTATGACATCCCGCTGGGCAACATCGTGGTTGATGTCGTGGCGGTAGATGGTGGCAAAACAGTACCCGTGACCCTTGATGCCCAAGGCCAGGGCGAATTTCGCGGCGAAGAGGGCAAGTTCTATCGGGTGCATGTGCACAGCGCTGTCACCCCGAGACAAGTTGAAGATCTTTTCGAATCCTACGATGGCCTGACCGTTGAGCTGGATGATTGGTTGCGCAGCGAGTGGCAGGGATTCAAGCCGCAGTGGTCGCAGTCGGTGGCGACGGCGGCGGGCAACGGCATGCTCGCCGGGAGCTGGGCGGCGATCGAAGGGGTGTGGGACAGCATTGGGATGCTGTCGGACATTCTCAAGGATCCGGGCGCGTTTGCAGAGCGCCTGGGCAGTGGCGCGGCGGATCTGATCGATCTGGCTGCGAACGCTCCCGAGCTCATGGAAAAGCTGCAGTTGCTGGTCAGTGACGAGGCCGCGCTGTGTTTGCTGTTGCGTACGGCCAGCCTTTGGCTGGAGATGCTGCCGCCCAGTGAGGTCTTCGGCAAAACCGCTGAAGCGGTGTCGCTGGTCATCGTGCAATTGTTGATTGATGTGCTGATTGCCGTTGTTCTGACGTTTGCCAGTGGCGGCGCGGGCATCGCTTATCTGACGCTGCGTATGGCGGATCGCGCGGTTCAACTGCTGTCGGCGGTGATGCGGTTGGTGAAGGCGTTGTTCGGCATCGTCAGCGGCTTCATCAAGTACGTTGATAAATACAAGACCGTCGCCGCGCGCGGGATTGCGGCCAGTGTGAAAAAAGGCCGGATGCAATTGCGCTGGAATGCCAAGCGCAACGCTTTGCTGAAGAAAAACGAACACCACGACGACGCGCCGGATCAGGCGAAAAACCCCAACGGTGACAGCGCCGATTGTGTGCCAGGTACGTGCACCAACGGCTGCCCGGTGTCGATGGTCACTGGCGAGGAACTGCTGACCCTGACCGATGGCGTGTTGGATGGTTTGCTGCCGTTTGAGTTCACCCGTTTGTATCGCACCAGCGCGGCCGAGATCGATGTCGGGCTGGGGTTTGGCTGGAGTCACTCGCTGGCGCATCGGCTGGAGTTCGATGGCGATTTTGTGGTCTGGGTTGACCATGAGAGCCGCCGTACGCGGTTTCCGTTGCCGGGTGTCGAGCGGCCGGCGATTCACAACAGCCTGTCGCGGGCGGCGATTTTTCTCGGGGATGAGCCGGAGGAGTTGATCCTCGCGCTGGCGGGGGACGCGGCGCGGTTTTATCACTTTCGGGCTGGAAGGCTGGCCGCGGTTAGTGATGGGTATGGCAACCGTCTGCGTATTAGTCGGGATCGTCAGGATCGTGTTCAGCGGCTGGATAACGGGGCTGGGCGGGCGTTGTTGTTGCGCTATGACCGACAGCATGTGGTGGCAGTTGATTATCAGTCTTGTCAGCACGGGGAATGGACGACTGAACAGACCCTCGTCAGTTACGCCTACGACGCCTATCAGCACCTGATCGAAGCGCGTAACGCCGTCGGCGACAGCGAACGTTACGACTACGACGATCAGCACGTCATTCTGCAGCGCCAGTTGACCGGTGGCGCGAGCTTCTTCTGGGAGTGGGAGCGCGCTGGCAAGGCTGCCCGCTGCGTGCGGCACTGGGCCTCGTTCTCGCAGATGGACACCCGTTACGTCTGGGACGACGACGGCAGCGTGGCGGTGCATTACGTCGATGGCACCGAAGAAACCTACGTCCACGACGACCGTGCACGCCTGGTGCGCAAGGTCGAAGCCGACGGCGGCGAGCACCTCAAGGCTTACGACGACGCGGGACGTTTGATCGCCGAACAGGATCCTTTAGGCGCCGTTACCGAATACCGCTACGACGACGTCGGACGGCTGATCGCGCTGCTTCCGCCGGACGATGAGCCGACGTCCTACGAGTACCGCAACGGTTTCCTGCACAGCCGCTGCCGTGGCGAAGCGGTGTGGACCTACCGGCGCAATGCCCAGGGCGATGTCACCGAAGCGGTTGATCCCGACGGGCAGGTCAGCCATTACCACTACGACGCTCGCGGGCAGTTGCTGTCGATCCGTTATCCGGACACCAGTCGGCATGTTTTCGCCTGGAACACGCTCGGTCAACTGACGGAAGAAACCCTGCCCGATGGCGGCGTGCGGCGTTTTTCCTACGACGCGCTGGGGCGGCGGACGACCACTGTTGATGAACACGGCGCGATCACGCGGCAGCACTGGGACGCGGTTGGCCGACTGCTCCAGACGACTTCTCCTACAGGTTCCACCCGTGCCTACAGCTACGGCGCTTATGGTCAGGTCACCGCCGAACGCGACGAACTCGGGCGCATCACCCGCTACGAGTATGACGATGACCTCCACCTGGTCTCGCGCAAGATCAACCCCGATGGCACGCGGGTGCAGTACCGCTACGACCATGCGCAGCTGTTGCTCACCGAGATCGAAAACGAGTCCGGCGAAAAGTACCAACTGGACTACACGCCGACCGGACTGATCCGACAGGAAACCGGCTTCGACGGCCGACGCACGGCCTACGCCTACGACCTCAATGGCCATCTGCTGGAAAAGACCGAGTTCGGCGATGACGGCTCTGTTTTGCTCACCGCTTACGAGCGCGATGCCGCCGGGCGCCTGCTGATCAAGACCCTGCCGGACGGGGTCAAGGTCGAATACCGCTACGACCGCCTCGGCCGACTGACCGGCGTCGACGACGGCCAGAAACACCCGCTGGCCTTCGAATACGACCTGCAGGATCGGCTGATCACCGAGCATCAGGGCTGGGGCACCTTGCGTTACAGCTACGACGCCTGCGGCCAGCTCAAACGCCAGCGTCTGCCGGACAACAGCAAGCTCGACTACCACTACGCCAAGGGCGGCGCGCTCACCGCAATCCACCTCAACGGCGCGCCCCTGACTTCGCATCGCTATGAGTCCGGTCGTGAACAGCAGCGCAAACAAGGCCTGCTGCTCAGCGAATATGCCTACGACGATCAGGGCCGCTTGCTCGCCCACGCCGTAGGCCATGAGCACGCTTCGCTGTACCGCCGCGATTATGCCTACAGCGCCAACGGCAACCTGGAGCACATCGCCGACACCCGCCACGGCCAGCGCACCTACGGCTACGACGCCCTCGACCGCCTGATCCGCGTGCGTCACTCACGCGACGAACTGCCGGAATCCTTCGCCCACGATCCGGCTGGCAACCTGCTGATGCAGGACCGTCCCGGCCCGACACAGATCAAGGGCAACCGCCTGCTGCTGCAGGGCGATCGCCACTACGACTACGACGCCTTCGGCAACCTGATCCGCGAACGCCGCGGCACCGCGCAGAAACTCGTCACCGAATACAGCTACGACTGCCAGCATCGCCTCATCGGCCTGACCCGCCCCGACGGCAAAACCGCGTCCTACCAATACGACGCCTTCGGCCGGCGCATCAGCAAGACCGTCGACGGCACCACCACCGAGTTCTTCTGGCAAGGCGACCACCTCGTCGCCGAAAGCAGCAAGACCCACCACCGCAGCTACGTCTACGAACCCGGCACCTTCCGCCCGCTGGCGCTGCTCGACGGCAAAGGCCCGAAACGCGCCTGCCCGTTCTACTACCAACTCGACCATCTCGGCACCCCGCAGGAACTCACCGACTACAGCGGCGAAATCGTCTGGTCGGCGCAATACGACGCCTACGGCAAAGTCGCCGCCATCACCCTGGCCGGCGAGGAATACCTGGACCAGCCACTGCGCTTCCAAGGGCAGTATTTCGATGGGGAAAGCGGGCTGCATTACAACCGCCATCGGTATTACGACCCGAGGTTGGGACGGTATCTGACGCCGGATCCGATCAAGTTGGCCGGTGGGTTGAATCAGTACCAGTACGTGCCGAATCCGACGGGGTGGGTGGATCCGTTGGGGTTGACGTCCAACTGCCCGCCGCCGAATAAGCCGGGTTGTGAGGTGCCCGGAGGTAAGGTTGATGACGGTGAGCCAGCGCTGCCGAAGATGACGGCGCAGGAGCGGCGGGCGAGGATTGATGAGTTGGCGGAGGCGAATGCTTATCGACGTTTGGATGAAATGGAAAAAAACACGAGAGACGCACACTTCTTAGAGAAACATGGCAAACAGACTACGCTGGCTTCTCAGCAGGAACGTTCAATTACAGGACGAAACCCAACTACTGGAAACATTGAGGTCTACACCAACGGTAGAAGAGCAGGACAGCCCAAGATACCTAGTGCGGCCACTCATTTTTTTAGTTATCGAGACCAACTGAATGCCATACATCGTGCGCAACTTATTTTTAGGAGAAATGGGCAAATGGCGTCGAGGGAGCCGATGAATATGGGCAAAATTATTGGTGAGGGCTATAAGAGAGGGGGCGTAGATTATGGGCAACAAACACATGCAATAGTAATCCTTGATAGAGCAGGTAAGCCGATAACTTCTTATGCGGAATTTATGCCATGAAACGTAAGCCTGAATATTTTGTCTTGCGTAGTCTGCTTTTTCTATTTGATATAGATAATACTCACGACGACGCACGTGAAAAAATCATTGTTTCAAAGGATGTTAATGATAAAGAGGAGCTTGCTGAGCTTTTTGATATTCTTATGAAGCCTGAGTTTCTTTCTTATAGTGAGCGTGAGCGCGAGTGGTGTATCGAAACGTTGATATACTATTTGGAAGTTGATGATAATTTTGATGCGATCTTCACAAAAATCACAACATACTTCGATGACGATGTAGAGGATCAGCGCCAATTCATGCAGGTTTTACTTGAATGCTTAGCGAGATATCAGCATGAACATTTAAAGGATGATAAAGCTTGATGATTGAGGTCATTGAGGGTAGGTGGTCATTCGACGATATTAAGCGATGGACTCGCGGAGAGTCAGATGCTGAGCTGTTTGGTGACCAGTACGGTGAGGATCCTGAGGCAGTGGAACAGAATATTTTCGGCGAATGCGGAGACGCAGGTTTACTGGAGTTAATCTCAAATCCAGATTGCAGGGAGCGTTTGTATTTTGCAAGTCTTCTAGTTCTTAGTCTTTGTAATATCTTTAGATCGGGTCGAAGTTTGCCTTTTCATTTTTCCAGATTTCTCGGTCTTGAAAATCGCGAGGTATATTTTGAGAACGCGGTGGTAGATACAGTGCGGGTGTACGAAAAGTGTGAAGTGATTGATTCTATGAGTAACTCCAATGATCCGGCTATAACGTCATTTTATAAGCAAGTAATGGATTTTCGACATGACGAGGTCAGTCTTGTGAGTGACTTCTATCTTGATTGCACAGCGCGATTTGATTTGAAACTGTTTGATGATTCTCGAGGCGGTTTTCAAAAAATTGTCAGTAGCGATATAAAGGCTGTTTGAACAGACCCCTTCGCGGGCAAGCCCGCTCCCAAAGGAATTTTTGGTGTTTGGGGCATCAGCGTTGGCCGATTAGTTGCGGTTTATGCAGTTCAGGGGCGGTGAGGCTGTCGAGTAGGTGCACGCTATACCCCGGAACATTCTTCGCATGATGCTTCGCTTGCGAAGCCATCTCCGCCAGTTGGCTTGCGTCGAGTTGTGCGCAGGCTTCGGGGTGCAGGTGGACCACACCAATCGATAGCGAGAGCAGCGGAAATTCCTGGCGAATGCCCTGGCGATTCGGTGCAATGAAGCAACCTGCTTCAAGATGTTCGGGGCGGTAAAAGCGGCGGCATTGGCTTTGGAAGTCATCAAGCAACTGGTTAAGGCGTTTGCGCCAGTCTTCCGGGCCGAGGACGAGGAGGAAGTCATCGCCGCCGATGTGGCCGACGAAGTCGCGCGACGGGTCGACGCGTTCGTTGAGGCATTGCGCCAGGCACAGCAGGACTTCGTCGCCGCGGCCGTAGCCGTAGATGTCGTTGAAGGGTTTGAAGCTGTCGATGTCGACGTAGCAGATGATCGATTCGCGGCCCTGTTGCAGCAGGCGGGTCAGGCATTGCTGGATGGGCACGTTGCCCGGTAGCAGGGTCAGTGGGTTGGCATAACGGGCCTGCTGGATTTTCAATTCGGTGATCAGTTTGAGTACGTCGATCACGCGCCCGAGGCCGAGATAGCCGCCGTTGAGGGTGATGATGAAGTCTTCTTCAATGCGTTGGCGGGCGCGGCTGGTGATCAGGCGGCTGACCTGCTGTAGCGATTGGCTCATTTCCACGGCGAGGAAGTCGTCGTTCATCAAGCGGCTGATGGGTTTGCGGGCGAACAGGTCGGTGGCGAAGGGTTTGAGCAGGGCATCCGATAGGGAGTGGCGGTGAACGATGCCGCATGGCTGGCCTTGTTCGTCGAGGACGGCCAGTGAGTTGAGGTTGGCCTGGCGGCGGAAGGCTTCCAGCACAGTGGCGGTCGGCGTGTCGCGATGCACGGCGGGTTGGTCATTGAGCAGAGCGCTGAGATCGCTGCCCTCGTCGTTCAACGCTACGGCGCTGCTGTCGTGTTTCGGCATCAAGGCCCGGGCGTCGCGGGGCGGATGTTCCTGCGGTCGGCCGAGCAGGTAACCCTGTACCAGATCGACACCCATCTCGGTCAGCACCGCCAACTCTTCGGGCAGTTCGATACCTTCGGCAATGACTTGCGCTCGCGAGGCCTTGGCGATTTGCAGAATCGATCCAACAAACTCTCGCTTCAACGCATCCTGATGAATACCGTCGATGAAGTGCCGGTCGATCTTCACGTAATCCGGACGCAGTTCCGACCACAGGCGCAGGCTCGAATACCCGGCACCGAGGTCATCCAGCGCAATCGAGAAGCCCATGGCGCGATAGTGATGCAGCGCAGTTTGCAGCAATTGGAAGTCGTCGATCGGCGTCTGTTCGGTCAGTTCGATGACTACCTGGCTCGGCGGAATGCCGAAGTCCTGCAGCAATTGCAACGTACGCCCCGGTTGGTGCGCAGCTTCGAGCAAGGACTCCGGCGAGACGTTAAGAAACAGCTTCCCCGGCAGTTGCTGCTCGTTGAAACGGCGACAGGCGCTCTGCCGGCAGGCGATTTCCAGTTCACTCAGACGGCCGGCCTGACGCGCTACGGCGAACAATGCGATGGGCGAATGAAGAGGGCTATTGGACGGGCCACGGGTGAGGGCTTCGTAACCGAGGATGCGCCGTTCGGAGAGACAGATGATCGGCTGGAACAGGCTGTGTAATCCGCTTTGAGTCAGGATCGAGCTCAAGGCACTCAGCTGTTCGGTCGTGGTCATGGCAATCTCTGGCGATAAAAAAAGGACTGGGAGCGCTCTCGATGAAGAGAGTGGCTCCCAGTCCTTTATTGCACGACAGAATGATGACTGTTTGATGACGATCCGGGGGTCGTCAGCATTAAATTGCCATCACTTTACTTCTTGGCCACCTGGTTGCTCAGCTTCAGGTAATCCAGCAGCACGCGCCCGGTTTCGCTCAAGTAGGCATCGTCTTCTGGTTTGACCTTGTCCGGCTCAGCGGCGGCGAGGGCGTCTTCGTCCTCTTTCTTCAGCTCTTTGAGCGGCTCTTCGCCTTTGGCCTTGCGACGGATGTTTTCCATCGTCAGCTGTTTGGCGTCGATGTCGGCGTGCTGGGCACGACGATCGGCCTCGTTGAGGCTGACGGTTTTTTCTTCCATCAGTTTCTGCGCCAGCGCCAGCTTGTCACGGATGAAGACGAACTCGGCATCCTTGGCGGTGCGCGTGTCGTGCTCGGACTTGAGTTGGGCCAGGTACGGTTTGAACGGATCGGCTGCCGGTTTGATCGCCGCGCGGATGGTGTCCCACGGCATGGCTTCCGGCAGGGCGCTCTCGCCGATTTCCTTGGTGTCGATCAGCGACGGGTAGTCGATGTCCGGCAGGACGCCCTGATGCTGGGTGCTTTGACCGGAGACCCGGTAGAACTTGGCCAGGGTCAGTTTCAGTTCGCCATGGTTCAGCGGCTGAATGGTCTGCACGGTGCCTTTACCGAAGGTCTGGCCACCGATGATCAGCGCGCGGTGATAGTCCTGCATGGCACCGGCGAAGATCTCCGAAGCCGAGGCAGACAGGCGGTTGACCAGCAGCGCCATCGGGCCTTTGTAGAACGCACCCGGGTTTTCATCTTCCAGCACATCGACACGGCCATCGGCGTTACGCACGAGGACGGTCGGGCCCTTGTCGATGAACAGGCTGGTCAGCTCGGTGGCTTCCTGCAAGGAGCCGCCGCCATTGTTGCGCAGGTCGATGACCACGCCGTCGACCTTGTCTTTCTGCAGTTCGGTCAGCAGTTTCTTGACGTCGCGGGTGGTGCTCTTGTAGTCCGGATCACCGGCACGGAACGCCTTGAAGTCGAGGTAGAAGGCCGGGATCTCGATGACGCCGAGTTTGTAGTCCTTGCCGTCCTGTTTCAGGTTCAGGATGGACTTCTTCACGGCCTGGTCTTCGAGCTTCACCGCTTCACGGGTGATCGGCACGATCTTGGTGGTCTGGTCGTTCGGCGCGTTGCTCGCCGGAATCACTTCCAGACGTACGACGGTACCCTTCGGACCACGGATCAGCTTGACCACTTCGTCCAGACGCCAGCCAACCACGTCGACCATCTCTTTGTTGCCTTGGGCAACACCGATGATCTTGTCGGCCGGAGCGACCTGCTTGGTCTTGTCAGCCGGGCCTGCCGGCACCAGACGCACGACTTTCACCTGGTCGTTGTCGCTCTGCAACACGGCGCCGATGCCCTCGAGGGACAGGCTCATGTTGATGTCGAAGTTTTCCGCGTTATCCGGCGACAGATAGTTGGTGTGCGGATCGTAAGACATGGCGAAGGTGTTGATGTACGCCTGGAAGATGTCTTCCGGACGGGTCTGGTCGAGGCGCGACAACTGGTTCTTGTAACGCTTGGTCAGGGTTTCCTGGATCTGCTTCGGCTCTTTGCCGGCGATCTTCATCCGCAGCACTTCGTCCTTGACGCGTTTGCGCCACAGGTCGTCGAGTTCAGCGGTGGATTTGAGCCAAGGGGCGTCCTTGCGATCGATCAGCAAGGTTTCCCTGGTGGTGAAGTCCATCTTGTCGACGCCTTTGTTCAGCTCGGCAAGGGCGAAGTCCAGACGCGCCTTGACGCGGTCCAGATAGCGCTTGTAGATGGTGAACCCGGCGTTGAGGTCGCCGCTTTTGAGGAAGTCGTCGAACTGGGTTTTCCACTTGTCGAATTCGGCGATGTCGCTGGCCATGAAATAGCTGCGCGACGGGTCCAGCAGCTTGAGGTAGCTGTCGTAGATGATCACCGAGCGCGCATCGTCGAGTGGCGGCTTGCTGTAGTGGTGACGCTTGAGCAACTCGACGACGTTCAGGCTGGCGATGACTTCATCGCGATCAGGCTGCAACTTATCCCAGCTGTTGGCTGCGAATGTGGTGCCAGACACCGGCAACAGGCCGATACCGATAAAAAGAGCGAGGGCGGTGCTGGGGAGCAAATGCTTCATGCTGATTCGACGCGGGGACAATTGATAACGCATATTAGGCCGTCTTTGAAGTCGCCGGTTCTACGAGAGCCGGTCGCATAATGCAAAAAGCCCGGCGCTACAGCTTCGGGCTCAGTCCAGACTCACTATGGAGGCACTGTGAAGGCATTGCAAGGCGTGGAAGGTCAAGTGGCATGGGTTGAAGAGCCGAGTCCTACGTGTGATGTAGGACAAGTCCGCATTCGAGTGGCGGCAGCCGGCCTCAATCGCGCCGATTTATTACAGAAGGCAGGGCTTTATCCGCCCCCGCCCGGCGCCAGCCAAGTGCTCGGTCTTGAGTGTTCCGGGGTGATCAGCGAGGTCGGTGCTGGCAGTTCGTGGCAGGTGGGCGACCGGGTCTGCGCCTTGCTGGCCGGGGGCGGCATGGCCGAAGAGGTGGTGGTCGACGGACGGCACGTGCTGCCGGTGCCCGAAGGTGTATCGCTGATCGAAGCGGCGGCATTACCCGAGGTTTACGCAACAGTCTGGCTGAATGTGTTTCAACTTGCGGCACTCAAACCCGGTGAGAAAGTTCTCCTGCACGCCGGGGCAAGTGGAATTGGTTCAGCCGCTATTCAGCTGTGCAAGGCGTTTGGCAACCCATGTTGGGTCAGCGTCGGTTCAACCGAGCGTTTGGCTTACTGTGAGGCGCTGGGAGCGCAGGGCGGGGTCGTTCGCACGGATGATCTGGAGAGTCTGCGCGACTTCGGCCCGTTCGATGTGATTCTGGATCCGGTCGGTGGCAATTATTCGGTGCTCAATCTCAAGCTGATGGCGCTGGATGGGCGTTGGGTGTTGATTGGTTTGATGGGCGGTCGTGAGGCAAAACTGGATCTGGCGCAGGTGTTGGCCAAGCGTGTGCAACTGCTGGGCTCGACCCTGCGCAGTCGTGACGATCAGTTCAAGGCCGATCTGTTCAGTGATCTGAGCCAGCATGTGTGGCCGTTGTTTGCCGAAGGACGGTTGAGTCCGCAGTTGGCCAAGGCTTTTGCGGTGAAAGACGCCGAGGCGGCGTTTGCCGAGCTGGCGAGCAATACCGTTTCGGGGAAACTGGTGTTGGTGATTGACGACAGCCTGAGCTGAGAACGCAAACCCTGTAGGAGTGAGCCTGCTCGCGATGGCGGTCTGTCAGTCAGCATTGATGTTGGCTGACAGATCGCCATCGCGAGCAGGCTCACTCCTACATTTGATCTCCGTTATTTCCAGAGGTGGATTGGCCAGCCGGCTTTTTCGGCGTGCTCAAGCAGCACCGGATCCGGATTCACCACATGCGGGAAATCCACCTTCAGCAACAACGGTAGATCATTGCGCGAGTCGGAATAGAAACTCGCGCCTTCCAGGTTTTCTTCCTCGGCATCCAGCCATTCCAGCAACCGGGTAATCTTGCCTTCGCGATAGGTCAGGGTGCCCACGGTGTGGCCGCTGTACACGCCATGCGCGACTTCCAGTTCGATGCCCAGCACCTCGTCGATGCCCAGGCGATCGGCAATCGGTTTGACCAGATGTGTACCCGACGCCGAGATCACCAGAATCCGGTCGCCGGCCTTGCGGTGGGCGGCGATGGTTTTGGTCGCGTCGCTGAAGATGATCGGCTCGATGAAGTCTTCGACCCAGGGGCCGACAAGGTGCTCGACCTCTTCCGGCGTGCGGCCGATCAAGGGTTCGAGGCTGAACTCCATGTAGTCTTCCATGCGCAATTTGCCATGGCTGTAGGCGTCCATCAGCTCATTGTTCTTGCGCATGAACGACTCGGGATCGACCCAGCCCAGGCGCCCCATCTGCTCGCTCCAGAGGGTGGCGCAGTCGCCGTGGATCAGGGTTTCGTCCAGATCAAAAATTGCCAGGGCCATCAGTTCTCTCCGAGAACAGCTGCGAGCTACAAGCTTCGAGCTGCAAGAATTGGAATCAGCTGCGCCGCAGTCTACAACTTGAAGCTTGTAGCTCGAAGCTTGCAGCTGCTTTTAAGCTACCTCACACAGGGCAGTCGGATCGATGGAAAGTGCCAGGCGCTGACCGTCGGGGTGCAGATCGGCGGCCGAGCGGTTAAGCACATCCACCACCAGTTCCACGCCACGCGCCTCAATCCGGTAGCGGATGACGTTACCGAGCAGGCTGTGGCTGCGAATCTGCGCGTCGAGTTCGCCGTTGAGGCTCAGTTCGATAGCTTCCGGGCGAATGGCGATGCGGTGGTTGATCGGCCGTTGCAATAGCTTCGACGCGTCATCGGCGTCGAGCAGGTTGTAGTTGCCGATAAACCCGGCAGCGAATACATCGACCGGAGCGGTGTACAGGGTTTCAGCGTCGCCGCTCTGTACGATTTTTCCCTGATTCATCAGGAAAATCCGATCAGACATGGTCAGCGCTTCTTCCTGGTCGTGGGTGACGAAGATTGTCGTAAGGCCGAGTTCGCGCTGGATCTGACGGATTTGTTCGCGCAGGTGTTTACGAATCCGCGCATCAAGTGCCGACAGCGGTTCATCCAGCAACAACAGACGCGGGCGGGTGACCAACGAACGGGCGAGGGCGACACGCTGGCACTGGCCACCGGACAACTGATGCGGATAGCGGCTGGCGAAGTCGTTCAGTTCAACCAGTTTCAACACTTCGGCAACGCGCTTTTGGCTGTCGTCGGCGTTGACCTTTTGCATGCGCAGGCCGAAGGCAACGTTCTGTTCCACGGTCATGTTGGGGAACAGCGCGTAGCTCTGGAACACCATGCCGATACCGCGTTTCTGCGGACTCAACGGCACGATATCGACACCGTCGAGCAGGATCTTGCCGCCATCCACCGGCGTCAGGCCGGCGATGCAGCGCAGCAGGGTGGATTTGCCACAGCCGGACGGGCCGAGCAGGGTGACGAATTCGCCCTTGTTGATTTCGCAGTTGATGTCGCTGAACACCGTGGTGCCCGCGTAGTTTTTTTGCAGGTGTTGGACGCTGACATAGCTCATTCGCTTTTGTCCTTGTTCAAGATGTTGGCGATCCAGGTCAGGACCAGCACGAATAAGAAATACGAGATGACCAGCGCACTGGTGAAATGCCCGCTGCTATTGCGCATGTTGTTCAGATAAACCTGCAGGGTTTCGTAGCGGGTGCCGACGAGGATGTTGGCGAAGACGAACTCACCGAACAGGAACGAGAACGACAGCAGCAGCGCGACCATCAGGCCTTTACGCAAATTCGGCAGCACCACCAGAAACGCCGCTTGAAAGGTGCTGGCGCCGAGCAGTTGCGCGGCGTCCATCAGGTCGCGCAGGTTGATCGCTTGCAGGTTGTTGGTGATCGCCCGGTACATGAACGGTAGCGCCACGGTGAAGTAGCAACCGATCAGAATCCAAGGCGTACCGACCATCGCCATCGGCCCGGAACCGTACAGTTGCAACAGGCCCACCGACGACACCACTGGTGGCACCGCGAAGGGCAGCAAGATCAGGATGTTCATCAGCGCATCGAGTTTCGGGAAGTGGTAATGCACCACGAACAGCAGCGGCAGGATCAGCACCACCGACAGCACCAGCGCGCCGACGCAAACGAGCAGCGACTGGCCAAAGGCGTGGAGAAAGCGCGGGTCGCTCCACAACTGGATGTACCACTTGAAGGTGAAGCCGCTGGGCAGAATGGTCGCCGACCAACTGCTGGCGATCGAATAGACCAGCGTGCCGGCCAGTGGCAACAGGAGGATGGCGAACAGCAGGTAGACCACGACGCGGTGGTAGACACCGGCCGGGCCGGATTCAGCGCGAGACATGGTAGCTCCTCTTCAACAGCAGTTGATGCACAACCGTCACGATGGTCATCAGCGCCACCAGTACCACAGCCAGCGCACTGGCCAGATTCGGATCGAGAGAGATATCTCCGGAGACCATCGCCGCAATACGGATCGGTAGCACGTTGAAGTTGCCGGTGGTCAGCGCGTACACCGTGGCGTAGGCGCCAAGGGCGTTGGCCAGCAGGATCACAAACGTGCCTAGCAATGCCGGGGTCAACACCGGCAGGCCGATGTGTCGCCAGAACTGCCAGCCATTGGCGCCGAGCAGCGCAGCGGACTCGCGCCAGTCTTCGCGCAAGGCGTCGAAGGCCGGGTAGAGCAGCAGTACGCCGAGGGGAATCTGGAAGTAGGTGTAGAGAATGATCAGGCCGGTTTTCGAGTACAGGTTGAAGTCCTGAATGATCCCGGCCTGCTTGAGCATGATGGTGAAGCTGCCGTTGAAACCGAGCAGGATGATGAACGCGAAGGCCAGAGGCACGCCGGCAAAGTTGCTGGTCATGTTGGCGAAGGCATTGACGAAATTGCGCAGTTTGGAGTCGACCCGGCGCAGCGAATACGCACCGAGCACGGCGATGATGATGCCGAATACACTCGACCAGAAACTGATCTCGAGGCTGTACTGGATCGCTTGCAGATAGAACTTCGAGCTAAAGATCCTGGTGAAGTTTTCCAGTCCCCAACCGAATTCCTCCGATTGCAGGCTGTTGATCATCACCCAGATCAGCGGAGCGATTTCGAAGACGATAAAGAACAGGGCGAAGGGCACCAGACACAGGGCCGCCAGCCATTTGCCGCGAGTCATGGCATTCACTTGAGCAACTCCCGGCACACAGGTTTGTCGTGGGGTACGCCGAGCAGTTCGCAGACCGTGCCGCAAATTTCCGTCTGTTTCGGTGTGGCGTTTGCGTCGAGGCTGAAGGCGTCACCGAGGACGAACAACGGCACCTGACGTTCTTCGGGAAGCAGGCCGTTGTGCGAGCGGTCGTTGTTCATGCCGTGGTCGGCAGTCACCAGCACCTGATAACCGGCGTCGAGCCAGCCCTGCACATAGTCGGCGAGATAGATGTCGGCAAAACGTGCGCTGTTGCGGTATTGCGCGGTGTCGAGGCCGTGCTTGTGGCCGGCGTCGTCGATGTTCATCGGGTGGATCAGCAGGAAGTCCGGCGCGTGGCGCAGGCGCAGGTGTTCCGCGTCGGCGAACAGGTGCGAATCCGGGTAGTGATCCTGCCAGTAGAAATGGCCGTGCTGGATCGGCAGCGTCGGATCGTCGGTGTGACGGTCGCGGGCGGCCACGAATGGCGAGCGGTTGTACAACTCGCTGACCCAGTGATAGGCGGCAGCGGCGGTTTTCAGCCCGGCGTCGCGCGCGTAGTGATAGATGCTGCGCTGGTTGGACAGGCGCGAGACGTTGTTGTGGACGATGCCGCTGTCAATCGGCGGCACGCCGGTGAGGATGCATTCGTAAAGCGGTCGGGACAGGGCCGGCAACTCGCACTCCAACTGGTAGAGCGCGGCGCGTCCTGCGCCAACGTAAGCCTGCAGATGCCCCATGGCGTGACGCGCGACTTCATAGTTGAGGCCGTCGAGCACGACAAGGATGACGTTGTGCTTCATAGGGGCAAAAACTCCGCGAAACAATAAATCGGAAAACTCGAAATCGACACGGATCCTGTGGGAGCGGGCTTGCCCGCGATGGCGTCATGTCATTCAACCGATGTGTTGAATTTGAAATTGCCATCGCGGGCAAGCCCGCTCCCACAGGGTTTTGCGTCAGACCCATTGGGGATCTACAGGGTTACTTCATCTCTACGATGACTTCTTCGTTCCACTTCTGCGGCAGGGCCTTGGAAGTTTTTTCCCACGCATCGGCGTCTTTGATCGGCGTGACCTTTTTGTACTGCTCGTTCGGCAGCAGCTTGGCTTTCACGTCTTCCGGCAGTTGCAGGTGCTCGGCGCGGATTGGGCGCGCATTGCCTCGGGCGAGGTTGGTCTGGCCGGCGTCGCTGAAGATGTATTCGCGGGTCAGCTTGGCGGCGTTAGGGTTTTTCGCGTATTTGTTAATGATCGTGGTGTAGCCGGAAATCACCGAGCCGTCGGACGGAATCAGCACCACGTAGTCATCCGGGTTGGCCATCTTTGCCTTGTAGCTCAGGCCATTGAAGTCCCAGACCACACCGACTTCGATCTCGCCTTTTTCCATGGTGGCGATGGTCGGGTTGGCCATCGACAGGCGACCTTGCTTGGCGATGTCCGCGAACAGCAGCAGGGCCGGCTGGATGTTTTTCTCGTCGCCACCGTTGGCCAGGGCAGCAGCGAGAACGCCGTTGGCCGCTTGTGCGGCGGTGCTCACGTCACCAATGGAGACCTTGTATTTGCCGCCCTTGAGGTCAGCCCATTTGGTCGGTACCTCGGAACCGTGCAGCAGTTTTTTGTTGACGATGAAGGCGATGGTACCGGTGTAGGCCAGCGCCCAGTTGCCGTCCTTGTCCTTGGCCCAGTCCGGGACTTGATCCCAGGTGCTTGGCTTGTACGGCTGCACCACGCCTTGCTTGACCGCGATCGGGCCGAAGGCTGCACCGACGTCGCCGATGTCGGCGCTGGCGTTGTCTTTTTCGGCAGCGAACTTGGCGATTTCCTGAGCCGAGCTCATGTCGGTGTCGATGTGTTTCAGGCCATAGGTCTTGGCCAGGTCTTCCCAGGTGCCTTTCCAGTTGCCCCAGTCATCGGGCATGCCGACACTGTTGACGGCGCCTTCCGCTTTCGCAGCGGCTTCGAGGGTTTTCAGATCGGTGCCTGCCGCCATGGCGGAGGTGCACATTGCAATGGTCGAGCCTAACAGTGTTGCCAGGAAAAGCTGTTTCATTCCGAAGCTCCTTGGTCGTGTTCAACGCTGCGATTGCGGTTTGTGTTGGTCTAGGTCAGCAATACCTGAGCCAATTTAAGGGGGCTGGATGACACTTTGATGTCGGTGGTCGCCGGACAAGCCTTTTATTTGCCCTGTTTCGACGGCTGCCCGCTAAGCGTAGACCATGCTCAAAGCCCCGGAGAGCAAGGGACTTGGCCGATGTATTGCAAGTCGTTTAGCCGACCGTTCAGCAGGTTTGTCATCTCTCGGTCATCTGCACTGCCTAGGCTTGCAACACACGAATGCGGTGAGATCGCCGTGCGGTTTTGCCCCGAAACAGTGCTGGTCTAGTCCAGATAGGTAACGTTGATGCGCGATGAGGCAACAAAAGCGGTGACAGCGATTGGCCAGGTGTTGCAGGAGCAACTTGACCACGGGCTATTGGCGCCTGGCAGTAAGTTGCCGGCCGAGCGCAAGCTCAGTGAGTTGTTCGGCACGACGCGGATTACTGTGCGCGAGGCGTTGTTGCAACTGGAGGCGCAAGGGCAGATTTATCGTGAGGAGCGGCGGGGCTGGTTCGTTTCGCCGCCGCGTCTGGCTTATAACTTGATGCAGCGCAGTCACTTTCACGCGATGGTCAGTGCGCAGGGGCGGGTGCCGTCGACCGAGGTGATTTCGGCTCGACTGCAACCGGCGTCGGCGGCGGTCTGTGCCTGGTTGCAGTTGCCGGCGCTGTCGAGTGTGATTCAGATTTGTCGGTCGCGGCGGATTGATGGGCGGCTGGTGCTTTATGTGGAGCATTATCTGAATCCGCAGTTTTTTCCGGGGATTCTGGATTTTGATTTGAATCAGTCGATTACCGAGTTGTATGCGCGGCATTACGATTTGCACTATGGGCGGGTGCGCTTTGAGATTGTGCCTACGTCGTTGTCGGTGGATGCGGCGGCGGCTTTACGGGTGTCGGTGGGGAGTCCGGGGTTGCGGATTGCTCGGGTCAATTATGATCAGCATGAGCGGTTGATTGATTGTGATCTGGAGTTTTGGCGGCATGATGCGATTCATGTTGGGGTTGATGTGGTTTGATTGGTTTTGGGGGCATATCCGTTGCTTCGGGTGTTGCTGATTAGGGTTCCGCCCTTACGGCGGGTCACTTTTTCCAGACGCCGAAAAAGTAACCAAAAAGGCTTGCTCCTACGTGCGGCCCGCTCGCTGGGGCTCGGGGTTCCTTCGCTCCGGGATCGATCCGGGCGCATCGCCTCCGGTTTGCTTCGCTGCACCTCCTCTCGATGTGTTTGGCTGCGCCAAACGGTCGCTGCGCTCCCACCCCCGGATCAATCCCTCCACTCAGCCTTCCGACGTCGCCCGTGGATCAAGATCAAAAGCGGTACTCGAGCTTGCGCTCATTGTGTTGAGTGGTGAGAAGCAGAAGCGATATTGGTTTACCGGTTGGACTCAATCCCTGTGGGAGCTGGCTTGCCAGCGATGGCGGCCTGACAGCCGACCTGTTTCTTGCGGATGTACTCGATCCCTTGTAGGAGTGAGCCTGCTCGCGATGGCGGCCTGTGAGCCGACCAATTTCTGGCAGACTGCACACGGTCCAAATGTGGGAGCGAGCTTGCTCGCGAAGGCACTCCCACAGTCACCTCATCTCTACTTACCCGCCCCCGCATTGGCATACAAATAATCCGTCGCCAGCGACGCCAATGTCCTCACGCCCACCACCAACGCCGACTCATCCACAAAGAACCCCGGATTATGATTCGGTGCTGCCTTGCTCATGTCCTGATCCCGTGGCGTCACGCCCAGAAACACAAACAACCCCGGCACTTCCTTGGCATAGAACGAAAAGTCTTCCGCGCCCCCCACCAGCGGTGCATTCACCACATCATCCTTGGCTGCCCATTTCAACGTCGGCAGCATTTTTTAGGTCAGTGCCGGGTTGTTGATGGTCGGGTCGTATTTTTCGATGATGGTGACATCAGCTTTCGCGCCGCCGCTCTCGGCGATTTTCTCGACGGTCTGGCGCACGTCCGCATGCAGTTTCTGGCGAATGCCATAGTCGTAAGAGCGGATGGTCCCGGTCATGTCGACGGATTCGGGAATGATGTTGTAGCGGGTGCCGCCGTTGATGGTGCCGATGCTGACCACTGAGGGGTAAGACGAGATGTCGGTACGACGGCTGACCACGGTTTGTAGGCCGACGATGGTTTGGGCGCCGACGGTGATTGGGTCGATGCCGTCCCAGGGACGGCCGGCGTGGGTTTGTTTGCCGAGGATTTTGATGCGCAGGTCGTCGGAGCTGGCGAGGGTGGCGCCGGGGCGGTAGGCGATCTGGCCGGCGGGGATGCCGGCCCAGACGTGCAGGCCGAAGACAGCGTCGGGTTTGGGTGATTTCATTACGCCTTCTTCGACCATCATTTTCGCGCCCCAGCTGTTTTTGCCGTCGGGAATGAAGTCGCTCGGACCTTCTTCCGCCGGTTGGAAGTAGAACACCACGGTGCCGGGCAGGGTGTCGCGCATGCCGGTGAGAATTTTTGCCGTGCTGAGCAGGATGGCGGTGTGGGCGTCGTGGCCGCAGGCGTGCATGGCATCTACCTCTTTGTCGAGGTAGGTGCCTTTGGCTTTCGAGGCGAACGGCAGGTCGGAAACTTCCTTGACCGGCAGGGCGTCCATGTCGGCGCGCAGGGCCACGGTCGGGCCGGGCAGGGCGCCTTTGAGGATGGCGACCACGCCGGTGCGGGCGACGCCGGTTTTGACTTCCAGGCCCATGGCTTTCAGTTGTTTGGCGACCAGTTCCGACGTGCGTTTTTCGCTGTTGCCGAGTTCCGGGTGGGCGTGGATGTCGCGGCGGGTTTCCAACAGTTCGGGTTCAAGCTGTTTGGCTTGCGCGGCGATCTGTTCGCGGGTGCTGTCCATTGTCGCCGCGACGGCGTTACTGGCGATCAGGGTGAGCAGAAGGGCTTGGGCAATGCGTGTCAGCTGCATCGGGTTTCTCCATGGTTATTGTTTTTCTGGCTTCCCTGCCTGTGACCCGAACGTCGTGCCTAAGTGCTATTCCTTCGGCTGGCCACCACCGGCAGTGATCACCTGCACACTCATTCTCGGCGTCGCCAGATCCAGTCCTGCCTCGTCCAGATGCCGCTTGAGCGACAGGTTGAAGGCCCGGGAAACTTCCCATTGTTTGATCGGCGCGGTCTTGAAGCGGGCGCGCAGGATCGCGCTGCCGGACTCGAAACTCTCGACACCCTGAATCTCCAGCGGCGACCAGATGTTGCGCCGTTGCAGTGGATCGGTGCGCATCTTCTGGCCGACTTCGCGCATCAGTTTGATCGCGTCGTCGATTTCCATGTTGTATGGCACAGCTACGCGGAAGATCGCGTAGCCGAATTCCCGCGAGTAGTTCTTGATGCTTTTGATTTCGCTGAACGGGATCGTGTGGACGATGCCGTCGATGTCGCGCAGGCGCACGGTACGGATGGTCAGGCCTTCGACGGTGCCGAGGTGGCCGCCGACGTCGACGTAATCATCGATGGCCAGCGAGTCTTCGATGATGATGAACAGGCCGGTGATCAGGTCCGCGACCAGTGACTGCGCGCCGAAACCGATGGCCAGACCGATGACACCGGCACCGGCCAGCAGTGGCGTGACGTTCATGCCCATGTTCGCCAGGGCGACGATCAGCGCAATGATGAAAATCGCCACGAACAGCACGTTGCGGATCAGCGGCATCATCGTCTGCGCGCGGGCGTTGGCCAAGCCTTTGCGCGAGCGGGTGAGGGCGTGATGCACAGCGGTGTCGGCGAGAATCCAGATCAGCCAGGAGAAGATCAGTGTGCCGATCAGGCTGAACAGTTTGACGCTGACGTCATGGCCTTCGCCTTCGGCAAAACCGATCAGCGACTGGCCCCACACCCGCAGGCCGAGTTCGATGAACACCAGCCATACCAGCAGATGCGCGAGTGTGTAAAAGAAGCTTTTCAGGCGCTCGGAGTAGAGCGCGTGGCGTTTCGCTCCGCGTTGCGGTTTGAGCGAATGCCGGCGTACCAATCCATTGATGACCATGCACAACACCAGCAGCACGGTGCAGATCAGCGACTGGCGCAGCGCGGTGCTGGTGTCGCCAGCGGAAACAAACGTGGCGAACAGCGAAATGCCGACCAGTACCAGCGCCGGCACGTACCAGAAGGTCCCGAGGATTTCGATGGTGTCGCTGAGGGCGCGGCGGGTCAGGCGCCGGGATAGCGGCTGATTGCGGATCAGGTGCGCGATCGGCCGGCGGAAACGCAGGATGAACAGCCCGGTTGACAGCGCGGCGAGGACATTGGCGACAGTCGCCGCCGTGTGTGCCAAGTGCACGCCGAGGCTCTCGATCAGACGCGGGTCGTTCAGCGCTTCACCAAACGCAGCAAAACTGCCGATCAGCCACAATGGCCGGAACGCCTGATGGCGCAGGATGTACAACGCGCGATGGCGGTGCGGGCCGTCGAGCAGGGAGAATGCGATCACGCAGATCGCCGAGAAACAGGTGCCGACCACCAGCGCATAGGCCAGCACCATCGCCAGGCTTTTGCCCAGTGACGAGGGCAGGGCGTAGCTCATGTAAACGGTCATCACCAAAGCGATCAACCACGGCCCGAGTTTGCGCAACGCGAAGCGCAGCATATCGAGAGCCTTGGGGTGTTGCGGCAGTTCTTCGGTGAGACCAAAGCGCATGCGCACCCGGTGGCCGAGCCAGATCAGCGCGGCGGCGAGCAGGCTCCAGACCATCAGAATCACCGCGAAGCCGAAGATGATCGGCAGCCATTCACTGGCCGGGAGCAGCATGGCTTTCAGCTCATCCTTGGCCAGATCGAACTCGTTGGACCAGCGATTGAGCGGGCTGTCGGCGCCGGAGAATTGTTTTTCGAAACTGGCCAGCGTGCCGCCGATCAGGCCGAGAACGCCTTCTTCCGGTGAGGCCTGAGCCTTTTTCGTGGCGTCGCGCAGCTTTTTCAGATCGGTCAGCAACTGCGCACGTTGCTTGTCGTTTTCCAGCGACTTGATGACTTCATCGAGGGATTGCCCCAGCGGTTCCTGGGCTTCGGGCTGCGTCTTGCTGGTGTTGAGCAGGCCCGGCAGACCGACCGCGTGGGCAGGCGCCACGGGCAGCAGCGTCATCAGGCAGACGAGGAACAGGCAGGGTAGAGCAAACAGACGAGCAAACACTAGGCGGTCAACCTCGCAAGGGGCGGATTCGCTGGAGTGTACGAGCCCGCCTGATTCAATGCGAGCCGGGCGCGGATTTATTCGTTGAGTTTGGCGAGGATCTTGTAGACCACGGTGGCGAGGATCATCAGCATGCCGATCCACATGGCGAACACCCCGGCGTTCTTGTCGCGGAAGTTGAAGCCGATGGCCAGCAGGATCATTCCGCACAAGATCGGAATGAGCATGGCGTGGAAGGAGGACATCGAGATCATGGTGACTGCCTTGTCGGGAGGGATGATTCAAGTCTAGGTCGGTTTCTGACGCGGGTGGTGATGTGTGTCAGCAATGAGCCGGTGTTTGCTCGATCTTGTGGCGAGGGAGCTTGCTCCCGCTCGGCGGCGCAGCCGTCGTAAATTCTGAGCACACGATCATGCTGACTCTACGCGTGCTCAGGTTTTGGGGCCGCTTCACAACCCGGCGGGAGCAAGCTCCCTCGCCACAAATACTGCTTACGGCAATTCGCGGCAGGCGTAGAACGCGCTCAGCACTTTCACCAGATGCGCCAGGTCATGGCTGCCGCACAACTCGCGAATCGAGTGCATGGCGAAGGTCGGCAGGCCGATATCGACGGTGCGCACACCCAGGTGGCTGGCGGTGATCGGGCCGATGGTCGAGCCGCAGCCCATGTCACTGCGCACCACGAAGCTTTGCACCGGCACTTCTTCGGCCATGCACAGATGACGGAAGAACCCGGCGGTTTCGCTGTTGGTGGCGTAGCGCTGGTTGCTGTTGACCTTGATCACCGGACCGGCATTGAGTTTCGGGCCGTGGTTGGCGTCGTGCTTCTCGGCATAGTTCGGGTGTACGCCGTGGGCGTTGTCGGCCGAAACCAGCAGGGATTTCTGGATGGTGCGGACGAACTCGTCACCTTCCGGCAGCAGGCGGCGCAGGGTCTGTTCGAGCATCGGGCCGTCGGCACCGCAGGCCGAGCAGGAGCCGACTTCTTCGTGATCGTTGCACACCAGCACGCAGGTTTCGTCGGTCTCGGCAGTGAGCAAGGCTTGCAGGCCGGCGTAGCACGACAGCAGGTTGTCCAGGCGCGCGCCGGCGATGAAGTCGCCGTTCAGGCCAATCACTGCAGCACTTTGCGTGTCGTAGAAACTCAACTCGTAATCGAGCACGACGTCGGCGTTCAAGCCATGTTCGCGGGCCAGTTGATCGGTGAGTACGGCGCGGAAGTCGACGCGCTCGTCACCGGCAAATTGCGCGAGAATCGGCGGCAGTTCGGTCTGCGCGTTGATTGCCCAGCCTTGATTGGCTTCACGGTTGAGGTGAATGGCCAGGTTCGGAATGATCGCGATCGGCGCCTTGAAGTCGATCAACTGACTTTCGACCTTGCCGTCGCGGCGGAAGGTCACGCGGCCGGCCAGCGAAAGATCGCGGTCGAACCACGGGGCCAACAGCGCACCGCCGTAGACTTCGACGCCCAGTTGCCAGAAGCCCTGACGCTGCAGCTCCGGTTGCGGTTTGACTCGCAGGCACGGGCTGTCGGTGTGCGCGCCCACCAGGCGGATACCGCCGTGCAGTGGCGAAGTGCGGCCCATTTTGATCGCGACGATCGAGGAGTCGTTACGGGTGACGTAATAGCGGCCGTTAGGCTCGGTGGTCCATGGCTCGCGCTCGTCGAGGCGCACGAAACCGGCAGCCTCCAGACGTTGAACAAGGCTGGCAGTGGCGTGGAACGGGGTAGGGGAGGCCTTGAGAAAGTCGATCAGGCCTTGGTTCAACTCTTCGCGCATAAGAAACTCCAGACAGCAATGGGCGGGAGTTTAACGCATCGGCCGGGGAATTGAATCTGCACCGGATCCCTGTAGGAGTGAGCCTGCTCGCGATAGCGGTGTGTCATTCAAATAATTCTGGTCTGACACACCGCTATCGCGAGCAGGCTCACTCCTACAGGGTTTCTGCGCAAGCCGTCAGAAGGGGGCGGGGCACTCGAAGCGCAGGCGTTCACCGGTTTGCGGATGGGTGAAGCTGAGCATGCTCGCGTGCAGGCACAGGCGCGGCCAGGCAGCGAGGGCTTGTTCGTGTGCGTAGAGGCCATCGCCAAGCAACGGATGCCCGATCGACAGCATGTGTACACGCAACTGGTGCGAGCGGCCGGTGATCGGCGTCAGCTCGACGCGGCACCAGTCGCCGCAACGTTCCAGCACGCGCCAGAAGGTCAGCGCATGTTTGCCGAACTCATGATCCACCACGTGACGCGGCTTGGTCGGCGGGTCGTAGCGCAGCGGCAAATCGATGCTGCCGCTGTCCAGTTCCGGCTGACCCCACGCCAGCGCGGTGTAGGCTTTTTCGGTTTCGCGGTCATGAAACTGACGCGACAGTTCGCGATGGGTGTCGGCGTCACGGGCCAGCAGAATGATCCCCGAAGTTTCCCAGTCCAGACGATGGACGATGCGCGCTTCCGGGTAGCCGTTTTCCTGCAAGCGGGTTATCAGGCAGTCCTTGTTGTCGTCGGCGCGACCGGGCACCGAAAGCAGCAGGGTCGGTTTGTCGACCACCAATACGGCGGCGTCCTGATGGATGATGCGGATGTTGGACAACGGCATTAAAACAGCCTCGTAACAAATGCCAACGGCGGCTCAGGGCCATTCCGGTATGGGAATGGCCCTGAGCCGCCGTCGTTCCTGCCGGATCGACTCAGCGATCTGGCAGGGTGATGTTGAGTTCCAGAATCGAGCAACTGCCCTGGCTTTCCAGTGCAACGTGTACGTCGTCGTTGCCGATGTTTACGTACTTGCGGATCACGTCGACCAGTTCCTTCTGCAAGGCTGGCAGGTAATCCGGCGTGCTGCGCTGGCCGCGCTCATGCGCCACGATGATCTGTAGACGCTCTTTCGCTACCGAGGCGGTACTTGGCTTTTTGTTGGCACGAAAGAAGTCAAAAAGGTTCATTACCTACCTCCAAACAGGCGCTCGAAGAATCCCTTCTTCTCGACATCGAGGAAACGGTGGGCTTTTTCTTTGCCCAGCAAACGGTCGACGGTATCGCTGTAAGCCTGACCGGCATCGCTCTGGTCGTCGAGAATCACCGGTACGCCCTGGTTGGATGCCTTGAGCACCGCCTGGGATTCCGGGATCACGCCGAGCAGGGTTACCGAGAGGATTTCCTTGACGTCTTCAACGCCAAGCATCTCGCCCTTTTCAACACGCTCCGGGTGGTAGCGGGTGATCAGCAGGTGTTCCTTGATCGGGTCTTCGCCACGTTCGGCGCGACGCGACTTGCTGGCCAGCAGGCCGAGCATGCGGTCCGAGTCGCGTACCGAGGACACTTCCGGGTTGGTCACGACGATCGCTTCGTCAGCGAAGTACATGGCCAGGTGCGCACCTTTTTCGATGCCGGCCGGGGAGTCGCAGACCACGAACTCGAATTGTTCCTTGAGCTCCATCAGAACCTTTTCCACGCCTTCGACAGTCAGCGCGTCTTTGTCGCGGGTCTGACTGGCGGCCAGTACGTAGAGGTTTTCCAGACGCTTGTCTTTGATCAGCGCCTGTTGCAGGTTGGCTTCGCCGTTGACCACGTTGACGAAGTCATACACC
>NZ_JBIUVJ010000067.1:0-26962 GCF_044742875.1 Pseudomonas sp. NPDC087817
ATCCAGACGATCAACAAGCTCAACCGCATTTCCCGGCAGATGTTGCAGGAAATGGGTCGCGAACCGACCCCGGACGAGCTGGGCGAACGCATGGAAATGCCTGAGGACAAGATCCGCAAGGTATTAAAGATCGCTAAAGAGCCGATCTCCATGGAAACCCCGATCGGTGATGACGAAGACTCCCATCTGGGTGACTTCATCGAAGACTCGACCATGCAGTCGCCAATCGTTGTCGCCACTGTTGAGAGCCTGAAAGAAGCGACTCGCGAAGTGCTGTCCGGCCTTACTGCCCGTGAAGCCAAAGTACTGCGCATGCGTTTCGGTATCGACATGAACACCGACCATACGCTCGAAGAAGTGGGCAAACAGTTTGACGTAACGCGTGAGCGGATCCGTCAGATCGAAGCCAAGGCGCTGCGCAAGCTGCGCCACCCGACGCGAAGCGAGCATCTGCGCTCCTTCCTCGACGAGTGATACCAGAACCCCCGGCCCAGGCCGGGGGTTTTGTTTATATGGCAGATTAAATTCCTCGCAACGCCCCTCCCCCGCATACCCCGTCTACACTCGAAACAATCATCCCCGAGCCATAACGAGAGCGTTATGCCCAGATTGGCGTCCGTGCTTTTTTTGCTGTCACTGATGATCTGGACCGCAACGGCTGACGCGCTGACTCTGACCGATGAAGAACGTAGCTGGCTGGCGGCTCATCCGGACTTGCGCCTGGGTGTAGATGCGTCGTGGCCGCCCTTCGAGTTTCGCGATGACCAGGCGCGTTATCAGGGGCTCGCGGCGGACTATATCGATGTGATTCGCCAACGCCTGGCGATCAAGCTCACCCCCATCGAGCCGGTGAGCTGGACGGTGGTGCTGGAACAGGTAAAAGCAGGCAAGATCGACCTGCTGCCGGGCATCATGTCCACTCCGGAACGCCAGACCTACCTGTCATTCACCCGTCCCTATCTAGACTTCCCGATCGTCATTCTGGCCCACGTCGGTGGCGCCCAACCGCGCAAACTCGAAGATCTGTACGGTTTGAAGATCGCCGTGGTGGAAAACTATGCACCCCACGAGTTGCTGCGCACCCATCACCCGGATCTGAACCTGGTGGCCATGCCTAACGTCAGTTCGGCGTTACAGGCATTGGCAACCGATGAAGTGGATGCCGTGGTGGGCGACCTCGCCTCCAGTGTCTGGAGTCTGCGTCAACTGAAACTCGACGGCTTGTATGTCAGCGGCGAAACCCCGTATCGCTACCAACTAGCAATGGGCGTGCCCCGGGACAACAAAGTGCTGGCGGGGATTCTGGACAAAGTCCTGGCTGACATGACCCCGGAAGAAATCAGCAGCATTCAAGAACATTGGGTGGGCAACGTTCTCGATCATCGGACATTCTGGTCTGATCTGCTGATTTACGGCCTGCCCGGCCTGTTGCTGCTGGTGATAATTCTGGCAGTGGTCATCCGCATCAACCGGCGCTTGAGTTCGGAAATTGCCCGACGTATCGACCTCGAACAGGAACTGCGCAGCAGCGAATATCACTATCGCGGTCTGGTAGAGAGCCTGTCCGCCATTGCCTGGGAAGCGCGGATGAGCGACTTCACCTACAGCTATGTCTCTCCGCATGCCGAAGATCTGCTCGGCTACCCACTGTCGCATTGGCTGATTCCGGGGTTCTGGCGCAACATCATCCATCCCGCCGACCTGACCCGCGCCCAAAGCTTCTGTGATCACGAAGTGTTGGCCGGACGCGATCACAGCCTCGATTACCGGGTGATCACCGCCGATGGTCGCTGCTTGTGGGTTCGCGACATCGTCAGCCTGATCGAGCACGGCCATGAACCGGTGATGCGCGGGTTGATGATCGACATCAGCGAAACCAAGCGCACCGAAGAAGCGTTGCGGCTGTCGGAGCAGAAATTCGCCTCGGTCTTTCAGCAATGCCCGGACATTCTGGTAATCGCACGGCTGTCCGACGGCTGCCTGCTGGAGGTCAACGAAGCCTTTGAGGAACAGATCGGACTGAAAGCAGAAGAGGTCATCGGTCAGACAGCCACCGAGCTGAACATCTGGGGCATTCCCGGCGTGGGCCCGGGCCTCTTGCAGCGTTTGCAGGCCGGCAGCATCCGCAACCTGGAGATGCCCTTTCGCCGCAACAACGGTCAGGTGTTTACCGGCCTGATCTCCGCCGAACCCTTCGACCTCGACACCACGCCAGCCTTGGTGGTGGTGGTGCGTGACATCACTCAGCTCAAGGAAACCCAACAGCAACTGCAAACCTCGGAAGAGAAGTTTGCCAAGGCCTTTCATGCCTCGCCGGACGGCCTGCTGCTATCGCGCCAGAGTGACGGATTGCTGCTGGAGGTCAACGAAGGTTTCAGCCGCATCACCGGGTTCAACAGCGCCATGTCGGTCGACCGCTCGGCGCTGGACCTGGGGATCTGGGTCAACCTCAACGAACGCAAACAGATGCTCGACCTGCTGCACCGTGACGGCTTCGTTCGCGATTTCAGCTGCCATATTCGCCGTAGCGACGGGCAGATCCGCCTCTGCGAAGTATCCGCCCGGCCGCTACCGATCGGCGAAGAAGACTGCATGCTGACCATCGCCCGCGACATCACCGAACGTCATCTGATGCAGGAAAAGCTGCAACAGGCCGCCACGGTATTCGAGAGCACTGCCGAAGGCGTATTGATCACCGATACCCAGCAGCACATCAGCGCCGTCAACCGTGCTTTCACCGAGATCACCGGCTACACGGAAAGCGAAGCCCTCGGCCACACCCCACGCCTGCTCGCCTCGGGCCTGCACGACAGCGCGTTTTATGCGGCGATGTGGCACCAATTGACCGACGAAGGTCACTGGCAAGGCGAGATATCCAACCGACGCAAGAACGGCGAGCTGTATCCGAGCTGGCTGACCATCAGCGCCGTGCGTAACCGCGACAAGTTCATCACGCATTTTGTCGCCGTGTTTGCTGACATCTCCAGCCTCAAGCACGCCCAGGCGAAACTCGATTATCAGGCTCACCATGACCCACTCACGGGCCTGCCGAACCGGACGCTGTTCGAAAGCCGCCTGTTGATGGCGCTGAACAGTCAGCAGGAAAATGGCGGTCAGGGTGCCGTGCTGTTTCTCGATCTTGATCGCTTCAAACACATCAACGACAGCCTCGGTCACCCGGTCGGCGACTTGCTGCTCAAAGGCATCGCGGTGCGCCTGAAAGAACAACTGCGCGACATCGACACCGTCGCCCGCCTGGGCGGTGATGAGTTCATCATCCTGTTGCCCGGCCTGCAGCAGGCCAGCGACGCCGATAACATCGCGCTGAAACTGCTCAATTGTTTCGGGGCCCCCTTCCAGGCCGGCGAGCATGAGTTTTTCATCAGTGCCAGCATCGGCACCAGCCTCTACCCACGCGACGGCTGCGACGTGGCCACGTTGGTGAAAAACGCCGACGCGGCGATGTATCGCTCCAAAGCCAAAGGCCGCAACCGGGTCGAGAGCTACACTCGCGACCTCACCGCGCAAGCCATCGAACGCGTGGCACTGGAGCACGAACTGCGTCGAGCCATCGAACGCGATGAATTGTTCCTCTACTACCAACCGAAAATCAGCCTCGACGATCACCGCCTGGTCGGCGCCGAAGCGCTGATCCGCTGGCGGCATCCGACTTTTGGCGAAGTGCCGCCAGAGCACTTCATTCCACTGGCCGAAGAGAACGGCATGATCCTGCAGATCGGTGATTGGGTGCTGGAGACCGCGTGCCGACAAATGTTCGAGTGGGGCCAGATCTACGACAGCCTTGGGCCGCTGTCCGTCAACCTCGCAGGTGCCCAACTGCGTCAACCGAACCTGCTCGGACGCATCGAGCAACTGCTCAAGGAAAACCGCTTGAGGCCCGATTTACTGCAACTGGAAATTACCGAGAATTTCATCATGAGTCAGGCCGAAGAGGCGCTGGCGGTGCTGCACCAACTCAAGCACCTCGGTGTGCAACTGGCAATCGACGACTTCGGCACAGGTTACTCCTCACTCAGTTACCTCAAGCGCCTGCCGCTGGACATCCTCAAAATCGACCAGTCTTTCGTCCGCGGACTGCCCGATGACCCCCACGACGCGGCGATTGTCCGCGCCATCATTGCACTGGGCCGGAGCATGCAATTCACCGTGATCGCCGAGGGTGTGGAAACCCGGGCGCAACAACAATTCCTCGCCGCCGAAGGCTGCGAACAGATCCAGGGCTACATCGTCAGCCTGCCGTTACCGCCGGAAGAATTCGCCGCAACATTTCTTCGTGTAACCGTATCGGATTATTCGGATAGCACAGCCGAGAAACCGTCGCTATAATCCGCGGCCTACTGAGGGCCTATAGCTCAGTTGGTTAGAGCAGAGGACTCATAATCCTTTGGTCCACGGTTCAAGTCCGTGTGGGCCCACCAAATTGAAAGCCGCGCATTGCGCGGCTTTTTCGTTTCTGCGTTTAGCCCCGACCAATAAGGGGCTTCCATATTTTGCGGGTTGAAGCTGTAACATGCTCGCCCAAAGATCCGCGTCCCATGGAGCCGCTCCCTTGCCAGACACCCGCCCGCCCGTACTTGATGAAATCGACCGTCAGTTGATCGCTGCCCTGCAGATCAACGCCCGCGAGAGCGTGGCCATGCTCGCTCGGCAATTGGGCATTGCGCGCACCACCGTGACTTCGCGGTTGGCGCGGCTGGAAAAGACCAAAGTCATCACCGGTTATGGCGTTCGCCTCGGCCAGCGTGTGGTCGATGGCGGGTTGCAGGCGTATGTCGGGATCAAGGTGCAGCCGCGTTCCGGCAAGGAAGTGTTGCGTCGCTTGAGTGCGATGGCGCAGGTGCAGCAATTGTGTGCGGTGAGTGGCGAATTTGATTATGTGGCGTGGTTGCGCACCGATTCGCCGGAGCAGCTGGATCAGTTGCTGGATCAGATAGGGAGTGTGGATGGGGTGGAGAAGACGACGACTTCGATCATTTTGAGTAGCAAGATTGATCGGGGGCAGCCGGTTTGAATATTTTCACCGAGATTTCTCTGTTGAATTTCAGGGCCTCATCGCGGGCAAGCCCGCTCCCACAATGATCGAAGTGAAGTCGAATATCGTCACTCTGTTCAATTAATTATCAAAACGACGACACTTTGCGTCTTATTAACGTGTTCTACGCTCCCTAAAATGGCTGGCATCTTTTCCTATACTCAGACGCGCATCCCGCGTCGGGTCGCCAGCAAGGTCAGCCATGAACAAGAACAATCGCCATCCTGCAGACGGTAAGAAACCAGTCACCATTTTCGGCCCGGACTTTCCGTTCGCTTTCGACGACTGGATCGAACACCCGGCTGGCCTCGGCAGCATTCCTGAACATAATCACGGCGCTGAAGTGGCGATTGTCGGCGCGGGCATTGCCGGTCTGGTGGCCGCTTACGAGTTGATGAAGCTTGGCCTGAAGCCGGTGGTTTACGAGGCTTCCAAGCTGGGTGGCCGTCTGCGTTCGCAAGCGTTCAATGGCACTGATGGCATCGTCGCCGAACTCGGTGGCATGCGTTTCCCGGTGTCTTCCACGGCGTTTTATCACTACGTCGACAAGCTCGGGCTGGAAACCAAACCTTTCCCGAACCCACTGACACCGGCCTCCGGCAGCACGGTGATCGATCTGGAAGGCAAAACCCATTACGCACAGAAACTGGCCGACCTTCCTGCACTGTTCCAGGAAGTGGCTGACGCCTGGGCGGATGCCTTGGAAGCAGGTTCGCAGTTCTCCGATATCCAGCAAGCCATCCGCGACCGCGATGTACCGCGCCTTAAAGAGTTGTGGAACACCTTGGTGCCACTGTGGGACGACCGCACGTTCTACGATTTCGTCGCCACCTCCGAAGCCTTTGCCAAGCTGTCTTTCCATCACCGCGAAGTGTTCGGTCAGGTCGGTTTTGGTACCGGCGGCTGGGACTCGGATTTCCCCAACTCGATGCTGGAAATCTTCCGTGTGGTGATGACCAACTGCGACGATCACCAGCACCTGGTGGTCGGCGGCGTCGAGCAAGTGCCACAAGGCATCTGGCGCCATGCACCGGAACGCTGCGTGCATTGGCCGCAAGGCACCAGCCTGAAGTCTCTGCACCGTGGCGCGCCGCGTTCCGGCGTGAAGAAAATCGCTCACGCACCGGATGGCCGTTTCGCCGTCACCGACAACAACGGCGACACCCGCGAATACGCCGCCGTGCTGACCACGTGCCAGAGCTGGCTGCTGACCACCCAGATCGAATGCGACGAAACTCTGTTCTCGCAGAAGATGTGGATGGCGCTCGATCGCACCCGCTATATGCAATCATCGAAGACTTTCGTGATGGTCGACCGGCCGTTCTGGAAGGACAAGGATCCGGAAACCGGCCGCGACCTCATGAGCATGACCCTCACCGACCGCCTGACTCGTGGCACTTATCTGTTCGACAACGGCGACGACAAGCCGGGCGTGATCTGCCTGTCGTACTCGTGGATGAGCGACGCGTTGAAGATGCTGCCGCACCCGGTGGAAAAACGCGTTGAACTGGCGCTGAATGCGTTGAAGAAGATTTACCCGAAAGTCGACATCGCCGCGCGGATCATCGGCGATCCGATCACCGTGTCGTGGGAAGCCGATCCGTACTTCCTCGGCGCGTTCAAGGGCGCCCTGCCTGGTCACTATCGCTATAACCAGCGCATGTATGCGCACTTCATGCAGGACGACATGCCGGCCGAGCAGCGCGGGATTTTCATCGCCGGCGACGACGTGTCGTGGACCCCGGCGTGGGTCGAAGGCGCGGTGCAGACTTCGCTCAACGCGGTGTGGGGGATCATGAAACATTTCGGCGGTTCTACACATAAAGAGAACCCGGGCCCGGGTGATGTGTTCAAAGACATCGGCCCTATCGCCCTGCCCGAGTAAGAGGAATCCCTGATGCGTGTAGCCCTTTACCAATGTCCGCCGCTGCCACTGGACCCCGCCGCCAACCTGCAACGCCTGCATCAACTGGCGATGGAGGCCAAGGGCGCCGACCTCTTGGTGCTGCCGGAGATGTTCATGACCGGCTACAACATTGGCGCCGAAGCGGTCAGCACATTGGCCGAGGTCTACAACGGTGAATGGGCGCAGCAAATTGGCCGGATCGCCAAGGCTGCTGGTCTGGCGATTCTTTACGGCTATCCCGAGCGCACTGCCGACGGGCAGATTTACAACGCCGTGCAGTTGATCGACGCGAACGGCGAGCGCCTGTGCAATTACCGCAAGACGCATCTGTTCGGGGATCTTGATCGTTCGATGTTCAGCCCCGGCGAAGGCGAGTTTCCGGTGGTTGAACTGAACGGCTGGAAGCTCGGGTTCCTGATCTGTTACGACCTGGAATTCCCGGAAAATGCCCGTCGTCTCGCCCTCGATGGCGCCGAGCTGATTCTGGTGCCAACGGCGAACATGATTCCGTTCGACTTCATCGCCGATGTATCGGTACGCGCCCGCGCCTTCGAAAACCAATGCTACGTGGCCTACGCGAACTACTGTGGCCATGAAGGCGACATCCACTATTGCGGGCAAAGCAGCATCGCCGCACCGGACGGCAGCCGTATCGCTCAGGCCGGTCTCGATGAAGCCCTGATCGTCGGTGAGCTGGATCGCCAGTTGATGGTCGACTCCCGCGCCGCCAATCGCTACCTCAGTGACCGTCGCCCTGAGCTATACGGCGCGCTGAACAAGCGCTAATCCGCTAGCATTGGCACTTCACTGTTCTGGAAGTGCCCATGCCTGCGCCGACTCACCCCCGCCCCCACATTGAAACCCTGGCCAATGGCTTGCGCGTGACCCTGCGTCATGTGCCCGGCTTGAAGCGCAGCGCCGCCGCGTTGCGCGTAGCTGCCGGTAGTCACGACGTGCCGCTGGCGTGGCCGGGGCTGGCGCATTTTCTTGAGCACTTGTTGTTTCTTGGCACCGACCTTTTTCCTGCAAGTGAAGGGTTGATGGCCTACGTGCAAAGTCATGGTGGTCAGGTAAATGCCAGCACTCGCGAGCGCACGACTGACTTTTTCTTTGAGTTGCCAACCCACTTGTTCAGCGGCGGGCTGGAGCGTCTGTCAGACATGCTCGCCCATCCGCGTATGAATCCGGACGATCAATTGCGCGAACGCGAAGTGCTGGACGCGGAGTTTGTCGCTTGGTCGCAGGATCCTGTGGCGCAGCAGGCGTTTGCGTTGTATGAGGGTTTACCTGCGAACCATCCGTTACGCGGTTTTCATGCGGGGAACCGCGACACACTGCAAGTCGAGCAGCCAGCGTTTCAGCAAGCACTGCAAGACTTCCATCAGCAGTTTTATCGCACCGGGCAAATGACCTTGAGCCTGGTCGGCCCGCAGAGCATTGAGGCATTGCGCGCCCTGGCGGAGCAATTCGCGGCGACGCTGCCGGTTGGGGATAACGTTGCCCAGGCAGCGACGGTGCCGCTGGCGGTGAAAAGTTATCAACAGGCCGGCGAGCGGCGTTGCCATCTACTGTTTGCCTTCGACTCGTTGCCTCTCTCATCTGTTGAAGCCTTGGGGTTTCTTTGCCATTGGTTGAACAACGCCAAACCTGGCGGCTTGCTCGCCCATCTGCAGCAACAAAACCTCGCAGATGACTTAAAAGCCGCACCGCTGTATCACTTTGCCGGACAAGCATTGCTGCACTTGCAATTCACTGCTCCACGGGAAGCCATGAGTGCGATTCGCGAACAACTGCTGGATTGGCTGAGCTTCTTTGCTGCGCAGCAGGACTGGGCAGCGTTGCGCGAGGAATACGCCAATCTGCTTGCTCGTCAGCAACAGATCAGCACCGCTCTGCAACTGGCGCGCCTCGACAGTGAACAGCTTGACGGCGAACTGTCCGAAAACGCTGTCGTTGCACTCAATCAGCTACTGCGCGAAATCGGCGTTGTGGATAACTTCAGCAGCCACTGGCATCTGCCGGCAGCCAACCCTTTCCTGCGCTCCAGCGAACCGCTGGCGAGCGCCGGTTTGATTCGCGGCCAGACCAGCGCCCACCGTGGCTTGCGCACGTTCGCCCAGGATCGTTCGCGCGGCCGGCGTGAGCGTTCACCGATGCAGTTCAGCCAGGCGCTGCCGGACACCAGTGATCAGGGCGCGATCTATCTGCGCTGGCAACTGCAAGCCGCCGCCAGTGCCGATCTGCAAGGCAAGCTACAACGCAGCCTGCGGGAAACCCAGGAAGACGCGCGTCAGGCCGGGGTCGAGTTGTCCTTCAGTGCCACCGGCACTCAATGGCTGCTGAAACTGACCGGCCTGCAAGAGCCGATGCCCGGTGTCCTGGAGCATGCGCTGAAAGTTCTGACACAGGTTGATGCCGATTCTCCGAGCGCAGCGCCAGAAGCGCCGTTGATAGCGATCCGCCAATTGCTCAAGGAGTTGCCGCAACGTTGCCTACCAGCGGTCGCCGAGTCGGACGACGCCAACCACCAGTGGACAACTTCGCGCTGGGACGGGCTGGCACTGGGCCTAAGCGCGCAGACTCAATCGGCGATGGGGCTGGCCCTGAGCCGCATCCCCGGCACACCGGACAATCAATTGCCGGCAACACCTGCGATCAATGCTCAACACCTGTGGAGCTACATCGAAACAGGCTCCAGTGAACACGCCCTGCTGCTGTTCTGTCCGACAGCCAGTCGCGAAATTGCCGACGAAGCGGCGTGGCGCCTGCTCGCACAGCTGTGCCAGACGCCGTTCTATCAGCGCCTGCGGGTCGAATTGCAGTTGGGTTATGCGGTATTCAGCGCCCTGCGGCAGATTCACGGCCAAAGCGGATTGCTGTTTGGCGTGCAGTCGCCGAACACTGCACCGGCTCAGTTGCTCGGTCATATCCAGCAGTTCCTCGACAGTGTTCCTGCGCTGATCGAAAACCTCGATGACCACGGTTTCAACCAACTACGTCAGTCACTCGCGGAGCAATTCGACGAGAGCAATCTGACCGGCAAAGACGCCGCCGAACTGCTCTGGCAGGCAAAACTTGCTGGCCACTCGTCGGATTACCTTACCCAATTGATCGCCGCGATCGGCCAACTGGATCGCCGGGCATTGCTGGCAGCCGCGCAACGATTAACTCGCGCCGAAGGCGCCTGGCTCTGCCTCGCCAGCGACTCGATGCCGGGCGCACCCTGGCAAGCAGCAAAATGATCGTTACCAACGCTGCAAGGAGCTTTCTCGAATATTCACGGGCATTCCCGGTGAAATTTTGAGTAACATAGCCGCCTAACTATTTGGAACATCCCTGCGCTGCCGTGGACTATAACTATGGACAGCGCTATCCCACCCACTAGAAGGAGACACCTTATGTCCTGGACAAAACCGGCTTACACCGACCTGCGTATCGGCTTCGAAGTCACCATGTACTTCGCCAGCCGCTGAGTTCTGCTTACGTAGAACTGCAGTGCAACGCCTCGGCTCGCCGGGGCGTTTTATTTTCAGCGTTGAAAGATTGGAGCGTTCATGTTCGTCCAGATTCTGGGTTCGGCCGCCGGTGGCGGATTTCCGCAGTGGAACTGCAACTGCGTCAATTGCGCAGGCTTTCGCGACGGCAGCCTGAATGCCAAGGCCCGCACCCAATCGTCCATCGCGATTTCCGATGACGGTGTGAACTGGGTGCTGTGCAACGCCTCGCCGGACATCCGCGCGCAACTGCAAAGCTTCGCCCCGATGCAACCGGGCCGAGCCCTGCGCGACACCGGCATCAGCGCGATCATCCTGATGGACAGCCAGATCGACCACACCACCGGCCTGCTCAGCCTGCGCGAAGGCTGCCCGCATCAGGTCTGGTGCACGGACATGGTTCACGAAGACCTGAGCACCGGTTTCCCCCTGTTCAAGATGCTCACCCACTGGAACGGCGGGTTGAACTGGAACCGCATCGAACTCGACCAGAGTTTCACCGTGGCGGCGTGCCCGAACCTGCGTTTCACGCCGCTGCCGTTGCGCAGCGCTGCACCGCCCTACTCGCCGCACCGTTTCGACCCGCATCCGGGCGACAACATCGGCCTGATCGTCGAAGACCTGCAGACCGGCGGCAAGCTGTTCTACGCACCGGGTCTGGGCAAGGTCGACGCGCCGTTGCTGGACATCATGGCTGGCAGTGATTGTCTGCTGGTGGATGGCACGATGTGGGATGACGATGAGATGCAACGCCGTGGCGTCGGCACCCGTACCGGTCGCGAGATGGGCCATCTGGCGCAGAACGGCCCTGGCGGCATGCTCGAAGTGCTGGAAAAGCTTCCCGAGCAGCGCAAGGTGCTTATCCACATCAACAACACCAATCCGATTCTCGATGAGGATTCGCCGGAGCGTGCGGAGCTGGCGCGGCGTAATGTTGAAGTGGCGTATGACGGCATGAGTATCGTGCTGTAACTGAGGGCCCCATCGCTGGCAAGCCAGCTCCCACATTGGATCTGTGGCACACACAAAACCTGTGGGAGCTGGCTTGCCAGCGATGACGTCCGAATAGACACCAGAGATTCCAACGGTTGTTCCCCGGAGAACCGCAATGACCGACCAACCAATGTCCCCCGCCGAATTCGAAGCGGCCCTGCGCGCCAAAGGCGCCTACTACCACATCCATCACCCGTATCACGTGGCGATGTATCAGGGCCGCGCCACCCGCGAACAAATTCAGGGCTGGGTCGCCAACCGCTTCTACTATCAGGTGAACATCCCCCTGAAAGACGCAGCCATTCTCGCCAATTGCCCGGATCGCGAGATCCGGCGCGAGTGGATTCAGCGCCTGCTTGACCACGACGGCGCCCCCGGTGAAGACGGCGGTATCGAAGCCTGGCTACGCCTCGGCCAGGCCGTTGGCCTCGATCCGGATCAACTGCGCTCTCAGGAGCTGGTGCTGCCCGGCGTGCGTTTCGCCGTCGATGCCTACGTCAACTTCGCCCGCCGCGCCAGTTGGCAAGAAGCGGCCAGCAGTTCGTTGACCGAACTGTTCGCGCCGCAGATCCACCAATCGCGCCTCGACAGCTGGCCGCAGCATTACCCGTGGATCGATCCCGCCGGGTATGAGTATTTCCGCACCCGCCTCGGTCAGGCGCGGCGCGATGTCGAGCACGGTCTGGCGATCACGCTTGAGCACTACAAGACGCGCGAAGGCCAGGAGCGCATGCTGGAAATTCTCCAGTTCAAACTGGACATTCTTTGGAGCATGCTCGATGCCATGAGCATGGCCTACGAACTGAACCGCCCGCCGTATCACAGCGTCACCGATCAACGGGTCTGGCACAAAGGAATCGCCTTATGAGTTTCGACCGCAGCAAGACCCCGATCTGGCGTCCCGGTTACCGCTTCCAGTACGAGCCAGCGCAGAAAGGCCATGTGCTGCTTTATCCGGAAGGCATGATCAAGCTCAATGAAAGCGCCGCGTTGATTGGCGGTTTGATCGACGGTGAACGGGACGTCGCGGCAATCATCGCCAAACTCGACGAACAGTTCCCCGGCGTGCCCGAGCTCGGTGACGACATCGAGCAATTCATGGAGGTTGCCCGTGCGCAGCACTGGATCGAACTTGCCTGAGTCATCGGTGCAAGTCCCGGCCAAACCGGAAATCGGCCTGCCGCTGTGGCTGCTCGCCGAGCTGACCTACCGCTGTCCGTTGCAATGTCCGTACTGCTCCAATCCACTGGATTTCGCCGAGCAGGGCAAAGAGCTGACAACCGAGCAGTGGATCAAGGTATTCCGCGAGGCGCGGGAGATGGGTGCGGCGCAACTGGGCTTTTCCGGCGGTGAGCCACTGGTGCGTCAGGACCTCGCCGAGCTGATTCATGAAGCGCGGCAGTTGGGCTTCTACACCAACCTGATCACTTCCGGCATCGGTCTGACCGAGCAGAAAATCAGCGACTTCAAAAAGGCCGGCCTCGATCACATTCAGATCAGTTTCCAGGCCAGCGATGAGCAAGTGAACAACCTGCTCGCCGGCTCGAAAAAGGCTTTCGCGCAGAAACTGGAGATGGCCCGTGCGGTGAAGGCCCACGGCTATCCGATGGTGCTGAACTTCGTCACGCATCGGCACAACATCGACAAGATCGACCGCATCATCGAACTGTGCATCGCGCTTGAGGCCGACTTCGTCGAACTCGCCACCTGCCAGTTTTACGGTTGGGCGCAGCTCAATCGGGTCGGCCTGTTGCCGACCAAGGAACAACTGGTGCGCGCCGAACGCATCACCAACGAATACCGGGCAAAACTGGAAGCCGAAGGGCATCCGTGCAAGCTGATTTTCGTCACCCCGGACTACTACGAAGAACGCCCGAAAGCCTGCATGAACGGCTGGGGCAGCATTTTTCTGACGGTCACGCCGGACGGCACCGCCCTACCCTGTCATGGCGCCCGACAGCTGCCGGTACAATTTCCCAACGTGCGCGATCACAGCATGCAGCACATCTGGTACGACTCGTTCGGCTTCAACCGCTTTCGCGGTTACGACTGGATGCCCGAGCCGTGCCGTTCGTGTGATGAGAAAGAAAAGGACTTCGGCGGCTGCCGCTGCCAGGCCTTCATGCTTACCGGTGATGCGAGCAATGCCGACCCGGTGTGCAGTAAATCCGCACATCACGGTGTGATCCTCAAGGCCCGCGAAGAAGCCGAGACCGCCACTCAAACCATTGAACAACTGGCCTTCCGCAATGAACGAAACTCGCGCCTCATCGCCAAGAGCTGAGCCTTTCAGCGCTTCGCAAGCCGTCGCCGCCGGCATGGATTTCGCCGAACTGCAACTCGGCGCCAACGGTTTGTTCTGGAATGAATATCGCCCCGAAGATGCGGCGTGCCGGATCTGGCATTGGCGTGACGGCACGGCAAAATGTCTGACGCCTACTGGTTTCAGCGTGCGTAGTCGGGTGTACGAATATGGCGGTGGCGCGTTTTGTCTGACGCCTGACGGTGTGGTTTTCGTCGCTGAGGCGGATCAGCAGTTGTATCGGCAGGCGCTGAATGGCGAGCCTGAGGCTCTGACATCGGGTGAGTGCCGTTACGGCGATCTGCATTTCGCCGATGGGCAGGTATTGGCGGTTGAAGAACAGCACGACACGCATCGGCTGGTGACGATTGATCTGGCGGATGGCAAACGTCATCTGCTGGCCGAAGGTGCGGATTTTTACGCCGCACCGACGATAAGTCCGGATGGCCAGCGCCTGGCGTGGATCGAGTGGAGTCGCCCGCATCAGCCGTGGACATCGACCCGCTTGATGGTGGCTGAAGGTGATTTTTCGGCGCCCCGTTGCGTGGCGGGCGAACGGCTTGAGGAATCCATTCAACAGCCGCGTTTCGATGCTGAAGGCCGTTTGTATTGCCTGACCGATCGTGGCGGATTCTGGCAACCGTGGGTTGAGACATCTGATGGCCTGCAGCTTTTGCCAAGTGCCGAGGCCGACCATGCACCGGCACCTTGGCAACTCGGAGGGTGCACCTGGTTACCGGTTGGCGAGTCCTACCTTGCCAGTTGGAGCGAGGGCGGTTTCGGTCGCCTCGCGCTGGATGGCGAAGACTTCACCGGCGACTACAGTCGCTTTCGTCATCTGGCGCTGGATCAGCATTTCATCTATTGCATCGCGGCCTCGCCGATCAGTCCTTCGGCAGTGATCGCCATTGATCGCGCATCCCGCGCAGTCAAAGTGCTGGCCGGCGGGGCTGCACCGTTGCCCGCCGAGCGCATCAGCCGCCCGCAAACTCTGCACTACCCCAGCGGTTCGGGGGAAGCTCACGGGTTCTTTTATCCCGCCATGAGCGGTGAGGCGAAACCGCCGCTGGTGGTGTTCATCCACGGCGGCCCGACGTCGGCCTGCTACCCGATGCTCGATCCACGCATACAATACTGGACGCAGCGCGGCTTCGCCGTCGCCGATCTCAACTATCGCGGCAGCAGTGGTTATGGCCGGGAATACCGGCAAGCCTTACACCTGAGTTGGGGTGAGGTAGACGTCGAGGACGCTTGCGCGGTGGTGGCGTATCTCGCCGAACGCGAGTTGATCGACGGCGATAACGCGTTCATTCGGGGCGGCAGTGCAGGCGGCTATACGACGTTGTGTGCCTTGGCGTTTCATCAGGTGTTTCGTGCCGGCGCCAGCCTTTATGGAGTCAGCGATCCGGTGGCCCTTGCCCGAGCCACGCATAAATTCGAAGGCGACTATCTGGACTGGCTGATCGGCGACCCCGAGCAGGACGTCGAACGCTATGCCGCCCGCACACCCCTACTGCACGCGAGCAACATTCGCGTGCCGGTGATTTTCTTTCAGGGTGAACTGGACGCTGTTGTTGTGCCGCAACAGACGCGGGACATGGTCTCGGCATTGGAACAGAACAACATCCCGGTCGAGGCGCATTACTACGCCGATGAACGCCACGGCTTCCGCCGCGCAGTGAATCAGGCGCATGCGTTGGAGCAGGAGTGGAAGTTCTATCGGCGGGTGATGGGTTTGGCGGATTGAAAATCCGCATCCGTGTCGCCCCAATCGCTTGCAAGCCAGCTCCCACAGGTTTTTTGGTGTACACATAATCTGTGTACGACCGACACCGCTGTGGGAGCTGGCTTGCCAGCGATAGCGATCTATCCGGCAGCGAAATACTCAGCGTTTGGCAATGATGTACACCGCATGCACGATCCCCGGGATGTACCCGCACAACGTCAGCAGAATGTTCAACCAGAACGCCCCGCCAAACCCGACCTGCAGAAACACACCCAGTGGTGGCAACAGAATAGCGATGATGATGCGAATGAAATCCATGGGGCAGCTCCTGTATGGGGGTTGGCTCACTTGAGCCATACAAGCTAATCGACCTGCGCCGTTCGTCAGGGTTCAGTGCAATCGCCATTTGTTCGCCAGTATCCATTGCCAAAAAAAACGCCCCACGCCAAAAGAATCAGGCGTGGGGCGTGCGTTATACCGCGAGACGGTTCTTCAATTCGGGTAGGACGGTTCAGTTCAGACGGCAATCCCTTTGCGGCATTGCAGTTGTGCGGTGCGCACTCGCGAGAACGCCCGGCCCAGGCGCAGGAGCATTTCGTCGACGTTGGTTTTGCTGACGGTCAGGGCCGGGGTGAAGCGCAGGCAGTTGGCTTGCGGAGCGTTGAGCAGCAGGCCTTCATGCAATGCAGCGTGGATGACGGCATCGGCGCAATCGTCTGACAGGGTCAGTCCATAGAACAGGCCTTGACCACGCAGCTCGCCGTGACCGTAACGGTGAGCCAGTCGGGCTAAACCTTCGCGCAGATGTTGGCCGTTTTCTTTGACCTGTTCGAGAAAGCTGCGGTCTTGCACGCTGTCGAGGACGACCAGACCGGCCGCGGTCATCAGCGCATTGCCGTGATGCGTACCGCCGAGTTCGCCCGCGTCGAAACAACATGCCTTGCCCCGCGCCAGCAGCGCCGCCAACGGCACGCCGCCGCCAAGGCCTTTGCCAAGCACAACGATATCGGCGCGCACGCCGTAGGATTGTTCGGCGAGCAAAGTGCCACAGCGACCGATGCCGGTCTGCACTTCGTCGAGAATCAGCAAAATGCCCAGCTCACGGCACAGACGTTCGACGCCTTTGAGGTAATGCTCGGTCGCGGGAATGACACCAGCGTCGCTCTGGATCGGCTCAAGCATGATCGCCACGGTCTGTGCATCGACCGCCGCGTGCAGCGCTGGCAAATCGTTGAACGGCACCAGATCGAAACCCGGCAGCAACGGCGCGAATCGATTGTGCAGGTTGCAACTGTCCGAGGCGGAAATCGTTGCCAGGCTGCGGCCATGACACCCCTGCTTGGCAACGATAATCCGCGAGGCGCCGCCGCGATGCAGCTGGCCCCACTTGCGTGCCAGTTTGATCGCGGCCTCGCAAGCCTCGCTGCCGCTGTTGAGCAGGTAAGCCTGATCACTGGAAGTGCTGGCGCACAGACGCTCGGCGAGGCTGAGCATGCCGCGATTGTGCAGATTGAAACCGGGGTTGATCAGCGCCTGGGCCTGGCTGGCGATCGCTTTGACCAGTGCCGAAGGGCTATGGCCGAGGCTGTTGGCACCGCCGGCCTGGGAGAAATCGAGGTAAGCGCGGTCATTGCTGTCCCACAGCCACGAGCCTTGGCCGCGAACGAACACCTGTTGTGGCCTTTCGACGCTGGGCATCAGCCGCTCAGCGCTGAGATTTTCGCTGATGCTTGAAGGGTTGGCCTCGAAAGTGAGGTCGTCAAGGCTCGGCGTCTGGCGCCGCAAACTGAACAGATTCATTGAACAAAACCTCGCTGGAGGTTTTTTGAACTGCCTATGTAAACACTCTTGAAGCTGACGCTGATCATCGCGCTTTCTGGCCCTGTAAGCCTCGTGAATGCGGTTAGACTAGGCTCACTGACGGCCTTGGGCCATTTCGATTTCTCAGCATTTTCGATAAGTGTTACTTATGGATTTTAAACAACTGCGTTATTTCGTCGCGGTCTACGAAGAAGGGCATGTCGGCAGAGCCGCCGAACGCCTGTCGATCTCGCAACCCGCGCTTTCCCAACAGATCCGTCAGCTCGAACAGAACCTCGACGTCACTCTCTTTGAACGCAGCAGCAAACGCCTGCTGCCGACGCTTGCCGCGCACACGCTGTACAACCACGCGCTGCCACTGCTCGACGGTTTGCAACGCGCGCGCGAGGCGTTGGGCAACTTCAAGGGCCAGGCACTGCGCACGCTGGCAATCGGTGTGTTGCAGACCGTGCACACCAGTCTGGTGCCGCAAATGCTAGAGCGCGTGCGCAAGGCACAACCGCATCTGGTGGTGCAGATCTACGAACTGACGGGGCTGGAAATCGAACGACGATTGCTCAACGGTTCATTGGACATCGGCATCAGCTACTTACCGCCCCGTCAGCCCGGGCTGCAGGGCGTGATGCTCTACGAAGATGAACTGACGCTGGTCATCCCGGCGGATCACCCGCTGCGTGAATTCAAGAAAGTCTCGATTCGCCAGGCCGCGGAATTGCCCATGCTGCTGTTGGGCGAGGAATTTCAGATCCGCCAGATCTGGCAGGCGCAACTGACCAGCCTCGGGCGTCGCCCGCAAGTGCAAGCCGAGTTGAACAATATGCTGGGGATTCTCGACAGTCTGCCGCACACCAAACTGGCGACGGTGCTGCCGGGGCGTTCGCAAAAGGAGTACGACGATCAAGATCTGCTGTGGAAACCGCTGAGCGAGCCACGGGTGCCGTTAAAGGTTGGCTTGGTCTGTCGTGACGTGCAGCGCCAACAAGCCTCTTTGGCGCTGTTGCGCACGTTGCTGGAGGAAGTGATGGAGCGTGAAGCAAAGCCGCCGCTCGATCCCTTGGCGTGACTTACTTTTCTGCAGGCAAAAGAAAACCCCGCCGAAGCGGGGCTTTGCAGACTGTTTCCCTGACATCCATTTCACTCCGCCACCCTGGCAGAATCCTACGTGTCCGTGTTGTTGCTTTGCGCTTCCTGCGCGACGTCCATGAAATGTAGATTAGCTCTGGATCCAATCCGCGCATATGGGAGAACAGCAGCACGTCACGTAAGAGAATGCTTACATGACGTTACATCGTCAGAATTGCGCTGCATCCAACAGGAACAGCGACTCGCTGCCGGCCTTCACCGACGCGCTCAGCGAGTGAATACGCGGCAACAGGCGGGCGAAGTAGAAGCGTGCAGTACCGAGCTTGCTGGCGTAGAAATCATCCTGCGCTTCTTTGCCCAACGACGCCTTGGCCATCAGTGCCCACATGTAGGCGTACGCCGTGTAACCGAACGCTTGCAGATATTCGACCGAGGCCGCGCCGATTTCGTTCGGGTTGTTTTTCGCCCGATCCAGCAGCCACGACGTCAACTCGTCGAGGGTGTCGACAGCGTCGTTCAATGGCTTGGTGAATTCGCCCAGGTCGGCACTGGCCGTCGCGGTGAAGTGGCGGATCTCGTCGGCGAACAGCTTGTAGAACGCGCCGCCGCTGCCGACGATCTTGCGCCCGACCAGGTCCAGCGCCTGAATGCCGTTGGTGCCTTCGTAGATCTGGGTGATGCGCACGTCACGCACCAGTTGTTCCTGGCCCCATTCCCGGATGTAGCCGTGGCCGCCGAAAATCTGTTGGCCATGCACCGTGGTTTCCAGACCCAGATCGGTCAGGAACGCCTTGGCTACCGGCGTCAGCAGGGCAACCAGATCTTCAGCACGCTTGCGAGTCGCCGCGTCTTCGCTGAACTTGGCGGTGTCGAGTTGCATTGCCACGTAGGTGGAGAACGCACGACCACCTTCGTTCGAGGCCTTCATGGTCAGCAGCATGCGACGCACGTCCGGATGGACGATGATCGGGTCGGCGACTTTGTCTTTGTTCTGCGCGCCAGTTGGCGAACGGCTTTGCAGACGGTCGCGGGCGTATTCGACGGCGTTCTGGTAGGAGCGCTCGCCAGTGGCGAGGCCCTGGATACCGACACCCAGACGCTCGTAGTTCATCATGGTGAACATCGCCGCCAAACCTTTGTTCGGCTCGCCGACCAGATAACCCACGGCTTCGTCGAAGTTCATCACGCAGGTAGCGGACGCCTGGATGCCCATCTTGTGTTCGATCGAACCGCAGTTGGCCGGGTTGCGCGCGCCGAGGCTGCCATCGGCATTGACCATGAACTTCGGTACCAGAAACAGCGAGATACCTTTCGGGCCCGCCGGAGCGTCCGGCAACTTGGCCAGCACCAGGTGAATGATGTTTTCGGTAAGGTCGTGTTCACCACCGGTGATGAAGATCTTGGTGCCGCTGACCTTGTAGGAACCGTCGGCCTGAGGCTCGGCCTTGGTGCGGATGATGCCCAGGTCAGTGCCGGCGTGCGGCTCGGTCAGGCACATGGAACCGGCCCAGATGCCGGCATACATGTTCGGCAGATACGCGGCTTTCAGTTCTTCGCTGGCGTGGGCGTTGATCGACAGGCAAGCGCCGGCAGTCAACATCGGATACAGACCGAAGGACAGGCTGGCGGAGTTGACCATTTCTTCGACCTGGGCCGAAACGGCTTTGGGCATGCCCATGCCGCCGTAGGCCGGATCGCCACCGACGCCAACCCAGCCACCTTCGGCATAAGTCTGATAAGCCTGTGGGAAACCGGCCGGCGTGGTGACCGCGCCGTCCGCCCAGTGGCAACCTTCTTCGTCAGCGGCACGGCTCAGTGGCGCGATGCTTTTGCTGGTGACCTTGCCGGCCTCTTCGAGAATCGCTTCAACGGTCTCGGCGTCGACAGTCTCGGCCAGCGCCGGCAACTCGGCCCAGAGTTTGGCGACTTCGAATACTTCATTGAGGACGAAGCGCATATCGCGCAGCGGCGCTTTGTAGTCAGCCATGGCAAACCTCGCAAAATCTGAACAGGTGATTCGTGGAAGGGTGTTTTCGTTAGGCCGGAGTGTACCCCAACAACTTTTGCGACACATAGGGTCAACCGGTGACTGATTTGTTATTTTTAGTCACCAGCCTGAAACGATAATCAAAGGATGTAGAGAAACCTGTGGCGAGGGAGCTTGCTCCCGCTTGAGTGCGCAGCGCTCACTATCAGCGGCTGCTACGCACCCGAGCGGGAGCACGCTCCCTCGCCACAGAAAGCGGGTCAGAGTGCAAACAGTTCGGCAGGCAATTTCATCAAACACTCACTCCCCGCCTCGATCGCCGCCCGATGTGCAGCCGTACGCGGTAACAAACGCTTGAAGTAGAACTCGCACGTCGCCAATTTGCCTCGCAGATAATCCGCCTCACCCTCCCCCACATCCAATTGCGCCTGCGCCACCAGCGCCATGCGCAACCACAGATAGCCGAGGATGATGTAGCCGCTGTACATCAGATAATCCACCGACGCCGCGCCGACTTCGTCCGGGTTCTTCATCGCTGCCATGCCGACCCTCAGGGTCAGGTCGCCCCATTGCTGGTTCAGCTCATTGAGCTGCGCGACGAAACTGCCCAATTGCGCATGCTCGGCGTTGGCCGCGCAGAACTTGTGGACGATTTTGGTGAAACCACGCAGCAATTTGCCCTGACTGCCGAGCACTTTGCGCCCGAGCAGGTCGAGCGCCTGAATGCCATTGGTGCCCTCATAAATCGGTGCGATCCGACAATCGCGAACCAGTTGTTCCATGCCCCACTCGCGAATGAAGCCGTGGCCGCCAAACACCTGCATGCCGTGGTTAGTCACTTCCAGGCCGGTGTCGGTCATGAACGCTTTACAGATCGGCGTGAGGAAGGCCAACAGGTCTTCGGCCTCCTGACGCGCTTCGGCGTCGCTGCTCAGGTGCGCGACATCGAGCATCTGCGCGGTGAAGTACGTCAGCGCGCGGTTGCCTTCGTTGAAGGCTTTCATGGTCAGCAACATGCGCCGCACGTCCGGGTGAACGATGATCGGATCGGCCGGTTTATCCGGGGCTTTGACACCGGTCAGGGCACGCATCTGCAAGCGCTCATTGGCGTATTTGATTGCGCCCTGGAAGCTCGCCTCGCCCAGACACAAGCCCTGCATGCCGGTGCCGAGCCGTGCGTGGTTCATCATGGTGAACATGCAGTTGAGGCCCTTGTTCGGCTCGCCGATCAGAAAACCCTTGGCACCGTCGAAGTTCAGCACGCACGTGGCCGAGGCCTTGATGCCCATTTTGTGTTCGATCGAACCGCAGGAAACGCCGTTGCGCGTCCCTGCTTCACCCGCTGCATCGGGCAGAAATTTCGGCACGATAAACAGCGAAATCCCTTTGGTCCCGGCGGGTGCGTCGGGCAATTTGGCCAACACCAGATGGATGATGTTGTCGCTCATGTCGTGTTCACCGGCGGAGATGAAAATCTTGCTGCCGGTGACCGCATAGCTGCCGTCAGCCTGAGGCGCGGCGCGGGTCTTGATGATGCCCAGATCGGTGCCGCAATGGGCTTCGGTCAGGCACATGGTGCCGGTCCATTGGCCGGCGGTGAGTTTGCTCAGATAGGTGTCTTTCTGCTCGGCGGTACCGTGGGCATGGATCGCCGACATCGCGCCGTGGGTCAGCCCCGGGTACATGCCCCAGGAAGTGTTGCTGGAACCGACCATCTCGCTGATCACCAGCCCCAGCGAACTCGGCAAGCCCTGGCCGCCGTAGATCGGATCTGCCGCCAGACCGTGCCAGCCGCCCTCGACATATTGTGCGAAGGCTTGCTTGAAGCCTGTAGGCGTTGTCACCACGCCGTTGTCGAAATGGCAGCCCTCTTCGTCACCGCTGCGATTGAGCGGCGCGAGAACGTTCTCACAGAACTTCGCGCCCTCTTCGAGGATCGCGTTGATCATGTCCGGGCTGGCGTCATGGGCGCCGAGGGCGGCGTAATTGGCGTGGAAGTCGAAGACGTGGTCGATCAGAAAGCGCATGTCGCGCAGGGGAGCTTTGTACTCAGGCATGGTGGCTTCTCCGTCAGCAGGTTGCTTGAACCTACTGCCGGCCACCACACCCGACAATCACTGTGCAGACGCTGAATGCGCCGTCATCACTCAACCCGCAGCGCTGTCCATGCGCACCGCGCCGCGACGGTTTTGCCCGTACGCCATCACGCAGTTGCGCCCCGCGCCTTTAGCGGCGTAGAGCGCCTCGTCGGCGGATTTCAGCACTTGTTCCGGGTTGCGCTGCTCCACGCGTTCGGCGACGCCGATGCTCACCGTGACCGAAACGCTGGAGGCGCCGGAGCCGGCACGGCGCTGACGACCTTGCAGGTCATCCTGCGGGCGGTTTTCCTGATTGCGCAGTTGAATGTTGTAGGACGCAATCGACTCACGGATCACTTCCAGGTGCGGCATACACTCTTCAAGGGTTTTGCCCGCGAACACCAAGGCGAATTCCTCACCGCCATAGCGATACGCCCTACCGCCACCGCTGATTTTCGACAGTTTGCTCGCCACCAGACGCAATACCTGGTCACCGACGTCGTGACCGTGGGTGTCGTTGAATTTCTTGAAGTGGTCAACGTCGCTCATCGCCAGCACATAATTGCGCCCCAAGCGCTGCATGCGTTCGTTGAGTGCGCGACGCCCCGGCAGACCGGTGAGTTCGTCGCGGAAGGCCATTTGATAAGCCTCGTGCGCCACGGCGGCGGCGATCATCAACATAACCTGGCTGCACATGATGTTCAGAGTGAACGGCAGGATGAAGGTTTTCGGCAGCATCCAGAACACCCCGAGCAACCCGACCAATTGCGCCGCGTGCAGCGGACGCGGATGGCGCCAGTATTGCCAGGCCAGCAGCAGGAACGCCGAGATGAACACCGGATAGGACAGCTGGATCAGACTCATCCACGCGCCGTGCAGCGCTGGCCAGCGAATCTCCGAAAGCCACATCAGCAGCGCCTGTGGGTAACTTTGCTCAAGCCCCAGCGCGACACTGCCGAAGGCAAGCAGCACGGCGAACCGCGCGACCATGTCCTGAAACAGGTGCGTGCGTTCCTGCCACGCGGCGAACAGGCCAAACAGCAGCGGCAGCAGCAGGCAGACCAGATGAAAAACCACGGCGGCGTCTTCGCGCACCTTGCCGTTGTCGCGGTAATAATCGGTCTGGGTGTCGAGCAAAAAGTAGGCGATGTACACCGTGAGCATCAGAAACAGTTCGCGCTGACGTCGGTAAACCGCACAGTAAGCACCACCCAACAGCAGCACCAGTGTCGGCAGTACGTTAAACAGAGACGTGAAGAACACGTTGAGGTCTTTGACGTACGCAGCCGCCAACCCCGCGAGCAATAACAGCAGTGAAGGTAGGAAATGGCTGAAACGTACAGCGGAAGAACGCGGCAAGGGTAAAGCTCCGACCCGTCATATCAAAGAGATGGCATTGTGCCTGCAATGTGGCCAGTTAAGCACACACAATGTGATCCAGATCACATGCAGTCTCTTTAACGGCAGAAAACCTGAGTTTCTGAGCGAATCAGTAAGTTTTTTACCCTGATTGACGTGCTGGCCATCATTGCTGATGGCCAGCCATGCAATTGGCCTTCAAAGATCGTTGTAGAACGGCAGCAACGGGCCTTCTTCCGGACGTCGACCTTCCGCGCCATACGGCTTGAGATTGAGTAACGCGTCCGTCGCCTGGCGGGTGGTGACCTTCGGACTCGCCGGACGTTGGGTCACGGCGTTTTCATCGCCGACGTGGCCCTGCGCGATCACCAGCGACGGGTGATCGAACGGCGCCCGTTCCCACGCTACACGCGGGTCGGTCAGGCCGACTTCCATGAATTTCACCAGTGCATCGATCTCGTCCGGAGTCAGGTTGAGGCTGGTCATGTCCGGATCGAGGTTGGAGGTGTTGTGCTGGTTCGCCGACGGATGCTCGAAACCGCTGGTGTTGTTCGAGTCCTCACCACGGCGGTCACCACCACGGTTGTAAAACTCCATGACTTGCTTGAGCGTCGCGCGGCTGCCGTTGTGGAAATACGGGCCGGTCAATGCAATGTTGCGCAAGGTCGGGGTCTTGAAGGCGCCGTCAACCGAATCGCGGAACCCGACGTTGGGCTTGAGCGTGGCATCGCACGGGATGGCAGCGCTGAGCGGCGCTTCAAAAGTGCAAACGTCGACATCCAGCGGATCAGGAATGTTGCCGCCCTGCAGCACCTTGTTGTATTGACGGCTGAATGACCATGGATTGCCCCAGGCATCGACGCCACCCAGGGCCAGATCTTCAGAGGTCGGCCGCACGCCGGTGTTGTAGAAACCGTTGTCATAAAGAGTCGTCAGATTGTCGGCCATGACCATCCGTTCGATGCGCTCACGCGGATGCATCAGTAGACGACTGGCGGCGTTGGTCAGTTCTGGCCCACCGTGGCAGTTGACGCATTTGCCCTTGCCAAGAAACAGGTTCATGCCTTCGACCTGCTGCGCGTTCATCGCGGTTGAGTCGCCTTGCAGGTACGCATCGATCGGTGCCTGATCAGAGATCAACGTCGATTCGTACAGCTGAATCGCCAAGCCGAAGAACAGCGGGAAGTTGGCTTCCATCTGTGTGTAAGGCGCGCCGCCCACCAGCACATTTTGCGTGGCGTTCCACAGGCGTGGCTGGAAGGCGTTCTTGATCAATTCGCGATAGGTCGGGCGCCGCGCGCCGGACACCGAAGCGAGTACGGAGTCGCTGGAGGAAATCCGCTGCTGTTTAAGCATCAACTGATCGAGCATGCGCCGGCCAATGTCGGCGAAGGTGCGGCCGCCGCAGGACATTTCTACCGCACTGCCGGGCGGCCCCACTGCTTGCGAGGCGGCGGAGGCATCGTTGAGCGCCAGTCTGACTTTCGTCGCAACAGTGCTGCGCTCGCTGGTCACGTAAATCCCGGCGTCCGGATCACGATTGCCAAATGGCGAGAAACCGTTGAACACGTTGTTGGCCCGGCCGTCCCAGAAGTTGCGCACGTTGAACGCAGCGTTGATCACCGACGGCGCATTACGCCCGGTACTGCGGCGCACGTTGATGCCGCCGACCTGAAAGATACCGTCCGGCTGCTGGGTGCATTTGTCGAAGCGCGGTTGATTGGGTTTGACGAAATTGGCGTCGAACACACCTTGTGAGCCGACCACGTCGTCGGTCGAATAAACGATCGGTGAGTTGCGCTCCAGCGGATTGCTCAGCACATGGGTCGGGAAGTCGGTTTTTTTCAGCGTGTAGTTCGGCCCGCCCTTGCCGCCGGACAGGGTCGCGTAGGACGCCACGTCACCGGGAATGTCGGACGCCACAAACGGTTTATTGAAGATCGACGCGACGTTGGCGTTGGTGTGCGCCTGGCCGGGATTGAGCTGGTTGGTGATGCGGTGATCGACACCAGCGTGGTAATGGCAGGATGCACACGCGGTGGCGCCATCACTGCCGACTTCCATGTCCCAGAACAGCGCTTTGCCAAGCAGGATCGCGGCGGAGCGGTTGAGTACATAGTCGGTCATCAGGTCAACCTTGCGCCCGCCTTCGGTTCCGGAGGGATCGGGCGGCACCATGCCACGCAATGATTGCAGGCTGGGGACTTCGGGTACCGGCGGATCCACTTCTGCGGGTGTCGCGGCCATAGCGCCGCAGGCAGTGAGTGCGAGGGTTAACCAGGCAAGTCGACAGATGTTCATGTGCTTCACCCTGACGGTTGTTGTCGTGAGTTCGCCGGGCGAGAGGCGTCGTGAAACAGCACAGGATTTCTCATGGGCGCCGGTTAATCAGCGCAGTGCAATTAATTGGCCACCCCCCAAAGAAACATTTTGAATCAATAAATCCGTGGGCCAGACACTGGCGGCTACCGTTTCTGCTGGGGAATCACCCCCAGTGTTGGGGACAGACTCCAGCACAAAAAAAACCGCTGCTCCCGAAGGAGCAGCGGTTTTTCAAAAGACCGCGTTAAGGCTTAGTAGCCCAGTGCGAAGTCTTCTTCTTTCATGTCCATCAGATTATTGGCGCCCGACAGCATGGTGGCCACGTGAGTACGGGTACGTGGCAGGATGCGCTGGAAGTAGAAGCGCGCGGTTTGCAGTTTGGCGGTGTAGAACGCTGCGTCGCCAGTGCCTTCTGCCAGTTTTTCGGCAGCCAGACGTGCCATGTCGGCCCAGAAGTAAGCCAGGCAGGCATAACCGGAGTACATCAGGTAGTCCACGGAGGCCGCGCCGACTTCTTCGCGATCTTTCATGGCGGCCATACCGACCTTCATGGTCAGCTCGCCCCACTCCTTGTTGATTGCCGCCAGCGGTGCGACGAACTCTTTGACGGCTTCGTTGCCTTCGTTGTTCTGGCAGAACTTGTGGACGATCTTGGTGAAGCCTTTCAGAGCCTCGCCTTGGGTCATCAGCACTTTACGGCCCAGCAAGTCGAGTGCCTGGATGCCGGTGGTGCCTTCGTACAGCATCGAAATGCGGCTGTGGGGGGGGGGGGGGGGGGGGGGGGGCCCCCCCCCGCGCGCCCGCGGGGGGGGGGGGGGGGGCGGGGGGGCGGCCCCCC
>NZ_JBIUVJ010000068.1:0-1314 GCF_044742875.1 Pseudomonas sp. NPDC087817
GGCTACAAGCGTCTGGAGCCGAATTGCGAAGTGCGTCTGCGCGGCAGCTACGTGATCCGTGCCGACGAAGCGATCAAGGACGCCGACGGCAACATCGTCGAACTGCGTTGCTCGTACGACCCGGACACCCTCGGCAAGAACCCTGAAGGCCGCAAGGTCAAAGGCGTGATCCACTGGGTGCCGGCCGCCGCCAGCGTCGAGTGCGAAGTGCGCCTGTACGATCGCCTGTTCCGTTCTCCGAACCCGGAGAAGGCCGAAGACAGCGCCAGTTTCCTCGACAACATCAACCCTGACTCACTGCAAGTGCTGACCGGTTGTCGTGCAGAACCCTCGCTGGGCAATGCACAGCCGGAAGACCGTTTCCAGTTCGAGCGCGAAGGCTACTTCGTTGCGGATATCAAGGACTCGAAACCAGGTCAGCCGGTATTCAACCGTACCGTGACCCTGCGTGATTCGTGGGGCCAGTGATTCAGCGTCAAGGAAATTAAAAGTGCTGACGATTTACAACACGCTCACCAAGAGCAAAGAAGTCTTCAAGCCGCTCGATGGCAACAATGTGCGCATGTACGTCTGCGGGATGACCGTGTACGACTACTGCCACATTGGTCACGGCCGCAGCATGGTTGCGTTCGACCTGGTGACCCGCTGGTTGCGGTTCAGCGGTTACAACCTGACCTACGTGCGCAACATCACCGATATTGAAGACAAGATCATCAATCGCGCCCGCGAAAACGGCGAGCCGTACGACGCACTGACCGAGCGCATGATCACGGCGATGCACGAGGACGAGGCGCGCCTCAACATCCTCAAGCCGGACATGGAACCGCGTGCCACCGACCATATTCCGGGCATGCTGAGCATGATCCAGACGCTGATCGACAAGGGTTACGCCTACGCCCCGGGCAATGGCGACGTTTACTACCGCGTCGCCAAGTTCATGGGCTACGGCAAACTGTCGCGCAAGAAGATCGAAGACCTGCGCATCGGTGCGCGAATCGAAGTCGACGAAGCCAAGCAGGATCCGTTGGACTTCGTGCTGTGGAAAGCCACCAAGCCGGGCGAGCCAAGCTGGGAATCGCCGTGGGGCGCCGGGCGTCCGGGCTGGCACATCGAGTGCTCGGTGATGTCCACCTGCTGCCTGGGCGAGACCTTCGACATTCATGGCGGCGGTAGCGACCTTGAGTTCCCGCACCACGAAAACGAAATCGCCCAGAGCGAAGCGGCCACCGGCAAGACCTACGCCAACGCGTGGATGCAATGCGGCATGATCCGTAACAATGGCGAGAAGATGTCCAAGTCCCTGAACAACTTCTT
>NZ_JBIUVJ010000068.1:1324-26883 GCF_044742875.1 Pseudomonas sp. NPDC087817
CTTCTTCACCATTCGCGACGTGCTCGACAAGTACCACCCGGAAGTCGTGCGTTACCTGCTGGTGTCGAGCCACTACCGCAGCGCGATCAACTACTCGGAAGACAACCTCAAGGACGCCAAAGGCGCACTCGAGCGTTTCTACCACGCGTTGAAAGGCCTGCCGACTGTGGCGCCGGCTGGTGGCGAAGCGTTCGTCGAGCGTTTCACCACGGTGATGAACGACGACTTCGGCACGCCGGAAGCCTGCGCCGTGCTGTTTGAGATGGTGCGTGAGATCAACCGTCTGCGTGAGAGCGATCTCGATGCGGCGGCCGGTTTGGCGGCACGTCTGAAAGAGTTGGCGAGCGTGTTGGGTGTGTTGCAGCTCGAAGCCGATGACTTCCTGCAAGCGGGCGCTGAAGGGCGTGTCGATGCGGCTGAGGTTGATGCGCTGATTGCTGCGCGTCTGGCAGCACGTGCCGGCAAGGACTGGGCCGAATCCGACCGCATCCGCGACCAGCTCACCGCCATGGGTGTGGTGCTGGAAGATGGCAAGGGTGGGACTACCTGGCGTCTGGCTGACTGATCGTCTGATCTGCTTTAAAACAAAACCCGCCTTGTGCGGGTTTTTGTTTGGCTGTTGATCGTTCCCACGCTCTGCGTGGGAATGCCTCTTCGGACGCTCCGCGTTCGGCTTTGCAGGGACGCAGAGCGTCCCGGGCTGCATGCCCACGCGGAGCGTGGGAACGATCAAAACAAAACCCGCCCTGCGCGGGTTTTTGTTTTTCTGCCGCATAGCCGAGGTTGCTTTTGACGTTCGCCTAGGTCTTGATGTCTGACGCGGCAGCGGGATGCTGCTCAGCGACGAATAGAGGGAGGAATCATGGCTAATCACTATCGCGAACTGCTGACAACCCCTGGTGCCACGGGGTTAGTGCTCGCGAGCTCCATCGCCCGCTTGCCGCAGGCAATGATCGGCATTGGCATCATCACCATGTTGGTGGAGCAGACAGGTGTTTACTGGCTGGCCGGGGCAGTCGCCGGTACGTTCACCCTGGCCAACGCATTGCTTGGCCCACGTATCTCGAAACTGGTTGATCAACGTGGTCAGAGTCGAGTGCTCCCCGTGGTGACGGCATTCAGCATCGTCATGTTGCTGGCGCTGATCTTCGCCGTTCACTTGAGGGCGCCCGCCGCATTGTTTTTTGTGCTGGCTGCCCTGGCAGGAACAATGCCGAGCATGCCGTCCATGATCAGGGCACGCTGGTCGCAGTTATTCCGGGGCAAGCCGCAACTGCACACGGCGTTCTCTCTGGATACGGTCCTGACCGAACTCGCCTACATCATCGGCCCGCCACTGGCGATCGGCTTGAGCGTGAGCTTTTTCGCCGAAGCCGGACCGCTGGTGGCGGTGGCGCTGCTGGCTGTCGGGGTGACGGCGTTCCTTTTGCAACGCCAGACTGAACCTAAAGTGGTCGTGGGCCATGTCAGCAATACCGGCTCAACCCTGCTGATTCCCGGTGTTCGCACGATTGTCCTCGCGCTGTTGGCGATGGGCGCTATTGGCGGTTCAATCGATGTTGCTGTCGTGGCGTTCGCCAATGCACAAGGCTGGCCAGCGTCCGCCACTTTCATCCTTGCAGCCTATGCCTTCGGCTCGCTGGTGGCGGGCCTGACGTTCGGTGCGTTGCGGGTTTCGCTGGCGATTGAAAAACAGTTTTTTATCGGGATTTTGGTCACGGCAGTCACTGGGGTGTTGCCGGTTTTCTCACCGGACGTTTATGTCCTTTCCGCGATGCTGTTTATCGCCGGCATCTCGTTTGCGCCCACCATGGTTGTGGTGATGAAACTGGGGACGATCATCATCCCGCCGTCGAGGATCACTGAAGGACTGACTTGGATGACCACGGGCATCAGCATCGGCGTGGCGCTTGGGGGCATGCTGGCGGGGGTGGTGATTGATGCATTTGGTGCACGGGCGGGGTTCGGCGTGGCGATTGGCGCGGGGTTGATGATGATGGTGGTTGTTCTGGTGGGACTTCGCACCTTGGCGGCTGTTTCCACTGCGCGTGTTGAGCCGGCCTTTTCGCCCTCACCCTAGCCCTCTCCCCCAGGAGAGGGGACTGATTGGGGGATATTCACGAGATACGCTGACCTGAACGATGTGTGCCGAATCCATAATCAACCCGTTTTTTCAGGTCGATGTATAACGCCAGACATCTCGGTCGGCTCCCTCTACCTCCGGGAGAGGGCTGGGCTGGCGGCGTTCCGATGAGGGATCGGGATTCACTCAACCCTCAATCTGCCGCAGCCGCTTATAAAGCGTGTTTCGACTAACGCCCAGCCTTCTGGCCAGATGGGAAATATTTCCCCCGGAAGCCTTCAACTCCCGGTTCAACGCCTCCACATCATTCAGATCAACCCCCAACGGCTGTGCGCTCTCAACCGGCTCCATCTCCAGATCAACAAAAAAGTCATCCGGCAAATGCTCCGGCCGCACTGGTTGTTCCTCGGCCATGGCCAGCGCCACTTGCATCACGCTGCTGACTTGGCGCAGATTCCCAGGCCACGGATGACGGCCAAACAGCTCCAGCACTTCACGGCTCAACCCTGCCCATTGCGTCGGTTCACGATGCTGTTCCCACAGTCGTTTAAACAACGCTTCTTTATCACTGCGCTCCCTAAGCGGCGGCAGTTCCAGAGTCAGTCCGCCAATGCGGTAATAAAGATCCTCACGAAACCGCCCCAATTGCACCTGTTCCCTCAAAGAGCGGTTGGTCGCCGAGATAATCCGCAAATCCACCGCGAACAATTCGCTGCTGCCCACCGGTTGCACGCAACGTTCCTGCAACACCCGCAACAATCGCGCCTGGGTCGGCAATGGCATGTCGCCGATTTCATCGAGGAACAGCGTGCCTTTGTCAGCCTTGCGAATCAGGCCGATGCTGCCTTTCTGGTTGGCGCCGGTGAACGCGCCTTTCTCGTAGCCAAATAGCTCAGACTCCACCAGTTCAGCGGGGATCGCCGCGCAATTGACGGCGATAAGTGCCTGTTTGCTCCGTGAGCTGGCCTGATGCAGGGCTTTGACGAACACTTCCTTGCCGACCCCGGTTTCGCCGTGAATCAACAGGGGAATGTCTTTCTCCAGTAAGCGCTCAGCCTGGCGCACGGCTTTTTCCACGCGGCTGTCGCCAAAGTGCAGGGTATTGAGGCTGATCGCCGTTGGCGCGGCGGGTTTGGCCTCAGTAACAAATACTCGCGCTTGAATCTGCGCCTGTTTCGGCCGCTTCAACAGACACTGAAAGCGGTTACGACCGGAGGTCTGCAAGGCAAACGGCAAACCGTCCGGCTGATTGATCAACTCCAGCAACGACACCTTGAACAGACTCTCGACGCTGACCCGCGACAAGCGCACACCGAGCAAATTGTCCGCCCGCCGATTCGCCGACAGCACCTGGCCGCTCTCATCAAAGATCAGTAATCCGGCCCACTGACTGTCGAGGTTGTTCAACCCGGTGTTGAAGGTCAGTTGAAAATGTTGGCCATGGAACAGGTTGAGGATCAGCCGGTTTTCTACGGTCTGGCTCATCATCTTGACCATGCCCAAAGTGTGCGAGGGCGGCAGATAGCTGTCGCTGGACACATCAAGCACCGCAATCACCTTGCGCTCGGCGTCGAAAATCGGCGCGGCGGAGCCGGTCATGAAGCGGTTGGCCTTGAGGAAATGCTCATCGTGTTCAATGTGTACCGCCTGCTCACAGGCCAGCGCAGTGCCGATGGCATTGGTACCGCTGGCGCGTTCGATCCAGCTCGCCCCCGGCTGAAAACCCCGGGCCAGACTCGGCTCGATAAAGCGTTGTGTGCCCCATGAGGTCAACACCTGGCCCTGATTGTCGGCGAGCATGATCAGGCAGTTGGAATTGCTCAGGATGTTTTCGTAGTAGGGCAGGACTTCCTGGTGGGTGGTCTGCACCAGCGAGTGATGGCTATCGAGCAGGTGCGCGATGCCGGCGGCGGGCAGTTGATCAAAGGCCGGAGTGCTTTGGTGGTCGAGGCCGAACGCGCGGCAACGTTGCCAGGAACTCTGGACGAGGGCGTCGTGGGACAGCGGCGGGGCAGGTGCGGCCATGGCAATGGGCCTCTGATGCAGCGATTTTTATTGTTGTTATGAACCCAATCTTCGAAACCGGCACAGATCAATTGTAGGAGTGAGCCTGCTCGCGATAGCGGTCTATCAGACGGATTTGCATCGACTGACACACCGTTATCGCGAGCAGGCTCACTCCTACAGGGATCTATGGCGTTCACTAAATCGGGCAAAAAGCGTTCATAGAGTGTTGTTCACTATTGTTCATTGTCAATCGCCCGACTGTTCAAATGTGTTCAGCATTGAACGCCGTTTCCCTGCGCTTTCAGCGATTTTTACGACAAATCAACAGCTTGCCATTTCTGGCACGAAAGTCGCTCCAGTGCACAGGTCGCTTGACTCCAATAATAAAAAGGCCGAGCCATGTCACTCACCCTGGAGCACGTCTGCCGTACCGTCGAAGGCCAGACCTGGATCGACGATGCATGCCTGAAATTCGAACCCGGTTCCTTCAACGTTTTGCTCGGCCGCACCCTGTCCGGCAAAACCAGCCTGATGCGTTTGATGGCCGGTCTGGACAAACCCGACAGCGGCCGCATCCTGATGAACGGCGTCGACGTCACCCAGCGGCCGGTGCGTTTGCGCAACGTGTCGATGGTCTATCAGCAGTTCATCAATTACCCGACCATGACCGTGTTCGAGAACATCGCCTCGCCACTGCGGCAGGCCGGTGTGTCGAAAGAGATCATCCACAGCAAGGTGCAGGAAACCGCGAAGATGCTGCGCATCGAGAAGTTTCTGCAGCGCTATCCGCTGGAGCTTTCCGGGGGACAGCAGCAACGCACGGCCATGGCCCGGGCGCTGGTCAAAGATGCCGAACTGATCCTGTTCGACGAGCCGCTGGTCAACCTCGACTACAAACTGCGCGAAGAACTGCGCCAGGAAATGCGCGAGCTGTTCAAGCTGCGCCATACCATCGCCATCTACGCCACCACCGAGCCCAACGAAGCGTTGGCGCTGGGCGGCACCACGACCATTCTTCATGAAGGCCGGGTGATCCAGAGCGGCCCGTCGACTTCGGTTTACCACCAGCCGCAAACCGTGCTGGCCGCCGAGTTGTTCTCCGAACCGCCGATCAATCTGATGCCCGGTCGCATCGCCGGCAACGAAGTCAGTTTTGCCAACTTCGTCCACTTCCCGCTGAACGTCGACCTGCGTCCGGTGGGCGAGGGCGAGTTCCGTTTTGGCGTACGCCCGAGCCACATCTCGCTGGTGCCGAGCAACGATGACGATCTGGAATTGGCGGTGACCGTTGAAGTCGCCGAGATCAGCGGATCGGAAACTTTCCTGCACGTGCGCAACGAGCATTTCCTGCTGGTGCTGCACCTGCCCGGTGTTCACGAATACGACGTCGATGCGCCGATCCGCATTTACATCCCGACCCACAAACTGTTCGTTTTCGATGCGCAGGGCCGTCTGGTGCAAGCACCGGGCCGGCGCGTCGCGAGGGTTGCCTGATGGCCGAAATCCGTTTGCAGCACCTCGCCCACAGCTACAGCAAGACCCCGAGCGGCGCGGAGGATTACGCGATCCGCGAGATGGACCACGTCTGGGAGCAGGGCGGCGCCTATGCCTTGCTCGGCCCGTCGGGCTGCGGCAAGTCGACCTTGCTCAACATCATTTCCGGCCTGCTCAGCCCCTCGCAGGGCCACGTGTTGTTCGACGGCAAAGCGGTCAACGACCTGACGCCGGAGAAGCGCAACATCGCCCAGGTTTTCCAGTTTCCGGTGGTCTACGACACCATGACCGTGTTCGATAACCTCGCTTTCCCCCTGCGCAATCAGGGCATGGCCGAGGCGAAAGTACACAGCAAGGTGCAGGAAATTGCCGAGGTCCTCGATCTGCAAAACCTGCTGAGCAAAAAGGCCCGCAACCTCACCGCCGACGAGAAACAGAAAGTCTCCATGGGCCGTGGCCTGGTGCGTGACGACGTCTCGGCGATCCTCTTTGACGAGCCGCTGACGGTGATCGACCCGCACCTGAAGTGGAAACTGCGGCGCAAGCTCAAGCAGATCCACGAGCAATTCAACATCACCATGGTCTACGTCACCCACGATCAACTGGAGGCTTCGACTTTCGCCGACAAGATCGCGGTGATGTATGGCGGCCAGATCGTCCAGTTCGGCACGCCACGCGAACTCTTCGAGCGGCCGAGCCACACCTTTGTCGGCTATTTCATTGGCAGCCCCGGGATGAATCTGATCGAGGTGCAGCCACAGCCCGGCGGCGTCGGTTTTGCCTCGACGCACCTGCCGTTGTCCGACGCCATGCAGCGACATATCGAACACGGCCAGTGGAAAAATCTGAAGGTCGGCATCCGCCCCGAGTTCATTCACGTGTGGGACGAGCCATTTGACGACGCGATGCAGGCCAGGGTCGTACACGTCGAAGACCTTGGCACCTACAAGATCATGACTCTCGACCTCGACGGCGCGCCGCTGAAAGTGCGTCTGGCCGAAGACAAACCGGTGCCCCAGGGCACCGCGTACATCAGTTTTCCGGCGCAGTGGCTGATGGTTTATGCCGATGAGTTTCTGCTTGAAGCCGATGATGAGGTGCAGCCATGAACAAGGTGCAAAACAACAAGGCCTGGTGGCTGGTATTGCCGGTGTTCCTGCTGGTGGCGTTCAGTGCAGTGATCCCGATGATGACCGTGGTCAACTATTCGGTGCAGGACATCTTCGACCAGTCCAGCCGCTACTTCGTCGGTGCCGACTGGTACAAGCAGGTGCTGCTCGACCCGCGTCTGCACGACTCGCTGCTGCGTCAGTTCATCTACTCGGCGTGCGTGTTGCTGATCGAAATCCCGCTAGGGATTGCCGTCGCCCTGACCATGCCGACCAAGGGCCGCTGGTCCTCGGTGGTGCTGATCATTCTGGCGATTCCGCTGCTGATCCCGTGGAACGTGGTCGGTACGATCTGGCAGATTTTCGGTCGAGCCGACATCGGTCTGCTCGGGTCGAGCCTCAACGCCATGGGCATCAGCTACAACTACGCGGCCAACACCATGGACGCCTGGGTCACGGTGCTGGTGATGGACGTCTGGCACTGGACTTCGTTGGTAGCGTTGCTGTGCTTCTCTGGCTTACGCGCGATTCCCGACGTGTATTACCAGGCCGCGCGGATTGACCGCGCTTCGGCGTGGGCGGTGTTTCGCCATATTCAGTTGCCGAAGCTCAAAAGCGTGCTGCTGATCGCGGTGATGCTGCGCTTCATGGACAGTTTCATGATCTACACCGAGCCTTTCGTGCTCACCGGCGGCGGGCCGGGCAATGCCACGACCTTCTTGAGTCAGACGTTGACCCAGATGGCTGTAGGGCAATTCGACCTCGGTCCGGCAGCGGCGTTTTCGCTGGTGTACTTCCTGATCATCCTGTTGGTGTCCTGGCTGTTCTACACCGCCATGACGCACTCCGACGCCAACCGCTGAGGCCCGGCCATGAGCAAAAGAAAGCTTATTCCGTTGCTGGTGTACATCCTGTTCCTGCTGGTGCCGATCTACTGGCTGCTGAACATGTCCTTCAAGAGCAACACCGAAATCCTCGGCGGCCTGACCCTGTTTCCGCAGGATTTCACGCTGGCGAACTACAAGGTGATCTTCACCGATCCGAGCTGGTACACCGGTTATCTCAACTCGCTGTATTACGTGAGTCTGAACACGGTGATCTCGCTGAGCGTGGCGCTGCCGGCAGCCTATGCGTTTTCCCGCTATCGTTTTCTCGGCGACAAGCATTTGTTCTTCTGGCTGCTGACCAACCGCATGGCGCCACCGGCGGTGTTTCTGCTGCCGTTTTTCCAGTTGTATTCGTCGATTGGTTTGTTCGACACGCACATCGCCGTTGCGCTGGCGCACTGCCTGTTCAACGTGCCGTTGGCGGTGTGGATTCTCGAAGGTTTCATGTCCGGGGTGCCGAAGGAAATTGACGAAACTGCCTACATTGATGGCTACAGTTTCCCCAAGTTCTTCGTGAAGATTTTCATCCCGCTGATCGGTTCCGGCATCGGTGTGACGGCGTTTTTCTGCTTCATGTTTTCCTGGGTCGAACTGTTGCTCGCGCGCACGTTGACCTCGGTCAACGCCAAACCGATTGCTGCGGTGATGACCCGTACGGTGTCGGCGTCGGGGATCGACTGGGGCGTGCTGGCGGCAGCGGGGGTGTTGACCATCCTGCCGGGCATGCTGGTGATCTGGTTTGTGCGCAACCACGTGGCCAAGGGCTTTGCCCTCGGTCGAGTCTGAGGAACTGATGATGGAATGGATGAGCTGGACCACCCCGACAGCGGGGTTCTTCATCGCCATTGGTCTGCTGCTGGTGGGCATGACCACGTGGGAATTGCGTTCGCCGAGCATCCTGCGGCGAGGTTTTCTGCCGATTGCCACCACCCGTGGCGATCGCTTGTTTATCGGTCTTCTCGGCAGCGCCTACCTGCATTTGCTGGTCATCGGCGCCACCGACTGGAGCATCTGGGTGGCGTCCGCGTTGTCCCTGGTGTGGCTGTTGGCTGTGATGCGTTGGGGCTAGTCGAATCGATCGGCAACCGTGCTCCGAAATCCTAAACAGGAGGTCTCTATGTTCGACAAAAACAATAAGCTGCGACATAGCATTTCATTGGCAGCCATGCTGGCACTCAGCGGTTTGAGCGCCGCCGCGTGGGCCGATGCCTACGAAGACGCGGCGAAAAAATGGATCGGCAGTGAATTCAAACCGTCGACCCTGACGGCCGATCAGCAACTCGAAGAATTGAAGTGGTTCATCAAGGCCGCCGAGCCGTTTCGCGGGATGGAAATCAAGGTCGTTTCCGAGACCCTGACCACACACGAATACGAGTCGAAAGTGCTGGCCAAGGCCTTCACCGAAATCACCGGGATCAAGCTCACCCACGACCTGCTGCAAGAAGGCGACGTGGTGGAAAAAATGCAGACGGTGATGCAGTCCGACAAGAATATCTATGACGGCTGGGTCAACGACTCGGACCTGATCGGTACGCACTTTCGCTACGGCAAGACCGAATCGATCACCGACCTGATGGCCAACGAAGGCAAGAACTTCACCTCGCCGACCCTCGATATCAAGGACTTCATCGGGATCTCGTTCACCACCGCGCCGGACGGCAAGATCTATCAACTGCCCGACCAGCAATTCGCCAACCTCTACTGGTTCCGCGCCGACTGGTTCGAGCGTGCCGACCTGAAAGCCAAGTTCAAGGAAAAGTACGGCTACGAATTGGGCGTGCCGGTGAACTGGTCGGCCTATGAAGACATCGCCAAATTCTTCAGCGAAGACGTCAAGGAAATCGACGGCAAACGCGTTTACGGCCACATGGACTACGGCAAGAAAGACCCGTCGCTGGGCTGGCGCTTCACCGATGCTTGGTTCTCCATGGCCGGTGGCGGCGATAAGGGCTTGCCCAACGGTTTACCGGTGGACGAGTGGGGGATTCGCGTCGAGGACTGCCACCCCGTCGGCTCCAGCGTGACCCGCGGTGGTGACACCAACGGCCCGGCGGCGGTGTTCGCCACGCAGAAATATGTCGACTGGCTCAAGGCCTACGCGCCGCCGGAAGCGGCGGGAATGACCTTCTCCGAGTCCGGGCCGGTGCCGTCGCAAGGCAACATCGCCCAACAGATCTTCTGGTACACCGCGTTCACCGCCGATATGACGAAACCGGGCTTGCCGGTGGTCAATGCCGACGGCACGCCGAAGTGGCGGATGGCGCCGTCGCCGCGCGGGCCGTATTGGGAAGAGGGCATGAAGCTCGGCTATCAGGACGTGGGTTCGTGGACGTTCATGAAATCCACGCCTGAGAAACAGAAGCTTGCGGCGTGGCTGTACGCGCAGTTCGTCACCTCGAAAACCGTATCGCTGAAGAAAACCATCGTCGGCCTGACGCCGATCCGCGAGTCGGACATCAACTCGCAGGCGATGACCGATCTGGCACCGAAACTCGGTGGTCTGGTCGAGTTCTACCGCAGCCCGGCCCGCGTGCAATGGACCCCGACCGGGACCAACGTGCCGGACTATCCGCGTCTGGCGCAACTGTGGTGGAGCCACATCGCCGAAGCGGCCAGCGGCGAGAAAACCCCGCAACAGGCGCTGGATGGCTTGGCCAAGGATCAGGACGCGATCATGACGCGTCTGGAACGCTCCAAGGCTCAGGCCACTTGTGCGCCGAAGATGAACCCGGAACGGGATGCTCAGTACTGGTTTGATCAACCGGGCGCACCGAAACCGAAACTGGCGAATGAGAAGCCGAAGGGTGAGACGGTGAGCTACAACGAACTGCTGAAATCGTGGGCGGATGCGCGTAAGTAAACGCTGAAATGTGAAAGGCAAACGGCACCGTGAGGTGCCGTTTTTTTTGCCGGCCGATTTACCGCTATCGCGAGCAGGCTCACTCCTACAGGTTTCAGCGGTGTTCACAAAACTCAAAAACACCCCGATCCCTGTAGGAGCTGCCGCAGGCTGCGATCTTTTGATCCTGATCTTCAAAGGCCAAGGCAAAAGATCGCAGCCTGCGGCAGCTCCTACAAGACATCGCTCAATGCCAGTTTCATGCTTGAATTTCTTCAAAGGTATCAAGCGTGGTGTCAGGCAATGGCGAATCGAAACCTTCAGGCAGTACCAACTTGCCTTTCATCGCGCCAATTCGTGGTGTGCCGGTTTTTCGAGTGTGAGCGAGAAGGCGCTGCGCACTACCTTGGACTGCCAGAGTCTCGATTCCTGCAACCAACTCACAAAACAAGTCTCTGCTCATAGTTTTCCCCGCACCGTTCTTCTATCTGCAAAGACATTCACCATAGAACGACCGACTCAAGGCTGGCTGTAGGACGAAACGGATGTTAGAGCGGGAGCTTTCGGCGTTTGTGTGGGGACGGGAGCAATCGGTAAAAAATCGTACAAAAATATCGACTGACCCGCCGCCATCGCTGGCAAGCCAGGCTCCCACAGTTTTCTGCGATGCTCACAAACTCCGGGCGGCCGCAGATCTCTGTGGTAGCTGGCTTGCCAGCGATTCGGTCTGACATTCAACAATGATATCGGCTGACCCACCGCCATCGCCATCACCATCGCCAGCAGGCTGGCTCCTACAGGTTGCAGTGGTGTTCACAAAACCTTGGCACACCGCAGATCACTGTGGGAGCTTGCCTGCAAGCGATGAGTCCGTTGGCGTCACCGCAGGAAACCCAAGCCGGAACACGGTCATCGCCCCCGGCAAGCTTTTCACCTCCGCCACCCCCTGGTGCAGGCTCATGATCGAGCGCACGATCGCCAGCCCCAGCCCGGTGCTGCCTTGCGAGCGCGAGCGGGCGCTGTCGACGCGGTAGAAGCGGTCGAACAGGTGCGGCAGGTGTTGCGCCTCGATGCCGGCGCCGGGATTGCTCACCAGCAGCGAAGCCTGCGTCGCGCCTTGTTCGATCAGCAAGGTGATGGTTTTACCGTTCGAGCAATGACGCAGCGCGTTGGACAACAGATTGGAAATCGCCCGCTGAATCATCAGCCGATCGCCCAACACCGATGCGCTACCAACAACGTTCAAGTGAATCTGCTTGTCCTGTGCCGACAACGAAAACATCTCCGCGACCTTCGCCGCTTCATCCTCCAGCGCCACCGACTCAAACGGCGCCAGCGCCGACGGATGACTGACCTGCGCGAGAAACAGCATGTCCGAGACAATCCGCGCCACGCGCTCCAGTTCCTCGGTGCAGGACACCAGCACGTCCTTGTATTCCTCGGTGGTGCGCTCGCGGGACAAGGTCACCTGCGCCTTGCCCATCAGGTTGTTGATCGGCGTGCGCAGTTCATGCGCCAGGTCATCGGAGAACTGCGACAACTGCTGCACCCCGGCATCCAGCCGATGCAGCATGAAGTTGATGCCTTGGGCCAGTTCGCTCAACTCCTGCGGCATGTTCACCACCGACAGCCGATGGTCCAGGTCCTGGGTCGAGACCATCGCCGCGACCTTGCGAAACTCACGCATCGGCGCCAGCCCGCGCTGCACTGCGCCCCAGGCCGTCAGGCCAATGAAGATCAGCAGCAACGGCAAGGCCATCAGCGTCGAGCGCAGGTAGGCACTGAGCAAGGCCTGATCGTGAGCGTTATCCATCGAGAGCAACACCGGTACGCTGCTGCCATCCTTGAGGCGGATCAACTTTGACACCGTCAGAAACTTTGCGCCTTCAGCATCAGTGCTATCGCTGTAGCTCAACTGCTCGGTGGTCGCCCGAACCGCTTTTAATTCAATCCGTGGATCGGCCAGTCCCGAGCCGGATTTCAGCAGCGGCGTACGCAGATTTGCGCGGTCGTAAATGGTCAACGTGAGGTTGTCATGGCCCATCACCTGATCGAGCAAGATATGCGGTTTCGAGCGAATCTCACCAGCATCGGCGTACAGCGACAGGCTGTGTTCGACTTGCTCCACCTTCTTTTCCAAGCTGTCTCTGGAAAGCGCATTGAGCTCATGGGTCAGCGCGAAGTAGGCAAGGATCGCCAGAAACACCACCAACAGCGCGCCGAGAATACTCACCGTCAAACCCAGGCGCATCGACAGGCTGGCCGGCTTCATTCCCGCGCCTCCAGCACGTAGCCGACACCGCGCAGGGTGTGGATTAATTTGTGCTCGAACGGGTCATCGATCTTCGCCCGCAATCGGCGGATCGACACCTCGACCACGTTGGTGTCGCAGTCGAAATTCATGTCCCATACCAGCGAGATGATCTGCGTGCGGGTCAGCACTTCGCCGGACTGGCGCATCAGTAGATGCAGCAGGGCGAATTCCTTGGTGGTCAGGTCGATGCGCTGCGCGCCGCGAAACGCGCGATGACGGCCCGGGTCGAGTTCCAGATCGGCGACTTTCAGCACTTGCGGCACCGGAATGTTTTCGCTGCGCCGCATCAATGTGCGCACCCGCGCCAGCAACTCGGGGAATTCGAACGGCTTGACCAGATAATCGTCGGCGCCCAGATCCAGCCCGCGAATTTTGTCGGCCAGACGCCCGCGCGCGGTGAGCATCATCACCCGCGTCGAATGCGTGCGGCGCAGTTGCTCCAGCACGCCCCAGCCGTCGAGTTCCGGCAGATTGACGTCGAGAATGATCAGGTCATAAACCTGTTGTTGCGCCAGGTGCAAACCATCGGCGCCGGTGGCCGCGTGGTCAACGATATAGCCACTTTCGGTTAAACCCTGATGCAAGTATTCGGCAGCTTTAAGCTCGTCCTCGATCACAAGGATTCGCATGATCTATCACCACTTTTATTTAATGGATATTTAATTAAGGGTGGCCGGGAAAGTTGTTGTTTTTGTAGGGGCTTCCGGGTGCAGTAAATAACTGAGTGACGTGCACGGTAAACGCTGTAGTGGCTACAGGGTCAACGTTTGACCCCTTTAATTCGGCCATCTGCGACAGCCTGTCGCAGCAGGAAGGTGCAAATAGCTATGTATTGGGTTCAGGCAAGTGCTGTTGGGCAGATAACTTCGGCGTATTTGTTTCCATGTATTGCATAGTTGCGTTGCGCACTCCGCATGCTAGAGCAAAACAACTTCCTGCAACCGTGGATAACGGATTTGTAATCTTCCAGTCACCTTGTCGATAAGTTCAAAACCCTACCGTGGCGGCATCAAAGATTCTTGATTAAAGGAAGTCTTCCATTGCCCGGTTTAACAGAACTGATGGCGCGATCACGCCTGAAAAAAATAGCCAGCGGCATTCTGTTGCTGGCCACTGCAAACCTTGCGGTCGCATCGACGCTGACTCTGGAGCAGGCCCTGCAAACCGCATTCGCCGGCAACCCCGATCTGGCCGCTGCCCAATGGGAAATCGGCATCGCCGAGGGCGACCGCAAACAGGCTGGCCTGATCCCCAACCCTGAAGTCTCGTGGGAGGCCGAGGACACCCGCCGCGATTCGCGCACCACCACAGTGAAGCTCAGCCAGCCGATCGAACTGGGTGGCAAACGCGGCGCGCGCATTGACGTCGCCAGCCGTGCGCAGGATGCCGCCGGAATCGAGCTTGAACGCAAGCGCAACACGTTGCGCGCCGATGTCATTCAGGCGTTCAACGGCGCCCAGACCGCGCAGCAACGCTTGCAGTTGTCGCGCCAGTCACTGCAACTGGCCGAGCATGGCTTGCGCGTTGCGCAAGGGCGGATCGAGGCCGGTAAATCATCGCCGGTCGAAGGTACAAGGGCGCAGGTGCAGCTCTCCGAAGTGCGCCTGGAATTGAGCCGCGCCGAACGCGATCAGGCCAATGCCTATCAACAATTGGCGCAGGTCATGGGGGCGCCGTTGCCGACCTCGACCACGGTGCAAGCCGCCCCGCAAAACCTCGCCAATGTGCCGCCGCCGAACCGTTTGCTTGAGCGTTTGAACGAGACCGCCGAGCTGCGTCTGGCCACGCTGCAGATCGATCAGCGCGAAGCGTCGCTGGGGCTGGAAAAATCCCGGCGCATTCCCGACCTGACCGTGAGCATCGGCAGCCAGTACAGCGAAACCGAGCGCGAGCGGGTCAACGTGGTCGGGCTGTCGATGCCGATTCCGCTGTTCAATCGCAATCAGGGCAACGTCCTAGCGGCGGCGCGGCGCACCGATCAGGCGCGGGATCTGCGCAACGCCACCGAACTGCGTTTGCGCACGGAAATCCAGACCAGCCTTGCGCAATGGCAGACCGCCAACGGCGAAGTCACAGCGTTCAACCAGACCATCCTGCCCGCCGCGCAGAGTGCGGTTGAAACCGCCACACGCGGCTTCGAAATGGGCAAGTTCGGCTTCCTTGATGTGCTCGACGCCCAGCGCACCCTGATCGCTGCGCGCAGCCAATACATCCAGGCCGTCAGCGAGGCGACCGACGCCCGCGTGCGCATTGAACGGATCTTCGGCGACCTCAGCGTCCGCCCTTGAATTTCATTTTTCAGATCACTGCGCGAAGTCACGGCGCAGAGGAGTTTCCATGGATAAAAAACTGATTGGGGTCGCTGCGGCGACACTGGCATTGGGCATCGGCATCGGCTCGATGTGGGCGGGCAATGGCGCTATCGATGCGCACGCCGATGAGGCTGCGGAACATACCGATCACGCGGATCACGCCGAGGAGGGCGCCGCTGCCGAGGGCGAACATGGCGAAGAAGGCCACATCGAATTGAGCGCCGAACAGATCACCGCCGCCGGCATTCAACTGGTCGAAGCGCGGGCGCAGACCATCAGCCTCGGCCTGCCGTTTCCCGGCGAAGTGCGCTTCGACGAAGACCGTACCGCCCACGTGGTGCCGCGTGTGCCGGGCGTGGTCGAGTCGGTGGCAGTCAACCTCGGCCAGTCGGTGAAAAAGGGCCAGTTGCTGGCAGTAATCGCCAGCCAGCAGATCTCCGATCAGCGCAGCGAGCAAGCCGCCGCACAACGGCGTCTGGCGTTGGCGCGCACCACCTATGAGCGTGAGAAAAAACTCTGGCAGGACAAGATTTCCGCCGAGCAGGATTTCCTCCAGGCGCGCCAAGCCTTGCAAGAGGCGGAAATTGCCGTGAGCAATGCCCGGCAAAAAATCAGCGTGCTCAGTGGCAGCGTCGTCGCCACCGGTGGCAACCGCTACGAATTGCGTGCGCCGTTCGACGGTGTCGTGGTGGAAAAGCACCTGACGCCGGGGGAAGTGGTCGATGAGTCTACGGCAGCGTTCACCCTCTCGGATTTGTCGCGGGTGTGGGTGACGTTCGGCGTATCACCGAAGGATCTGAACAAGGTCCAGGTGGGCAAAAAAGTCACGGTCAGCGCTGCGGAGCTGAATGCCGAAGTGGTCGGCAGTGTGGCTTACGTCGGCAGTCTGCTCGGCGAGCAGACCCGTACCGCAACGGTTCGCGTGACGCTGGAAAATCCGCAGGGTTCTTGGCGACCGGGCCTGTTCGTCACCGCGCTGGTCGCTACCGACAGCCGCGAAGCTAAAGTCGCCGTGCCGGAAACTGCGATCCAGACGGTCGAGGACAAACCCTCGGTGTTCGTGCGTACCGACGACGGCTTCGAGACGCGAGCCGTGGAGCTGGGCAGCCGCGCCGATGGTTTTGTGGAAATCACCCAAGGCCTGGACGCGGGCGCACAAGTCGCCAGCGCCGGCAGCTTCGTCCTCAAATCGGAACTGGGCAAAGCCTCAGCCGAGCACAGTCATTAATCCTGGAAGGTCCTCATGTTCGAACGCCTGATCCAGTTTGCCATCGAGCAGCGCATCATCGTGCTGCTCGCCGTTCTGCTCATGGCCGGTCTCGGCATCGCCAGTTATCAAAAACTGCCGATCGACGCCGTACCCGACATCACCAATGTCCAGGTGCAGATCAACACAGGCGCAGCCGGGTTCTCGCCGCTGGAAACCGAGCAGCGCATCACCTTCCCGATTGAAACCGCCATGGCCGGTTTGCCGGCGCTGGAGCAGACCCGTTCGCTGTCGCGCTCGGGGCTGTCGCAGGTCACGGTGATCTTCAAGGACGGCACCGACCTGTTCTTTGCCCGCCAATTGGTCAACGAGCGTTTGCAAATCGCCAAGGAGCAATTGCCCGAAGGTGCAGAAGCGGTCATGGGGCCGATATCCACCGGCCTCGGCGAGATTTTCCTGTGGACGGTTGAAGCCAAGGAAGGCGCGCTGAAGGACGACGGCACGCCGTACACGCCAACCGATCTGCGGGTGATTCAGGACTGGATCATCAAGCCGCAATTGCGCAACGTCCCGGGCGTGGCCGAGATCAACACCATCGGCGGCTTCGCCAAGGAATATCAGATTGCCCCGGACCCGAAACGCCTGGCCGCGTACAAGCTGACCCTCACCGATCTGGTCACCGCGCTTGAGCGGAACAACGCCAACGTCGGCGCCGGTTACATCGAGCGCAGCGGCGAGCAGTTGCTGATTCGTGCGCCGGGGCAAGTGGCGAGCACCGAGGACATCGCCAACATCGTCATGGCCAATGTCGACGGCACGCCGATCCGCATCAAGAACGTCGCCACCGTGCAAATCGGCCGCGAACTGCGCAGCGGCGCGGCCACCGAAAATGGTCGTGAAGTGGTGCTCGGCACGGTGTTCATGCTGATCGGCGAGAACAGCCGCACGGTATCGCAAGCGGTTGCCAGCAAGCTTGAACAGATCAACAAATCCTTGCCGCAAGGTGTGATCGCCGTGCCGGTTTACGACCGCACGCACTTGGTCGATAAAGCCATCGCCACGGTGAAAAAGAACCTCATCGAAGGCGCGATTCTGGTGATCGCGATTCTGTTCCTGTTCCTCGGCAACATTCGTGCGGCGCTGATTACCGCGATGGTGATTCCGCTGTCGATGCTGTTCACCTTCACCGGGATGTTCAGCAACAAGGTCAGCGCCAACCTGATGAGCCTCGGCGCGCTGGACTTCGGCATCATCGTCGACGGCGCGGTGGTGATTGTCGAAAACACCCTGCGCCGACTCGCTCACGCGCAGCAGCACCATGGGCGTTTGCTGAGCCGCGCCGAGCGTTTCAAGGAAGTATTTGCGGCGGCGAAAGAGGCGCGGCGACCGCTGATTTTCGGCCAGTTGATCATCATGGTCGTGTACCTGCCGATCTTCGCGCTCAGCGGCGTCGAAGGAAAAATGTTCCACCCGATGGCGTTCACTGTGGTGATTGCGTTGCTGGGCGCGATGCTGTTGTCGGTGACTTTTGTTCCAGCGGCGATTGCGCTGTTCGTCACTGGCAAGGTCAAGGAAGAAGAGGGCGCAGTCATGCGCGGCGCGCGTCGCGTCTATGCGCCGGCATTGGCTTGGGTGATGAGTCATCGTGCCGTTGCGGTGGGTGCGGCGTTGGGCGTGATTGTGCTCAGCGGCGTGATGACCAGCCGCATGGGCAGCGAGTTTGTGCCGAGCCTCAGTGAAGGCGATTTCGCCCTGCAAGCCTTGCGCGTGCCGGGCACCAGTCTGACGCAATCGGTGGACATGCAGCAGCGCCTGGAAACCTTGATTCTGGCCAAGATTCCAGAAGTCGAACGCGTATTCGCCCGCACCGGCACCGCGGAAATCGCCTCCGATCCGATGCCGCCGAACATCTCCGACAGCTACGTGATGCTAAAGCCGAAAGAGCAGTGGCCGGACCCGGGCAAGTCCCGCGACACCCTGATGGCCGAACTGCAACAAGCGGCGGCGACGTTGCCGGGCAGCAACTATGAACTGTCGCAGCCGATTCAGTTGCGCTTCAACGAACTGATCTCCGGCGTGCGCAGCGACGTGGCAGTGAAGGTGTTTGGTGATGACATGGACGTGCTCAACGCCACGGCGGCGAAGATTGCGGCGGCGATGCAGAAGGTCAACGGCGCCTCCGAGGTCAAGGTCGAGCAAACCACCGGGTTGCCGGTGCTGACCATCAACATTGATCGTGACAAGGCCGCCCGTTATGGGCTGAATGTCGGCGATGTGCAGGACACCATTGCCGTCGCGGTGGGCGGGCGTCAGGCCGGCACGTTGTATGAGGGCGACCGACGCTTCGACATGGTCGTGCGTTTGTCGGATGCCATGCGCAAGGACATCGAAGGGCTGTCGGCGCTGCTGATTCCGGTGCCGGCGGTAAATGGCACGGCCAATCAGATCGGCTTCATCGCACTGCAAGACGTCGCCAGCCTCGACCTGGTGCTGGGGCCGAACCAGGTCAGCCGGGAAAACGGCAAGCGCCTGGTGATCGTCAGCGCCAACGTGCGGGGGCGTGATATTGGTTCGTTTGTCAGCGAGGCGGGCGCAGTGATCGAGCGTGATGTGCAGGTGCCGGCCGGTTACTGGACCAGTTGGGGCGGGCAGTTCGAGCAACTGCAATCGGCGGCCAAGCGCTTGCAGATCGTGGTGCCGGTGGCATTACTGCTGGTGTTCGGGTTGTTGTTCATGATGTTCAACAATCTGAAGGATGGCTTGCTGGTGTTTACCGGGATTCCGTTTGCGTTGACCGGCGGGGTGATGGCGCTGTGGTTGCGGGATATTCCGTTGTCTATTTCTGCCGGCGTGGGGTTCATCGCGCTGTCCGGGGTGGCGGTGCTTAACGGCTTGGTGATGATTGCGTTTATCCGCAATCTGCGCGAGGAGGGGCGGTCGCTTGCGGATGCGATCAACCTCGGTGCGCTGACACGCCTGAGGCCGGTCTTGATGACGGCGCTGGTGGCTTCTCTGGGGTTCATTCCGATGGCGCTCGCGACCGGCACCGGTGCAGAAGTGCAACGGCCATTGGCGACGGTGGTAATTGGCGGAATTCTGTCTTCGACCATTCTCACGCTGCTGATCTTGCCGGCGCTGTACCAACTCGCCCATCGCCGGGATGAGGACTCAATGCCCACCTGATTGTGAACACAACCCTGTGGCGAGGGGATTTATCCCCGATGGGGCGCGCAGCGGCCCCAAAAAAGCAGGCCTGCTGCGCAGTCCATCGGGGATAAATCCCCTCGCCACAGGTATTGCGCAGGCTGCTCAGTGGTGGGGTAAGGCCAGATAACGGATATGTAATTTCCCCGCCACCGTCACGATAGGTTCGGATTGTTACCTTGATCCCGTCAGCTACTTAAACGAGGAATCAAAGATGAAATTCGCTCAGATCAGTGCCTTTACCGCAGCTTTGGCGTTGTCTTCCCTGGCCATGGCCGAAGGTGGCGGCGACCGCACTTTCGAAAAAATGATGACCGCCAACGACCGCTCCGTAGAGCTGTACGTTGCCCGCGAACAGGCCCGCGATCCGGTCGTCGTCAATGACAAGAAAGACGACAAGACTCAAGACCTGTAAACGCAGCCATGCTGGAACAAGCCTGTCATCGCGCATCGATGCCGGGCTTTTTTATGGAGGAATTGAACATGAAATTGATCAAGTGGATGGTGTTCGCTGGGGTGATGGCGATGTCCATTAATGTGCTGGCCGAGGGCGGTGGTGACCGCGCGTTCGAGCGCGCATTCAGCGCCAATGCCATAGCCATGGCGCAATACGCCGCCAACCAGGGCAAAGCGCCGCCTGTGGTGAGGGATTACGCGTACGGGATGAAGCTGGACGTGGTGAAAATCGTCAGCGTGGTGAAGCCGCAGCCTGCCTGCTCGGTCGTCCCCACCGCCATGACCTATGAAGATTCGCAAGGGCAGCTCAACACCCTCAAATACAGCGTGGCGGGTGTTTGCCGGAACAGCGGTGGATAGCCGACACCGGGGGTATTGCAATATCACGATCTGTATTTCGCTTCGGGATGTTTAATGGTGTAGGTCAATCGCAGAACCTTCCCACAATGTTTTCAGGTTGTCCGTCGGACGTCGGCTCTCTAGTGTGTGGATGTCGCTGCCTAATCAGCGATCGGGATTGGAACCCCGGAGAACGTGTCAGCGCCAAAGCGTCATTCATGACGTATGCTTGCGCACCTTCACGGTGTGCAGCCTGTTATGGCGGCTGTGCGCGGGAGACTTTCGAGTCTGCCGGGTTTCTCCGTTCCCCGGGTTCCAACCTGCGTACAGCTGCCACCCCTTCGCGTGGAACCGAATGGATCAGCTTCATCGTTCAGAAGGAGAAACAACATGAAAAAGCCAACGCCGAATCCGCCGGAAACAACCGTTCCAGCGGACGCCGATACAACATCCCCCTACGTCTCCGCCGACATTCGAAAACTCCACAAAGCCGCCGACCGCGCCCTCGACTTTTACCTCAAACCCAGCGCCGCCATCATGGCCACGCCCTACACCCCCAACCAGATGTTCCTGGCCAATCCCAAAGCCGACACCGAATCCCTGCTGGCCAACGCCTGCGAATCCCTGGCCTCGGCCTCCGTCATGCTCGGCGACTTCGCCGCGCTGCTGGAAGGCACGCATCGCAAGACGATTCTGGGCATCGCCCAAGTTGTGATGCTCGGTGAACTGGCGGTGAACAGGGCTTTGGATAACGTCGAGCCTGCTGGCTGATCAATCTGCCGAGAGGGGTGAAAAAACGCGGCGCTATCCAGGCCGCGTTTTACTGAAAGACTGATCGTCAGGCGAACACTGCGAAGATCCACGCCGTGCAGTAAACCGCGACAAAACCCGGAACAGAGTAGCCAAACATCCGGGCCGGAATATTGACCCACTGCCGCAGAGGCAACGGGAAACGGTCAATCTCGGGAATGGCATCGGGATCACTGGCCTGCAGATAGCCATAGTCCAGGAACAGAATGTTCGAGATGTGGTACAGGCGGCAGGAGCGGCCATAAACACTGTCACCCAGCACCCGCTTGTTTCGTTCGACGAAGTAGGACTCTTTCAGAAAAGACTCGATCTCAGTCAGTTTGAAAAAGCTGACGTACGTCCGCACGAGCAGCGCCACAGCTGCCATCAGTACACAGGCGATCAAGACTGCCGCGTACAGCAGCTTGGCGTCGCTCGCCGGTGTGAAAAGCGTCGTACATAACCGCTCGAAACCGAGCCAAAGCAACAGTAGACAGGCCCCCATCAGAGCCATTCGCAGAAGGCATCGTGGCATCGCCAGCCACTTTTTCAGATGCGCCGGTAAGCGCTCGGCCTCCATGACCGCGTGGCGCTCCAGCATAAGGGGGTGAGTGATTCGGCCGGTGAGTGTGCGAATCTGCCTGACTCTCTTCATTCGCCCCAACGGGCCATTGCCCAGTCTTTTTCGTTCAGTGCCGACAAAGTCAGACTCGATGAAGTGGCGTTCCATCTGATCGAGCCGGAACCCGGCGGCAAACAGCGTTATTGCTTCGCTGAGGAAAATCAGCAGCAGTACAACGCCCCATGAAGCGCGGTAAATGAGGTCAAGCACAATTGATCCTTGGAATTGATCCACCTGACTCCGATTCAGGTGTAGGGAACGTCGGAACGCCACTCTTTACCTGATAGTTCTTGGGGTCACAAGCGCTCTCGCCACTCTGTCTGTTAAACACCGGGCATAAAAAAGGCGCCCCGAAGGACGCCAAAAGATTCACCTCTTACCAAAGGAGCAAGGAGCTTCTAAAGGTGAATGTGTTGTGCTCGTGAACTCAGAGAATCGCCAATGGGTATTCGACAATCACCCGAACTTCATCCAGATCGGACTCAAACGCCGTGGCGCGGGTTGTGGCCTGGCGCAAGCGTAATGACAGGTCTTTCATCGAACCACTCTGCACCACGTATTTGACTTCGATGTCGCGCTCCCAACGCTTCTGATCGGTCAGCGGGTTACCTTCGGCATCACGGCGCATGTACACCGCGTTGGCGTTGGAATAATCGGCATCGGTGCCGCGCGCGTAACGGGTCATGAACGACAGGCCGGGCACGCCGTAGGTCGTCATGTCGAGGTCATAACGCACCATCCACGAACGTTCTTTCGGTGAGTTGAAGTCGCTGTACTGGATGGAGTTGTCGAGGAAGATCGAGTCGGACTGGCGCAGGTAATCGAAGTCGTCATTACTATTGTTGCGCTGGTGGGAGAGGGCGACGGAGTGGGCGCCGAACTTCACGCCGGCACGGCCGCTCCAGATGTTGTTGTCGAACTCGCCGAGCAGTTGTTTGCCCTCATCGACAGCCTTGTAATAGTTCAGGCCACCGAACAGCGACAGGTCGTCAGACAGTGGATACGTCCACGAGGTGCCGGCGTAGTACTGATTCCAGGCATCCTTGAGGCGACTGGAGTAGAGGCTGAAACTGAGGTTTTTGTTAATCGCATAATCGCCGCCGCCGTAAGCGATCCACGGCGAATTGACCGGGCCTGCATAGAAGGTCGCGAAGTTCTCGCGCGTGTCGCTGGACACCGGTTGGCTCATCGCGTGCAGTCGACCGCCCTGCACCGACAGACCTTCGATGCTGGTGTTGGTCGCTGTCACGCCGCGAAAGCTTTCTGGCAGCAAACGAGAGTCACCCGCCGCCACGACCGGGTTTGCCGGGAATACATCACCGACCCTGACCACCGTATCGAATGCCCGCACTTTCGCCGCGCCACCGACCTTGGTGTATTCGTCCCGCGCCTCGCCGTCACTGTTGACCGGCAGCACATCAAATGAACTACGGCCACCGTTGCGCCCGTCACCGGTGTCGAGTTTCAAACCGATCATGGCAAACGCATCGACCCCGACCCCGACGGTGCCTTGGGTAAAGCCGGATTCGAACTTGCTGATCACCGCATGCGACCAGGCTTCGGAGTAACCGTTGCCGGTCGGGCTGGACTGGCCGTTGCGGTGCTCACGATTGAAATAGAAATTACGGTTGAGCACCGTCAGGCTGCTGCCTTCGATAAAGCCTTCGGCTTTTTCTTCTGCAAACACCATGGACGGCCCGGAGCCAACCACCACCGCTAAAGCAGCCATCGACATTTTTGTATTGTTAACCATCAAACACTCCTTGGGTTCGGCAGAACGGGAACGTGCTTCGGCGTGGGTTTTATTGTTCGACGGGCATGGGGCTCGTCGGCATGGTCGCCGGGGGACATCGTTGCAAGCTGCGGATAACGCCAAGGTGATGAGGGAATTACAATTTCGTCATGTGGCTGTAACGCCAAGCCATGCGGGTGTACCTGGATTTATGAACACCACTGAAACCTGTGGGAGCGGGCTTGCCCGCGAAAGCGTTGGGTCAGGCAATGATGATGCTGAATGTGCCGGCGTCATCGCGGGCAAGCCACGCTCCCACATGGGTTTAGGGGAAACTTCGCGATTGACGCGTCGGAACAATCCACAGCACTATCGCCCAATGAATACCCAACACCGAATGAACATGATGTGCTCCTCTATGACCGCTTCCGGCGGGCCATAAGGTCATACGTGTTTTCCATTTCACGTGTTACCCGAAGCCCCGCCAGAAATGGACGGGGCTTTTTCATTGCCCGTCCGCACATGGCTCATGGAGAGAGAAATGTTCGACATCAGAAGAGCCACCGCGAATGACGCCCAAACCGCATTCGACATACGACGCTTGGCGATCAGGCATCAATGCATCGGTGCTTACACCGAGCAGCAAATGCACGACTGGACCAAGGGCTCGGCTGAAGACGGTTACGACACGCTCATGGAAAAGCACTTCTATCTGGGCTGGGTTGAGGACGAGCCAGTGGCAACCGGAATGCTTGATATGGAGCACCGTGAAATCGGGGCAATCTTCATTCATCCGGATTTCATGCAGCGCGGACTGGGCAAACAGGTTCTGCACTTTCTTGAAGATCTGGCGAGGGCGCTGGGGCTGACAGAGGTCTGTCTGGACGCGACGTTGAACGCTGTCGATTTTTACCGGCGCTGCGGTTACATCGGGGAGGGGAGTGCGATTTATCAATCGCCTTCGGGTCTGCAACTGGCGTGTGTGCCGATGGTGAAAGCGTTGCGATAAAGATCAAGAGACCGCACAAAAAAAACGGCACCCGAAGGTGCCGTTTTCATTTCTAGCCAGCCAAGCAATCAGCCCGCCAGACCCGCCTGCTGAACCAGTGTCAGCAATGGCTGCGGGTACACGCCCAGGAAGAACGCGACCAGGGCGATGGCCAGCAGCATTACGCCGCCTGCCTTCTGTTCCCAGTGCAGTTGCGCATCGTGGCGGCGCAGGTTTGGTTCGATCAGGTACAGGGTGACCATCACGCGCAGGTAGTAGAAGACGCCGATGGCGCTGCCCAGTACCAGCGAACCGACCAGCCACCATTGGTGCGACTCGACACCAGTAGCGATGATGTAGAACTTGCCGATGAAGCCTGCGGTCAGCGGGATACCGGCCAGGGACAGCATCATCACGGTCAGTACGGCGGTCAGGTACGGACGGCGCCAGAACAGGCCGCGATACTCGTACAGGGCATCTGCGTCACGGCCGTTGTACGGCGAGGACATCAGAGTGATCACGCCGAACGCGCCAAGGCTGGTGATCACGTAGGTGACCAGGTAGACGCCGATGGCTTCCACCGCCAGACCCTTGCTCGCCACCAGTGCGATCAGCAGGTAGCCGAAGTGCGCGATGGACGAGTAACCGAGCAGACGCTTGAGGTTGCTCTGGGTCAGGGCCAGCAGGTTACCGAACAGGATCGAGGCGATGGCGATGACAGTCAGCACGTCGCTCAGTACACCACTGCTCGCGGCAGGGGAGATCTGGAACAGACGCACCATCACCGCAAACACCGCCACCTTCGACGCAGTGGCGAGGAACGCGGCGACCGGTGCCGGAGCACCTTCGTAGACGTCCGGCGTCCACAGGTGGAACGGTACCAGCGACAGCTTGAACGCCAGACCGATCAGCATCATGCCCAGGCCCAGTTGCGCCAGCGAGCTAGGCAGGCCAGTTGCAGCCAGTGCCTGACCAATGCCAACGAAGCTCAGCGAACCCGAGTCTGCATACAGCAGCGCCATACCGAACAACAGGAACGCCGAACCGGCAGCCGACAGCACCATGTACTTGATGCCGGCTTCCAGCGAACGCTTGTTGAAGAAGGCGTAAGCCACCAGACCGTAAACCGGCACCGACAGCAGTTCCAGACCGATGAACAAACCGGCCAGGTGCTGCG